>JBODRP010000049.1:0-23871 GCA_050633005.1 Trichormus sp. | reverse complement strand
AAATCACGTCCTAATTCGGAAACACTGACACCTTTAGCATCAACCATCAACCTCGCTGATGTTTCATAAAAACGCGGAGCTACAGCCAAGTAAGCAACTGATGCACCAATCACCGCCGCTAAAGTAGATAAGGCTGGTAAACCTCTGCGTTGCAATATTGCTAATAAGGTTGAAAGACCTTTTCCCATTACTTCTACCCTAATTTCTTTCAGATTGGACTATCAAGCGTCAACAAAGTATTAAAGAATATTAACTACTCGGTATCATACCTGATGACCACAGCAATGAATACAAGTTAATTAATCTCACCATTTGATAAGAGGTAGGGCGCAGGGGGAAAGGTACAAACGCATGGAAGGATAATATCATCACTGAGGTCACTAGGGACTTGCAGATAAAAAATATCCAAACTGTAGGGTGCGTCAGTGTGAGAAAACCTAACTATACCAAGAGTTTATTCATACTGACGCACCCTACTAAGGTGTTCATTTGGGATGATTTATGTTTTGGTGTTCTGGATTTGAACGCACCCCATCTAAATCAAAGATTATAGATGGGGATTCATTCGCTAAAAATAGCGTTACCAGAAAAACTGGCGAACGAGCGTGTGCCGTTGGAACTTTTGCCTACGGACACTCTAGTAAAAAAATTAGTAATAATAGCCACAAAACTAGTAATTACTAATATAAAAATGGTCGTGTCTCCAGGCTTTGCCTTTTACCGTACCAACTGTATTTTACAACGATCTTGGGTTTCGCTTACCCTACCTATAACTTGTTTAGGTAGGGACTGCGCTCAACATTCTTTGTTCAATCTAAAATCCGTCTTGGAAAGTTCTGTACGGAGGAAACCTCCGCACCCTACGGGATCTTGCTACAGACTTTCCGCAAAATCTAAAATCTAAAATTCGTTCCCTTGTCTACCTTGTCTACCTTGTCTACCTTGTTTACCTTAGCTCCCTTGCCTCCCTTGTCCCCCTTACCTCCCTTGTCTCCCTTCCTACTGCCCACTCATCGCATTTCCTGCCAAATAAGCGGTTGTCCAAGCACTTTGAAAGTTAAATCCACCTGTTACGCCGTCAATATCAAGAATTTCTCCGGCAAAGTAAAGCCCAGGCACTAGTTTACTTTCCATCGTTTTGAAGTTGACTTCTTGTAGATTTACACCGCCACAGGTGACAAATTCTTCTTTAAAGACTCCTTTCCCATCGATTAAGTATTTTCCCTGGGTTAATTCTTGCACTAATAAATTTAAAGTTTTATTAGGTAATTCTGCCCAACGGTCATCTGTGGTAATACCTACACGGTTAATGATGTATTGCCAGAGACGATGAGGTAAATCAACTCCACGATGTAATGCGATCGCTTTTTTCCCCCATTCATTCTTCACTGTTAAGATTTTTTCCCTGACTTGTTCTTGTGTAAATTCAGGCAACCAATTCACTACTAAAGTCGCTTGGTAATGGTTTTCATGCAGCAATCTCGCACCCCAAGCCGAAAGTTTTAGTACAGCCGGGCCACTCAAACCCCAGTGGGTGATGAGTAATGAGCCTGTTTGTTCTAAGATTGGGTGATTTTCCACAGATAACCGCAACTTTACAGGGTTAACACTAATCCCCGCTAACGCCTGGAGTTTTGCTTCAGAAATATTGAATGTAAATAATGAGGGGACTGGTGCTTCGATGTGGTGTCCTAATTCTTTAGCGATTTTATAACCGATGTGACTACTACCGGTTGCTAATAGTAGGCGATCGCATTTAATAATCTCCCCGGATTTTAAACTCACCTCAAATTCATCACTGACTCGTTTAACACTAACCACAGCTGCACCAGTCCAAATTTCTACCCCCTCGGCTGCGGCAGTATTCATCAAACAGTTAACAATTGTTTCTGAACTATCGGTGATGGGAAATATCCTACCATCAGCTTCAGTTTTCAGTTTAACTCCGTGGTCAGTAAACCAAGCTACAGTATCTTGGGCTTGAAAACGACTAAACGCACCACGCAAAGCTTTACCGCCCCTAGGATAGTTTTGGACTAGTGTTTGTGGTTCAAAGCAAGCATGGGTAACGTTACAGCGTCCCCCCCCAGAAATACGGACTTTAGCCAACACTTCACGACTGGCTTCAAGTAAAGTAACTTGGGCTTCAGGATTGGATTCAGCACAAGCGATCGCTCCAAAAAATCCTGCCGCCCCACCCCCAATAACTACAATTTTTAAAGCTAGCAATTCTCAAGTATCTCAAATGATCATCTACTATCTAGACTAGTACAGAATTAATTCGTAATTCATAATACCCTGCGGGAAACCGCTACCCGTTTACGTAATTAAGAAGGTGACACTTGCGTAAATCCTGCTTTTGATAACTGATTTAACCTGATGCTGACTCAAATAAATCTTTAGTTGCACCACAAACCGGACATACCCAATCTTCTGGGATATCTTCAAAAGGTGTACCTGGCGGGATACCAGCATCAGGATCGCCTATTTCTGGGTTATATTCGTAGCCGCAAACACTACACAGATAAATACCCATAGTTTTTGCTTAATTTTTCATGTTGTTTTGCTATGTAGAGATCCTGCATTCAAGTTAAGTATGCACACACCAGTCTAATGGCATATAAACAATCAAACAAAATTGATATCGATATATATATTTAAAACCGCCACCAGGTTCTTTGGGCATAGGAAATTAAACCTATGGCGATCGCCCCCAGCAGCAATAGTAAAATTACGCCTCCAGGAATAAAGGTGATTAAACCAAAGCCCCTGAGTAACCACACAGCTATCCCCATGCCCAGAAACACACCAAAAGCCTGAGTTAATAGGCGGTTTAAGAAAGATTGACTCATTTTATTCTCCTCTCGATTAAGCATTTCATATACATTGACAGACTAACAATTATTTTCATATATTTGGGGATATTCTTAAGGTTCTGGGTTTATGGAATTGCATACAATATTTTATAGAGATAAATTTTTTCACTCTTCAAGTCTGCCTAACTTAAATTTTTGATGAAGTAGTAATCTAATTTTTTCTACTACTGAACCGTCAATGATATTTGTAATTTACAACACGGATTTTCCGGCATAATTTCAGAATAATTACCAGACAGAATTAATTCCGAAAAACTGGTGTAATAAACTGGAATTAAAGATTAATGAGGTTGTAATTCTCAACCGACGCAGATGGTGAACTTGAGGAGTAACGGAAACAAATTTATGTCTGTAATCCATATCTCAGAACAATTGCTCACAGGTTCGGGTATGACTTGGAATCAAGAACAGCAACGCTTGATGATGCAAGGTGAAATTTTAGTACAGACAAAATCCCATACTGTTTGGGGTGGTGCAGTCAGTGCTTGTATGTACTTACCAATGGTGCGATCGCAGGTATGGCAGAAAATTACTGACTACTCCCGTTGGGTATTATACTTTCCTGACATTACAAAAAGCGAAGTTTTACAACGGGGTGAAGTGAAACGCCTCTATCAAACAGCACAGAAATCCTTTTTATTTTTAACCGCACAAGTAGAAATTTACCTCAGCGTTGTGGAATTGATCGGACATCAAGTGCAGTTTCACATGGAAAAAGGCAGCTTTTCGGATTTTGCAGCCAATGTTGAATTAAAAGACTGTGGCAAGGGAACTTTACTCGCTTATACTGTTCAAGCTACTCCCAAAATTCCCATCCCAGCAATTTTTATTCAACAAGCCATGAACTTGGAATTGCCCGCAAATATGCGTAATATGAGACAAGTGATGTGTCAAAATAGATAATCATGTCTCAGGCAGAGGTAATTTTAGACTTTTGGTTTGGTCATCCTCAACAACCAGATTACGGTAAACCCAAAAGCTTTTGGTTTAATCCGCAAGCAGAGTTTGATCAAGAGTTAAAACATAGATTTCTCAAAGATTACCAACAAGGTGCAACCGGATATCTAAACAACTGGCTAAATTTACCAAAAACCTGTATAGCCTTGATTTTGCTACTAGATCAATTTCCCCGAAATATGTTTCGAGGTACACCACAAGCATTTGCAACTGACACACAAGCACTTTCAGCCGCTAAACACGCGGTTGCTCAAGGCTACGATCACGAATTTTTGCCTACACAACGCTGGTTTATCTACCTACCCTTTGAACACAGCGAAAACCTAACTGATCAGCAGCAATGTGTGAAGTTGTTTCAGCAGTTGAGTCATGATCCCGATAGTGCTTCACCTATTGAATACGCCTGGCGACATTTAGAAGTAATTGAGCGTTTTGGGCGATTTCCTCATCGCAATAGCATTTTAGGACGCGTTTCAACTCCAGAGGAAGAGAAATTTCTTCAACAACCAGGAAGTAGGTTTTAGAGGATGTTTGAAAAGTATCATTCCTAACACCAAAATCTTAAAAACCTAACCCCCCTAGCCCCCCTTCCCTACAAGGGAATGGGGGTTTCAAAGCCTATCGACCTTTCGGGGAGAGGTTTGGAGAGGGGTTTCTAGTATACTTTTCGACTTTTCAAACACCCTCTAATGCTGTACCATAAAACCGACCCAAGAGCCTTACTTGTTACTCATTACTCATTACTCATTACTTATTACTCATTACTCATTACTCATTACTTATTACTCATTACTCATTACTCATTACTCATTACTCATTACTCATTACTCATTACTCATTTATTTACTCCCATTTATACCAATCACACCCATAATAATTAAAGCAATAGATAGAAACTTCACTAATGACATAGATTCTCTAAACCAGATAATGCCAATAGTAGCAATTAACATAGTTCCCAACCCTGACCAAATCGAATAAGCTACACCAACATCTAGTTTTTCTAGGGAAAGAGTAGAGAAAGTAAAACCACAACCATAAAACACAAATATCAAGATAGAAGGAATTAAATTCTTAAAGCCTTCTGACAATTTCATGCAGGTTGTGCCTAAAACCTCAAACAAAATTGCTGCCAGTAAATAAAGCCAATTGATTAACATATTTATGCTCAAATCTTGACAATAATATTTTTCACTTTCCTAGCATTCTAGGAATAATCCTTTGAGTAATTCTGCTATTTAAACAACAACCAATTTATGCGGTTAGTAGTAAGGACTTTAGTCCTTAAAGCATATTACTCAAACTGCAAGCACTCTAGCGTTACACCATTAAATGAGTAATAAGTAATGAGTAATGAGTAATGAGTAATAAGTAATGAGTAATAAGTAATGAGTAATGAGTAATGAGTAATGAGTAATGAGTAATGAGTAATAAGTAATAAGTAATAAGTAATAAGTAATAAGTAATGAGTAATGAGTAATGAGTAATAAGTAATACGTAATGGGATTTACTGATGATAGCGTTTCATAGGCTGCTGAGGCACAAATCTCTGCGTACCTCTGTCTTGAAAAGTTTCCTACGGAGGGAAACCCTCCTCCAGAACTTTTCGCTGCGTTTCAAAATATTATCTGTACCTCACTTAACTCGGAATCGCTATATACTAACCTGCCAATAATTTGCAGCTTGTTTCGCAGTCATAGATAAAAGTTTGGGATCTCCCAAATCCAAAACATCTTCAGGAGTAGTGGGATTGATTCCTAAACATTTCATAATTTCTGCACCAATTGCTCTCGCCAATGGTGGCGGAACTGAATTTCCTACCTGTCTTGCACCATGCCATTTTGTAATGTGAAAACGAAACCAATCAGGAAACCCATGTAATCGTGCCATTTCTCGTACAGTAATACAGCGAGGACTACTATAATGAATAGGTCTTGGAGATGTGTGTGAGCCATGAGCAGCATCAGTTCCTGCTCTTAAGGTATTAGCTATGCCATTTTGTGCCAATTTGAAGAAATGGGAAACAGCTTCTTTCTTTCCCTGTTCTGTGGCATGAAATCTAGCTCGTGAGATTGATGAATGATTAGTTCTTATGCTAGAAGTCAAAAGAAAAGGATTCCAATTTCTCCTATACCCAAAATGCCAGCTTCTATCATCTAAACATCTCATTTCTCGCCCATAGTTGCTGGGATTGCTCCATTGTTCCGTTTCTACGCAATCACTATATAGTAATTCCTCAAATTCTTCTGCTTCTGGTAAATCTTTGAGGGCATCCCAACAAGATGGAGTAGGAGGTAATATAGAATTGGCTAACTTAACAGAAAGTGGTTGACTACAGGGAGCAGGATATTCAGGCAAAACGAAACTTTTCTTTGCGCCAATTATAAATAGTCTTTCTCTCTTTTGTGGTACTCCATAATAAGCAGCATTAAGAACTTTCCAGGGTAAACAGATTTGATAATTATTATTAGTGAAAGTTTCGATTAATTCGTCTAAAAATGATTGATATTTACTAACTGTAAAACCTTTGACGTTTTCAAAAACAAAATAAGAAGGCTTTAGCTCTAAAACTAATCTTATAAAATCTTTTACTAAAAAATTTCTTGGGTCGTCTAATACTCGACGACCCATATAGGAGTAACCTTGGCAGGGAGAGCCAGAGATAATAATTTCTATATTTTGGTTGCCAATTCCAGTTTTTTCTCGAATATCTTTCCCTGATAACTCAGTGATCGAACAAGGTAATACAACGCAATAGGGAAAATTAAACTTATGAACAGCCGCATGAACCGGATCGATTTCAACGGCAGCTTTCACATCAAACCCAGCTTGCTCAAATCCTAAACTTAGCCCTCCCGCACCAGCAAATAAATCTATTGCTATTGGTCTTTTCCGCTTACTCTTCATTTTGAATTTTTTAGCAAGATCCCCTAGGGTATTTTGAATTGATTCAGCAGTCTGTTAGCATTTGCAAAATTTCTTGAGCCGCGCGATCGCATACTCCCAATTCTCCCAAATACTGGCGCATTTGTTGATAATCTGCCAAGGTTTGCTGTCGGCGTTCAAAATTAAGCAACAATTCCATTGCTGCTTGCGTAATATTTTCTGGTGTTGCTTGTTCTTGCAATAACTCCGGCACTATTGGTTTCATTACCACTAAATTAGGTGGTGAAGCAAAGGGAATAGAACCTCTGAGGATTTTTCTAGCAATCCAGGCTGTGAGGGGATGTAAACGATAAACTACCACCTGCGGCACGTTTAATAAAGCTAGTTCTAAGTTAACTGTGCCAGATTTGGTAATAGCGCAATCAGCCGCCGCAAATACTTCTTTTTGTTGACCTGATATAACTGTAGCCCGCAACCCATAACCCTTGACTGCCTCCTCTATTGGCTGTCTGTAAACTTCCAAAGACAAGGGAATCCAAAAATGTACGGCTGGTAATTTTGCTTGGATAGTTTGGGCAGCCGCAAAAATAACTGGTAGGAGATATTTTAATTCTTGTTTGCGGGAAGCTGGCAAAAGTGCGATCGCTACCTGCTCTGAATCAATCCCTAATTTAGCACGGGCTGCGTCACGGCTAGGGGCGTTTTGCATCCGGTCAATGAGGGGATGACCTACCCAGGTGACATTAGCCCCATTGCGGCTAAAATAACGGGCTTCTTCTGGGAAGATAGCCAGTAACTTATCTGTAAAGCCTACAATCCGGGTAGTATTCTGTAAACTCATCGACCATACCCACTCTTGGGGCGCAATGTAGTACACCACCGGCACATCTGGTAAATGCTTTTGCATATAAGTACCGATGCCAAGATTTGGCCCCATATAGTCAATTAGCACTACCAAATCTGGGGGATGTTGTTTTAAATAGGCGATCGCCCTGCGTTGTACCATCAGAGTTGGCAACACATAAGGCAAAGATTCCAGAATACCCATTGAACCAATACCACTGGTATTCCCCAAAATCTTCGCCCCAGCCTCAGCCATCTTGTCACCACCCAAGGCAACAATCTCTAATTCCAACCCAGCCGCCACAGCTTGACGCTTCATCGCCGCAATCAATAGCGATCCTTGCAAATCGCCAGACACTTCACCAGTGCTGATAAATATCCTCATTTAAAATTCAAAATTATAAAATTTGGGTATTGGGCATGGGGCATGGGGCATGGGGCATTGGGAATTGGGAATTGGGAATTGGGCATTGGGAATTGGGAATTGGGCATTGTATTTTTCTCCCCCTGCCTCCCCTGCTCCCCCTGCCTCCCCTGCCTCCCCTGCCTCCCCTGCCTCCCCTGCTCCCCCTGCCTCCCCTGCCCCCCTGCTCCCCCTGCCTCCCCTGCTCCCCTGCCCCCCAACTCCCTGCCTAACTCTCATCACTCCCGCCTATCTTACTCCTACCGGGAGTCAAGCCCCGTCTGCCTGGCATTTGGGATAGTAAGAGGAAACGGCGTAAATTTTGGAGGGTTTCCGTATCTCCTAGAGATTCTAGTTGTTCTAAGGCTTCTTTAAAGCTCAACTGAGAACGGTAAAGAATGCGGAAGGCTTTTTTGAGCAGTTGTAACTCGTTACTCTCAAATCCAGAACGTTTCAACCCTACTAAGTTGAGGGTTCTGATTTTGGCGGGATTGCCTTCAACTAGCATATAAGGTGGCACATCGCGGTCAATGCGTGCCATGCCGCCGACCATCGCGTGTCTGCCAATGTGTACAAATTGATGCACACCTAAAACACCACTGAGTCTGGCGCGGGATTCTATATGGACGTGGCCAGCTAAGGCTACGGAGTTGGCAATTACTACTGAGTCTTCAATAATACAATTATGGGCTACATGGACATAAGCCATGAGTAGGTTATTATTGCCAATCACCGTGGCTTCTCCTGCACCAGTGGCGCGGTTAATGGTGACGTACTCACGAATCAAATTGCGATCGCCAATTCTTACCCAAGTGGGTTCACCTACAAATTTTAAATCTTGGGGTTCCATGCCGATGGCAGCACCGGGGAAAATTTGATTTCCTACCCCAATTTCACAAGGGCCTTCTAAGACTGCGTGTGCGCCAATAATAGTGTCAGCACCTACTTTGACATTTGCTCCAATCACAGCATAAGCACCGACTTGCACCGTTGGGTGTAGTTCCGAGTTTGGATGAATTACAGCAGTTGGATGAATAAGCGTTTTCAAGGGTAAATCTCCAGAACTATCTTGAAAAGCCAGTGCCTTGCTTTGATGGACAAATTCAGAGGACTGGCGTGACTGAGTGTGTGAGTATCAGTAAAAAAGTTGTCGGGCAATTTATGTGTGAGGGTAGCGAAAGTCAAGAATTGATAAGAGGCTCTTGTGGTGATTTTGGGAAATTGGTATCCTGCTTTGGTGTTTCAGGATAATTCACGGCTACACTACTACCACGGAAGTTAGATTTTAGCTAACTAGAGAGAACATTAATTCCCCTTCAGCAGCAAGTTGACCGTCAACCTCTGCCTTTGCCTGCATTTTCCCGAAACGACGTTGTTTAATCCATAACAGTTCCACCGTCATCAGCAGTTGATCTCCTGGTACTACTTGGCGGCGGAACCGGACTTTATCGATACCAGCAAAAACAAACAGTCCTCCTTCTACCTCTGGTAATTGTGTTAAAACAATACCACCAACTTGAGCCATTGCTTCTACAATTAGCACACCTGGCATAAGTGGTCTACCTGGGAAATGTCCTTGAAAGTGTGGCTCATTGATAGTAACGTTTTTAATACCTACCGCTCGTTTACCTGGTACGTAATCGATGATTCTATCTACAAGTAAAAATGGGTAGCGGTGGGGTAGCAGGTTCTGAATTTCTTCAGAGGTGAGAGTTGTTTTAATCTCAGGTGTAGTCTCATCAAGAGATGCAGGACTATTCACTTCAGACAGGATTGACATTAGCAGTTGAATTTTAATCTGGGTATTTAGTGAGTAGGATGGAGAATTTTAGATGAGAGCTAAAATTCTTTGCGCCAGCTGAATATGTAAATTATGACTGGCTTTGTACGCTAAAAAGTGAGCGTGGGGAAAATATCCCAATAAACTCAAATCCCCTACTAAATCCAAAATTTTATGACGTACTGGCTCATTTGCAAATCGTAATGGTGGATTTACCCAGCCATCAGCCCCACAAAGTAGCGCGTTATCTAAGCTACCACCTTTAATTAACCCAGATTTTTGCAAATGTTCGATTTGATGCAGCAACCCAAATGTCCGGGCTGGGGCAATTTCTTCACTAAAGGTAACTGAGGCTGTTTCTCTATCGGTAGTAATAGACCAACTATGCCATTGATTACCAATTGCCGGTAAGTCAAAATCAATACCGTAACTAAAGCGAGTTTCTGATCCTGGGATAGCAGCCACAAAAGCATCATCTTGATAAATCCAGATAGGCTCAGGAATTGTCAAAGGCTGTTTTTCCTCAGTCACAGGAACTGGTTGTGATCTCAAACCCACTTCAGCAATACTATTTGCCCAAATTCTAGCTGAACCATCCAAAAGCGGCACTTCTGAGCCATCAATTTCAATGCGGGCGTTATCTACACCCATCGCCGCCAAAGCTGCTAATAAATGTTCAACTGTGCGAACCGATGCTTCATCTTTGCCCAACTGAGTTGAAAGGACAGTTTGATTAACGGCTGCTATTTGGGCTGGGATAATTGGTAAATCTGGCAAATCCACACGCACAAAATAGCGTCCACTACCCACCTGTGCCGGTAGTATCTGCACCTTAGTAGCGATACCGCTATGTAGTCCTATACCAGTTTGAGTAATTGGCGCAGCTAGAGTGTGTTCTAGCATAAGCACAAACTCTTAGTATTTTGGTTATTATTATCCATGTGTTTGGTAAAAACCCCTGATTGATAATTCGTAATTCGTAATTCGTAATTCGTAATTCGTAATTCGTAATTCGTAATTCGTAATTTTAGGATGTTACAGCAGATTCGATGTTTATGAGGTAGAGCAACTGATTGAAAAAAGTAATGAGTAATGAGTAATGAGTAATGAGTCAGAAATTTACTTATTACTTACTACTTACTACTTATTACTTACTGCTTACTACTTATTACTTATTACTTATTACTCATGGTGTACCTCACTTACTTCAAAAGTGCTGTAACAGTTAACTGTCAGCGTTAAAATCTTTCGCCAATACCAAAGTTAATGCGGCTATCACCGTCGTCGTTGATACCGTAGTCAATCCTAATTGGCCCTAGGGGTGATTGTACGCGCACACCCAAGCCATAGCCGTAGCCAGTACCGTTTTTATTCAGTACTTCGGCTGTTCTGGTGGTAGTACCTAAGTCACTACCTACATCAAAGAATAACGCTCCACTAACTACTGAGAATACAGGAAAGCGATATTCTACTGAGGCTTGTACGTAGCTGCGTCCAGTACTTAATGTGCCTTCTTCATAACCCCGGACGGAGTTACTACCCCCTAGGGTAAAGGCTTCATAGGGGGGTAAATCACCGAGGACTGTACCGCCTTGGATGTTAAAGGCTAGGGTTTCTTGCCCTTTTGTAAAGCCAGTAAATTTGACTGGTAAATATTGGCTGTAACTACCCCGGAGTCTGGTGAGGAAGATGCTACCAGAACCAATGGGTACTGATTGATCTAGTCCGATACGCAGGAAAGAACCGTTGGTGGGTTGTAAAGCATTATTACGGAGATCGCGCTGCGCTCCTAACTGCACTAACAATAAATCATCTTCACCTTTACCAGAAAAGCTCAAAGGTACGGTTGTGCCAGGCACGAGGTTGCCAGCATCATCAAATACTGCCCCCTCTTTTCTTAAGTTACCGTCAGCATCACGGGTAGAAATTCTTTGATACTGTAACCCAGCTGAAGCCGTCCATTCTGACCTCTCGTAAGGATTACCAGATAGGGGACGAGTGAAGGTAATACCACCACCTAAACGGGTAACACGGGGACGGTCTTGGTCGTCTGTATCAGTAATATTATTAGGGTTAAATGTTCTGATATCGTTGTCTTTGCCATCAAAAATCAATGAAATGGAACGGCGACGGAAAATATTGGCTGTGTAGGAAGTCCGGTAAGGATCACCACCAATCCAAGGATCTGTAAAGCGGAGATCAAACAATAACTCCCTTTCACCTACTTGAACTTCTGCCCCTAGTTTCTGATTCCTGCCACCTAGGTTTTGCTGTTGATAGCTGACTGTCCCAAATAGTCCACTCGCAGAACTAATCCCAGCCCCAGCCGCAATTGAACCACTACTGCGCTCAACTACATTCACGACTACATCCACTTTGCTGGGGTCAGTACCAGGATCAAGGGAGACATTGACATCTTCAAATAGTCCTGTGCCAAATACCCGTTGCAGGTCTTTCTGTACAGTGTTGCGGTTAAATACTTGTCCCGGTTTTAACTCCAATTCTCGCTTAATCACATATTCCCGTGTGCGTCCCCGAATTGGTTGCCCTTTTTCGTCGGTTTCTTGACCTTCTTTGTTACGGAAGCGAACTTTAATATTTTCTACTACCCCTTCCGCTACTTGCAGGGTGACAACACCACTTTCTGAGACTTGTGGCGCACCAATAACATTAGCTAGGACGTAACCTCGGTCTTGATATTGCTTTGTTAGTTGCTTGATACCTTCTTGTAATTCTCGTAAGTTGAGGATTTTGCCATACTGGTTACGGAAGATTTCGTCAGCAGTATTGGGGGGAAGAACGGAGGGAACGTTAGTACTGGGATTAGCTTGGATTTCTACTTTGGTTAAGACAGGGTTGGGTTGGACAATAAAGTTGACCCTCACCCCTAGGGGTGTATCTTCTGGTGTAGCTTGGACGTTGGAGAAGAAGCCCGTAGCGAAGATGGCGTTAATGTCTTCTTGGAGTTGAGCGCGGGTTGTGGTTCGTCCTGGTTGGGTACGAATAACGTTATAAACTTGGGCTTCTAATTCTGGGGTGAGTTGCCCTGTTTGCCCTTTGACTAGGACTTCTGACACCAATACACGGGGTTCAGTAGTTTCTGGGGTGTTGCTGGGAGTGTTGAAATTTTCTGGAGCGGGGGTATTATTTGGCTCTGGTGCTGGTGTTACTGGTTGAGTGCTGGGGGTAGGAGGAGGCGTAGTAGTTTCTGGTGCTTGTACCAGTTGCTTGGCAGTTCCTCTCTGGTTGAGTGCCGTTGATGGAGATGTAATCACCACGGGGGATTTTTTGGCTGATTTCTCCGTCTGGGAATTTAGGGGAGCAACAGCAACAGATGCAGACTGAATATTGGCAAATGAATTAGGTTTTTCAGAAGTAGGTTTGGGAGTTGTAGATACTGGTGCTACTGCTAGAGTAGGGACAATGACCTCTTTTGTGGCTGTTGTGGCGGATTTTGTGGGTTGATTCTCAGATGATAAAGCAGCAGATGCAGAAATTTCTGGGGCGGGAATTTCTGCCAGTGTTTTTACTTCAGTGAAATTGGACTGTTCTAGGGAAGTTGCAGTCTGTTCTGGCTGCTGATTAGTCCCAGGGGGTAAAACTTCTGCTGTCTGCTCTAAACTGTTAGGAGTTTGTGCATTTGCACTCAAAGAGCCACTTAAGGGTGCTGTAATTGCTACAGCTGCCACTAATACTGGAGATAAACGCATTTTATTTATATTCCTCTTCACATCCACACACCATCACAAAGCAATTTTTAGTGCTGACTGCTAAATTCAAGGTACACAGGCTACACTCACTTAACAGTCAACCAATTTTAGATTTTGGATTTTAGATTTTAGATTGACTGTACCCCTTTATGGGTGCAGCTTGGGGATTCATCAATTTTAGATTTTGGATTTTAGATTTTAGATTCAATCCGGCAATCGAAAATCCAAAATTTCCAATCTAAAATTTGGCAGCCCACGCTTGGGCGAGGTTTGTACCAAAAACAATCGAAAATCCAAAATTGCAAATCTAAAACTCGGAGGATCAACACTCAACAGTTCACAATTAATATTCAGGATTAATTCTGAGTTTCAACTACTTGTAATACTCGCTCTAAAACCTCCTGATAAGCATCTTCTACATTTCCTAGGTCTTTGCGGAAACGGTCTTTGTCCATCACCCGGCGATTAGGATCAGCTTCTGTTGTGTTCCACAGTCGGCAGGTGTCGGGACTAATTTCATCTGCTAAAAGTAGATTTCCTTGTGAGTCAACACCAAATTCTAGTTTGAAGTCAACTAGGGTAATACCGCACCGTAACCAAAATTCCTGGAGAAACTGATTAATTTGCAATGCTAGATGAGTAATTGCATCGACTTGTTCCGGTGTCGCTAGTTCTAGGAGCAAAAGGCGATCGCGTGTTAATAGCGGATCTCCTAATTGATCATTTTTATAGTAAAACTCTACTAGGGGCTGTTTTAATAATGTACCCAATTCTAAGCCTGTTTGTTGACACAAGCTCCCAGCCGCAATATTACGGATAACTACTTCTAAAGGTATGATTTTCACTGCCTTCACCCGCATTTGATGAGGAGCAGGACTATCAATAAAGTGTGTTTTAATACCCGAGGCTTCCAACTGTTGAAATAGCTGACTAGAAATACTACAGTTGATCTTCCCTTTGCCCAGGATATTACCTCGCTTTTGGGCATTAAATGCTGTAGCATCATCCTTAAAGTCAGCTAGTAAGACTTCGGGATCATCAGTTGTATAGAGAATTTTTGCTTTGCCTTCGTATAGCTTGGAATAAACAGACATGGTAGGAGGTAAGGTTTTAGGCGAGAGACAATTTTTGTCCTTTCGGGCTTACCCATTTTATCTTTAGTTATTCCAGATTAGCTATTAGTCGGTAATCTCGATCTTTCTCATCAGTTTTGAGTATTAAAACTTACAGCACTTTTGAAGTAAGTGAGGTAAACCATAAGTATTAAGTCATAAGTAATGAGTAATGAGTAATGAGTAAGAAATTTACTTTAGGACTCACGCAACTGGGATATTTTTCGATGTAGGATGTGTGACGCTGCGAAAGTATCTGAACGTAGTCATGAAACTTATAGCGTCACGCATCAACGATCAATTGTGACACTTGCGTAAGTCCTGTACTTATTACTCACTGACTTGAACAAGGGGTGTAGGGGTGTAAGGGAAAGATTTTTTCATGTGTTCTGGTGTACGCAGTTCATGACGGCTAATTATTCTCATTACTTTTTTCAATCAGTTGCTATACCTCATCAAAATCGAATCTGTTCTACTTATATGACTCCATCAGTAGAGAGCCTCCATGAGTAAATATCTAACCAAACACAGAAGCTGATTGCTTGTTATCTATGATATTTTGTGGTTGTAAGTTACTTTTTTAACACAGATACTGAAAATATTTTCATAATCAAAAATTAGAGTATATATTAATACTTATACTTTTGTATCAAAAAAGCAGCATAACATAACATTTTTAGAAATGATGAAATAAGATCAAGCAAATCTGTAATCGATCAGGAGAGTCTACCACCCAAACCCATCAATTCAGCAATGAGTGCATTAATTAACTTCTCTAGGACAATTTTTCTGAGGAAAATTCAGTCTGGTGTGCATAATTGTCGGTAAGATTGGTGTTTATATCTCAACACCCCAAAAAACATTTTAAAATCAGTGCAATATTTTTCATGAAAAGAAAAATATATCAATACTAAGTAGGCTGATACCAATTCTCTATGAAGTTGCACCAAATCAATGATGTAGAGACGTTGCATGCAACGTCTCTACAGTACAGAATAAAGTGCATCTTTATCAAGAAACGGTATGAGGCACATCTCAACTCATACATCTTTTTCTGTTGGCTGTGAACTCTAAACCGTCAACCCTTAACAGTCAAGGAGCTTGATTCAGACTATGTCATTTACCAGCGTCATAGCTTACTCAGTTGATAGTAGGAGTACCAAAATTCACTCAACATTATTAGATACACAGCCTGCTAGCAATTTCGCTTTAAAAAAATTACAACAATAGGGAGTCGAATAAATGGAGCAAAAAATAGTGACTAAAGAAAATTTTCTCTATCCTCGTGGTCGTTATTATGGTCAAGTAAAACCAGAAAACTTGGTTTTCAATGCCAATCTCCAAGAATTTGCTCAAAGGGTAAGTTATATCTGTAACTTAGAAACGGCGGGAAAATTGCAACCAGAGGAAGCATACGAACAGATTAAAGCATTGTGGAAAAACTTAAAGCGCACAAAAAAACAACTAAAGATTGGAGAAAATCCCTTTCAACATGAAAGTGAGGAGGGGGAAAGCTGACTGATAGCTGATGACTAGGGAAAAGAAACAACTACACCAATGCCCCATGCCCCATGCCCCATGACTACTTGAGTGTCATTGCCCAAACTCCATCCCAGTCTTGTGGAGGTGGTGTTTGTTGGTAATTGTAGGCGCGTTCTAGGTGAAGATTAACCGCTTGATCTTTGGGTCTAATATTTTTGGCTGATGTGAAAGAGGCGATCGCTGCGGTAAAATTACGAGATAAGTAGGCTGTACGGCCAGTATGGTAGTGAAACAAAAACTCCTCGGTGATAGCATCTAAATCAGTGGTGCGATCGCTAATTAACTCGTAGATATTCACAGCTTGGTGTTTACCTTTGACTCGGATTTTATCTAATTGGCGTACCCAAATGCGATCGCTACATAATTGGTAAGTAAACTCACTCAAAACAATATCACAACCATATTCTTTAGTGACTGTTTCCAAGCGGGAACTTAAATTGACACCATCCCCGATGACTGTATAGTCCATGCGTTTTTGAGAACCAATATTTCCTGAAACTACTTCCCCAGAACTAATACCGATGCCAATATTAATTTGTGGTTGGGCTTGAATAATGCGGCGTTGGTTAAACTCCTCCAAGCGTCGGCGCATATCTAAAGCTGATTGTACCGCCCGCCAAGCATGGTTTTCTGTGAGTGGTAAAGGTGCGCCAAATACGGCCATTAACGCATCACCAATAAATTTATCTAGAGTGCCTTCGTAGTTAAAAACCGCCTCTACCATTGTTTCAAAATACTGATTTAGGAGTGATACCACCTCTGCCGCACCCAGATTTTCTGTGAGTGTGGTGTAACCTCGAATGTCAGAAAATAAGATTGTCACTTCCTTACGCTCACCCACCATTAAAGCATCTTCGCCTACGGCTAATACTTGCTCTGCTACGTGGGGTGTAAGATAGCGGTACATGGTATTTTTTAAGCGTTTTTCACGGCTGATATCTTCCAGCACTACCAACCCACCTCTCACTCCCCCTTCTGGGTTAGTCAGGGGGTTGACTGTCAAATTAATACTACGGTCGAGAATTGTTACCTGTTCAGACGTTAAAAACTTTGATTGGGGGGTAAGGGGTAAATTCCAGGTGAGAAAAATATTTGGGTTAGTGCGATCGCGTATTGTCAATATAGAATACTGTGTTTCACTTGTCAGTATTCCCTCAGCACTTTGTAATTGATAAATGCCTACTGTCAAGTTTTGTTCTGGTACATAATGTTTCGCACCGGTTTTTAAACTATCTTCCAAACGCATTTGTAAATTTTCCACTGGGACAAGTTCCCAAACGCAGCGACCAATTAAATTATGTTCCCACAGTAGTTTATTACTTTTATGGTTAACGTCGCCCAAAGGACAACCTAATAATGTTAAAGCTGCATCATTAATAGTCACTATCCGACCAGCCATATCTGTAGAAATCACAGCATCTGATAAACTTTGGAGAATATCTTTTTGATACTGTTTTTCAAGCAGAACATTTTCAAATAAGCGAGCATTTTCTAAAGCAATTCCTGCCTGAATATTAAAAGCCCGCATAAACTCTTCATCAGAAGCGGTAAAACTACCTTGTTGTTTATTAATTAATTGGGTAACTCCAATTAATTCATTAGCTGAATTAAACACTGGTAAACACAAAATATTCCGTGTTATATAACCAGTTTTTCTATCAGTTGAAGGGTCAAACCGAGGGTCTTTATAAGCATCAGGAATATTCAGTGCTTCCCCTGTTGATGCCACATAACCAGCAATCCCACGGTTAGCAGGGATGCGAATTTCCATGTAATTTGTCGTGTCTGCGGCAGCTGCTACCTTTGTCCACAATTCCCCCATTTCTTTGCGATATAAAAACAGCGTACTCCGGTCAGCTTGCATTAAAATTCGGGCTTGCTCCATCACTATTTGCAAAGTCGCTTCTAACTCTAAACTTTGCCCCAATGTTTGAGTCGCCCGTAAAAGTGCTGTTGCTCCCCGTTGGTTGCGAGCCGCTACATAAAAAGATTGACAAGTTTCTAAAATAATGCCTATTGAAGCTGCAAAATCACGAAAACGTCCTTCATCTTCATGATTAAATGGTGTATCTCCAGTTTTATTGGCTAGTTGTACTACAGCAACCACTTGGTTTTTACTACTCACCACAGGCATACATAAAATATTGTGAATTGCATAGCCCATTTGTTTTTCTAAGTCTGGACTAAATAGAGGATGAGTAGCAGTTTCACCAATATTTAAATATTGACCTGTACTAGCAACATGACCAGGAATACCAAAAGTAATTGGAGTACGAATTTCTAAAAATTTCTGCCCATTATCTTGGGGAACTTTTGACCACAGTTGGCTTTTATCATAGTCAACTAAAAAAATCGCCGTATGTTCTGCTTGGAGAATTTGACCAATTTTGAGTGTGATTGCTTCTAAAACTTTCTCCAACATATTTTCTAGAGCTTCATTATTGATCAATTCAATAGCTCTAAGAAATTGTTGAAATTCGGCAGTAATAAAATCTAATAAGCAAACAAATTCATTAACAGAAAGGTCTTTGACTCGCCGCAATAAAGCGTGAGTACGATTAACTTGAGTCAATTCTGTTAATGTAGCTAAGACGCTACCAGGATTAGGAAGAGTCATTAATTAATTCAAAATTAAAAATTAAAAATTAAAAATTAAAAATTAAATTTCCCATGCCCCATGCCCCATGCCCCATGCCCTATTCCCTAGTACCAGTCACCTGTAACCTGTTCCCTGTCACTTTGCCATAGACGATTTTTTGATAATAATCTTGTAATTGATGCGTTGCAGCTGCCCATCCCCACTTTTCTGCCTCACGTCGGGCATTTTGCCGGATAATTTCCCGTTGTTGTTTGTTTTCTAACAGCTTAATAGTAGCGTCAATAGCATCTTGAATATCAGCTTTGGGGTCAAAAAGATACCCATTGACACCATCTGTAACAATATCGGGAATACCACCAGAACGCGCCGCTACTACTGGACAACCAGCCGCCATTGCTTCTAGTAACACTAAACCCAGTGTTTCTGTGCGGGAAGGGAAGATGAAAGCATCAGCACTGGCAAAAGCTGAACCTAACTCGCGCCCCATGAGATAGCCGACAAAATTAGTATTTGTGCCAGCAAAATGTTTTTCTAGGGCTTGGCGATGGGGGCCATCTCCGACTAGTGCTAATCGCGCTTGGGGAATGGCTTCTAAAATGGGTTTAATGCGCTCAATTTCTTTTTCGGCAGAAAGACGACCTACGTACAATAATAAGGGGCTTTCAGGGTGATTTTGCGTTAAGCGATCGCGCATTTCTAAACTGGCTAAGTCGGGGTGAAATAATTCCGTATCTACTCCCCGTTGCCATAAATCTACTCTTTCAATGCCATGTGCTGAAAGTTCTGCCATCATGGCGGTAGAAGTACACAGGTTTAAAGCTGCTTGGTTATGCCCAGCTTTTAATAGTTCCCACAGTAACCCCTCTAACATCCCCAAGCCGTAATGTTGCAGATATTGGGGGAGATGAGTATGATAGGAAGCGATTAAGGGAATTTTCATGACTTTACTGTAGAAAATCCCCGATAGCCCCAAAACTGCCGGATTGACAACATGAATAATATCTGGCTGGAACTGTTCTAGAGTGTAACCAATGGCTGGACGAGGTAAAGCCATTTTCAACTCTGGATACAAAGGCAAAGGAAAGCCACTAACACCGTAAACTTTCGCTCCTTTATGTTCTGTAATTCCGCCTTCTGGGGCAACTACTAAAACTTGATTTCCTTGGCGTTGTAGGTGATCAACGGTATGACGGAGGCGTGTTACAATGCCGTCAACCTTGGGTAGAAAGGTTTCGGTGAATAAGGCAATTCTCATAAAAAATTATTCAGTCCAGACAGATAATTCTAGCTTTTGTGAAATTTGGGTATCTACAACAGAGTAAACCGATTCTTGTGGCGTAATCAATTCTCTACGGTCAGAATTAATCTTTTGTCGCTGTTGTCGGAGAAATTCGGAAATATCTTCAATGGCATCAGCTGGACGATATGCTGAATACACAACAATTGTCTGGTCGTCATATTGCGCTAATAATATGACGACCAGTTTTCGGCCATTTACTGAGTTGAGTTAAATAGGCTTCTGTAATTAGCCGCACAGTTAGCCTAATTTCTATGCCAAGAAACCTTGGGTAAAATCTGCTTTTTGTCAATGCGTTGTTGATATTTAACTGCAAAGTTCAGCAGAGAATCGAGCAGAGAATCAGAGAGATAGTGAGGCTGCAACCCTAAATCCAGCAATTTAGTGTTTTTAGCATTGAAATAATGTTCTTCTTTCTCAACTCTGGGATTGTCTAGGTTGCTGATTTCGACATTCAGTCCCAAAGCATTCCCGGCTTTCTTCACCATTAACGCCAAATCACCGACGCTGAATAGTTCAGTAAATTGGTTAAAGACGCGGAACTCTCCTGGTTGTGCGGGGTTAGCGATCGCAATTTCCATACATCGCACAGTATCCCGAATATCTAAGAAACCACGAGTTTGTCCACCCTTACCATAAACCGTTAGAGGATGACCAACGGCTGCTTGAATACAGAAACGGTTCAATGCTGTACCAAACACGCCATCATAATCAAGACGGTTAATTAACAGTTCGTCCATTCCTGTTTCTTCCGTCAGGACACCATAAACCACACCTTGATTTAAGTCTGTGGCGCGTAAACCCCAAATCCGGCAAGCAAAATGTATATTGTGGCTATCATGCACTTTGCTCAGGTGATACATTGAGCCAGGCTGTTTAGGATAAGGTAGGGTATCCTTGCGCCCGTTATGTTCAATGGTGATATAACCTTCTTCAATGTCAATGTTAGGTGTACCATATTCACCCATTGTTCCCAACTTCACTAAGTGACAGTCTGGGAAGTCTTCTTTCATTGCATATAGCAGGTTTAACGTACCAACCACATTATTGACTTGAGTGAGAACGGCGTGTTCTCTGTCAATCATCGAAAACGGTGCGGAACGCTGTTCACCAAAATGCACGATCGCATTTGGTTCAAATTTGTGCAACGTTTTCTCAAGGAATTGGTAGTTAGTAATGTCACCAACGAACAAGTCAATGGATTTACCTGTTAAATCTTGCCAGCGTTGGAGGCGTTGCTGAATCGGTGCGATCGGCGTGAGGGTGTCCAAACCTAGTTCGTTATCCCAATGCCGTCTCACCAAACTATCTAATATTCCAACTTCATAACCGCGATTGGAAAGATAAAGTGCGGTTGCCCAACCGCAATACCCATCGCCACCAATAACTAGGACTTTCATTTTCACCAGTTTTTACTCGCTGATAGCTTAATCTATCAGGTTTGTGTACCCTCTCACTCATCATTCTGGAAGATGTGGGTTGATAAATGACTCCTCATCTCAACGATAAAACAATATTTTCTTGTGGCGATCGCATTATCTAATGATTATTCTCCAACCCCTTACAATCTCATGAATCATCCCCAATTGGTATAAAAACACTATAGATTAAGCTTATGAATATCATGTGTTAATCCTATAAACAGATTCTTTATAAATTCAATACAAAAAGTTGATGGCGGTACTATGATGTTCATGTATGATGTTGATGCACGCTAATGAAAGTAATAAATTGTAAATCCTTTAACAATTTAGTTTATTAAGGGTAAAAAGGAAAAACGCCTTAACCATTCTTTAATAAACAAGATTTTAGGGATTTAGAAGAATTTTGTCAGACGAGCTTATCACTAGCGTACTGGCTGCACTAGCAACAAGCCGAAGACAAAAATACAGATATATTACGTGTTAAAACTTCCCTGTTTGCTGTATTGTATTAAATTGTTCCTAAATATATAGTTACAGCTATCTCTCACTCCGGCTAGAAGTTTCGGCTACAACCGTTTAATTGTTTACGGTGAAAAATTGTATTTCGAGGCTTGGAGTATAAAATGTGGGCATTTATCATGATGACAATCAAGATAAATACTTATTTGTATTGGCATTCCTCATCAATTTTTTGCTCAGGATATTGCAAGATATGAGATTTAACAGGTGCGTTATTCGCTCCAGTTGAATATCAAATAAATGTTTTGAAACTTTTCAGTTTCATATAGTGATGATGTGCTTGTCTAATTGTACAAATTCCTCACAGAATTTTGGACGAAAATCTAAAATTTAAGTTTGATCCACACGGCTACATATTGGTAAAGAACTGAAATTGCGTAATACCAATTCTCTATGAAGTTGCACCAAATAGGATGATGTAGAGACGCTGAATGCAACGTATCTACAGTACAGAATAAAGTGAATCTCTATCAAGAAACGGTATAAGACAAGAGATACGTCTGACCAAAACCTGTAACCCTAGCCTAGCTTTTGGTAAGCTGTCTTGCGTTCTTCTACGCCCACCTTTGCATGGCTTAATTACTTAAGTGTCGAATCAGTACTATATTAATTGATTCATAAAGTTTCAATGAAGGTTACTTTGCAAATGTTTATTTATCGAGCGATTGGGAATATGTATGACGAACTAAAACAGTATTTTCTCACCATGTTTTAATTACCCCCTGTTCTAATTTTGGGAGGGTGGGGGAGTGGTGAGAGTGGTAAAAACTAAATTAACAAGACTTGTATCGTGCATCCATCACGTTCAAGTTACGTACAAAAACAAAATTGCATTGTGAAACAAGGATAAATGTATGCCAGTCATAAACGCAACACCGGAAAACGATACCCTCACCGGGACTAATAGTGCCGATACGATTCGCAGTTTTGGTAAAGATTACCTCTTACTTGGCTTAGGCGGTAATGACAACATCTTCGGTGGAGACGATAAAGACACTGTGTTTGGTGATGCTGGTGATGAAACCATTACAGTTGGTACTGAAGGCGACTTCATCGATGGTGGTGAAGGTGTTGATAGCCTCTTCGGTGCTGGTGGCAACAACACTATTTACTAAGAAATGGGTAACTAGGCGGTGTACTTGGTTGGTAGCCAAGTAGCACGCACCTAATAGTTACACCAACCACGAAGAGTAGCTACAGAGTCTGGATAACTTGATGAGCTGCTCTTCCGATTAAGTCTCAATTATAATCTTTTGATTTTCTTGTGTACTTCCAATTTAACTTTATTAACTTTTGGAAGTAGCTAGCAGAAACACGTATATGTGAGTGATGTCGAACATATCTAAGAGGGTGTTTGAAAAGTCGAAAAGTATACTAGAAACCCCTCTCCAAACCTCTCCCCGAAAGGTCGATAGGCTTTGAAACCCCCATTCCCTTGTAGGGAATGGGGGCTAGGGGGGTTAGGTTTTTAAGATTTTGGTGTTAGGAATGATACTTTTAAAACATCCTCTAAATGTTCTCCAGCATTACACTCTTTTTCAGACAGTTATTGCTGAGAAAATTTATCTTTTAAGGTTTCAATCTGCTAGCTAAATACAACAAGTTCATTCATCAAAACCTAACCATTTGAGCAATCGTTGTCGCATCGATTGCTCAAGGAATTTTTTGCTGCTTGGTTAAAAGAGCAAATGCAAAAAACTCTGCATTGCAATCTTTAGCAATCAAACATTCAGCTTGAAATTACTGAGTTTTGTAATTTTAGATTTTGAATCATTAGTTCCTTATTAATGCTTGGCAGAGACATTCATTTCATCAGGATTGCTTTGTGCCTTTCCTCTTGAACCCCTATTCCTTAAACTTTGAGGTATGTATTATGCCAGCTTTTAACTTTAACGAACAGCTTTTAGTAGGAAATAACTTTAA
>JBODRP010000048.1:0-24319 GCA_050633005.1 Trichormus sp. | reverse complement strand
AAAGATAAAAAATAAGGGAAATGCTATTTGTGCAAATTAAAAGCACAACAGCTTAATAATTAATTTGGAGTATTATCCCATCGAAGATTTAACAGTCAACTGATTGCAGATTGCCAATTGTAGATTGCAGATTGACTACATCCACAAGAGATGTAGCTTGAGAGTTTGAGATTGTAGATTTTAGATTTATTCCGCCCACAAGGAGCGGGGCTTGTACCAAAAACAATCTCCAATCTGCTATCTCCAATCTCCAATCTTCTCGGTCAAAGCACATTTAACAGAGACAGAAAGATTAGCACAACTTAATCAATTATTTGGAGCTTGGCAAGACCAAACAGACTTAATAGATATCTTTGCCGATCTTGACCAGCAGCGTCATTCTTACCACGGCAGGGTGATAGACTCAATGAATGAGTAAAATCGCCCCTCAAAACTCCGCGTTACTCTGCGTTAACCTCCGCGCCCCTCTGCGTTTAAAATCTTTCTCTACAAAATACTAAAAATTGTTACCAGAGCCTTAACTTACGGACGATGTATTCATTTTTGTTAGACAATAGAATCAAGATAAATACCTCTAGAGCCATATCAGGAGGTGGACTATGACACACGATTTTCCTTTATTTGACCCTAGCACCTACCTAATCGTCAAAATCAGCTTGTTAATTCTCTTATTGCTAGTATTTTTAGTAATTTCTGCCGCCCCAGTTGTTTAGATACTAACCATCTCAGTTGTACAAATCTCCTATACGTGGAGATAAAATCATGCTGAGTTTGATTCCCTATGCACAAACACTTGTGCTAATCACAACTTTGTTAATAAATGTTTTAAATTCCAATCAGCCAAATCAAAAGCTGAAAATTGCCACCTTAACCAATGGAAACTATCAATTTTGCAGTCAACCTGATCCCCAAGACTGGCGAGTAGGTGCGGGAGTTTGCGCCAATTTTCACAAAACTGCAAATCAATTTGATGGCTATTATGGCTATCCCCATTCAGATAACTTTATCTGTATTCGAGGTAATCTCAAAGGCAATCTCATTACAGGTGAAGCGTTAGCTGTGTTGTGGGGTGATAATCAGCAAAATCATCTACAGAAATCTCAATTTACATGGGATGCTGAAGGGCGATTGACACTAAGCCAAGGTAATTTGATGCGTACCGCTAATCATCATGAGGATGCTGTGCAGTGGATTCTCTATCGCCAAGCTGTGCTAAATCTTGAGGGATTTTATCAATACAATCGCCCTCGTATGACTCCGCCATCTCAACTGTGTCAGTGGAATTTTCAACAATCAATCAACTAGCGTGTTCCCAATCACTTAACAATTCAGGTTCTTGTTTAATTTTTTGGGGTTTACGTAATGGTACTTTAGGTGAACCAATATCGACACTAGGAAAAGACTGCTGTCGTTTTTTAGCGGATTTTTTGTCTAGTTTGGTAGTAATTGTCGGTGTAGTTGTCATAGTTAACCAACCCTTTATGGAAATTTCGCCTACAGTTTATAACATCAATTTCAGAATGGCAAATTTCTGATGAAGAATATGAAGAAATTACGCGATCGCACCAGTATAAAACTCACATATCCTTCAGACTGATAAAAGTAGGTTTGCTCTATTATTCGCAGCTTTACACCGATTATCCGGTCAATGCAAATATTTTCTTTTGTAGATAATTACACTTTAATATCTGACCATAGATAGAATTTGTTTAGTCATCATTACTAATGCAACAGCAATCATGATCATTAATGTCACCCGTCCCCCAGGAACTAGTAATTGATGTTCATGATGTGATGTTTGACGTTGCTGCCAACTCATTAAGGCGGGGATGATTCCTCCCAAAACGGAAATACTAAAAGTCCCAGAAATATCTAAAGCTGCCAGAAAAATATTCGGGTTAACTGCCCCTAAACTCATCGGCGGTAACAAAATCAGGGAATAAAGTGGTAAACGCTGATCAAGTCCCCTCTGACGAATT
Organism: Trichormus sp.; assembly: GCA_050633005.1. Classification (GTDB taxonomy): domain Bacteria; phylum Cyanobacteriota; class Cyanobacteriia; order Cyanobacteriales; family Nostocaceae; genus Trichormus. The sequence continues at coordinate 22,340 of JBODRP010000048.1, read as the reverse complement.
ACCGTCACATCTTGAAAAAAATCCACTAACCCATAAACAAACCCAATAAACGATGTGACAATTGCAAACTCCGAAAATATCGATACCAACACCCCCAACCATTCACCAGCACCCCCAGCGCGGAGAATTTGCAAGGGGTCAAAATTATGATAGATTTGCGCCATTTCCCGGCTGACACTACCTAAAATTACTGCATTCCATGCCAAAAACATGACTAAAGGAATGGCAGAACCAATAATAATTGATTGGCGAATCTTGCGACTATCTCCTTCTAATTGAGTCACCACCACCGGCACAATATTATGATAAAAAAGTGCTACTAACATCACAGATATAGCACTACCCACAGCACTCCAATCTTGAAAGAAAAACTGTACACTTTGAACTTGTCCAGTTCCTAAAACTAAGAGTCCTAAAAACGAAGCGAGGACGATAGCCACAAAAGCACTATTAAGTTTTTCAATAAACTTTTCTCTACCCCCATACATAATGCCCCCAAATAAGAGGGTGAAAGTTGTTGTCCCTACCCACCCAGGCAAATGCTCAGGAATACCCCCCACTTTAGCCAATGCAGAAATTAAAATCTGCCCACCTTGGGTAACATAAGCCACCAACAAGGCATAGTGCATAAATAAATATGCCCCACCTGCAATTCTTGCCCCCAATTTACCCAGGGTATTTTCTACCATTGCCAAAAAACCGACACTCAAACGTCCTTCTAGACGCATAGTGTTAATACTAACTTCCGCAATTAATAATCCAGATATTAAGGTGTATAGCCAAACTAATACAAGTAACACTGTCGAAGGGATAACCCCAGAAGGTAGTGTTACCGCAGGTAGTGCCAAAATCCCTGCACCGACTGTTGTACCAGCCACTAAAGCGGTACTACCTAACACACTACCGGGTTGATGAGTCAATCTATTACCGTTGAGTTCCAGGCGAGAAAATAAACGTGGAGACGCATTTATAGAGGTCATATTAAAGTAATGATTCTAGTTGAGTTGAACCCCGATTTTTTGAAAAAACCGGGGTTTTGGGTTTTAGTATTAAATTATGTAAATATATTATAGAAATCAAATTTGATTTCTGAAAAAATTTCACTATATGTAGTATATGTAGGGTGTGTTAGGCGTAAGCCGTAACGCACCAAAGGCCTTGGTGCTAGGTGTTGTACTCTCACTGCTCACACACCCTACTAGCGTGGCAAGGCTAAAATAGTGCAAAAATCAAGTAGGAATCCTATAGCAATTTTTGCAAGAAATAGATTAAATGGCAAAATTACCAGTTATTGATAGGTTTGTAGTAAGGACTTTAGTCCTTGTGAATACAAACAAAAAACTTGATTTTTTTGGTGACAGTAGACGGTAGCTAAATCGTCTCAGATATTGATATTCCAGTTCCACCACGCCGCACTTTAATTAATTCTGCACAGATACTAACTGCAATTTCTGCCGGCGTTAAAGCACCAATATCTAAACCGATGGGTGCATATATCTTTGGTAAACTCCCCTGAGATTGCAGCATTCTGTAAACAGTATCCACCCGTTTTTTACTGCCTACCATACCAATGTATTGGGCGTGGCAATGTTTTAATAGTGGTAAAGCGGCAACATCTTGTAAATAACCCCTAGTCACTAAAGCAATATATAAATTAGGAATTTGACGAATAATTTCGCCAATTGCAGTGATAGGTTGTTCTAAGACTAATGAGGCATCGGGAAATCTTTCTGTGGTGGCAAATTCTGGGCGATCGTCTTGTACGATGATTCTAAACCCTGCAATCTTTGCAATCTGAGCTAAGGGAACTGCAATATGTCCTGCACCAATAATTAATAGGGTGGGTGGTGGTAGCAAAGGTTCAATGAAAGCCTGATTTTGTAGTTGGGGTGAGTCAGGAATATTGAGGGTTTCTAAGTAGGGTGTACCGTTAATATTTAAAGGTGTGATCATTGCTCCTGGTTGCCCAGATTGTAATTGTTTGATAATTGCATCAACTAACCTGCAACTAGCATCACCTGACCATAACTCTAGCCAGACTAACATTGTGCCACCACAAACACCTTGAATCTCTCGATGTGGTGCGCCAGATAAATCAATTTCTATTAATTGTTTTTCGCCAGTTTGTAATACTTGCAAAGCTTGTTGATAAACTTTGGCTTCTCCAGCACCGCCACCAATTGTACCGTAGGTTATGCCATCGGCGCAGATCAGCATTTTTGCACCTACTTCTCTGGGTGTAGAGCCTTTGGTGCTGATAACTGTGGCTAAAACAACAGTATCTGTTTTTAACGCGATCGCTAGTTGTTCGTAAAGTTCCAGCATGACAACTTGACTGTGATATTTACAGCGTACAACTTTTTAGGCGATCGCTCTATATCCATCATACGGTATCTACAACCAGTCTATTACGGTTCACACTACTAAATTATTTTGTCAAGTACTTGCAAAAATTATTTACATATTGTTATATTTAGTTACATAACAAGCAAAGGAAAAAAGACATGATGAACAAAGGCTTTACAATGAACGAACTCGGTCAACTCAACAACTTTGCGATTGAACCAAAAGTTTATGTAGATCAAACTCCCAGAGCAGGCTTTACTGAGTATGCAGAGAAACTCAATGGCCGTTTAGCAATGATTGGTTTTGTCTCCCTCATCGCTGTAGAAGTCATCACAGGTAACGGCTTAATTCAATGGTTGACAAACCTGTAAGTAAGCTTGACTGTTTCACCAGATAAATATATAAGGATAAAAAACCATGAGAACTGATTTTGATTTCCCCAGAAAAGATTTAATCGGAACTGTTGTATTTAGACCTGATTTCAACAACTTTGCAACTATCAATGCTAACCAAGCTTGGTCATTATTTTTCAGTGCAGGTCAAGATGATAAAGTATTGGGAGAGCAAGTTGAATTAGGCAGATTTTTCACCAACGCTTTAATTGCTGTAGGCGTAACAGGAACTCTTTGGGCAACATTTTTCAGCAATTTAGGATAAAAGCTTGGGTGTAGTTTGTCAATTAAATAACTTAATCGGAAGTCTTATGAATCATAAATAAGACTTCTTTCAATATTTGTGAGAAATTGAGTGCGATTTCTAAAATTGCTGTATGATATCCACATAACACGGTTCTGATGGGGAACAGCCATCAGAGGTAACGGGGAAAGCCTGGTGTAAATCCGGCACTGTCCCGCAGCTGTAATGAGATACCAATCTCAAAGTCAGAATGCCCGCCGTCAGTACAACTAACTCCCATCTGCGAGGTACAGATGAATATAGCAATGAATATTTTCTGCCCTAGTCAGGGTTACTCTCTCATAGCTTCAGATATCCGCCACACACTACAAACTTCTATGAGATTGTAGAGAATTTCCCAAACATCACAATTTTTTCCCAGAAGATCACGATACAAAGCTAGAAAACCGATTGTATCTCTTCTTTCACTTTGCATATTTACTGAAAACCAGTCAAAAGTAGCTTGATGCGTCTGCGTGAGGCTAAATCATACTTTGAATCAGCAATAACTAAAAATCAATGAACAACAAACAGCATACTCTATTCGTCTGCACAACCTGCGCCAGTGTGTGGCAAGATGGCAAGCGGGTTGGTGAAAGTGGCGGACAGCAATTATTACAACAACTGCAACACCTTGCACAAAACTGGGAATTGCAAAATCAATTCTCAATTCAAGGTGTTGAATGTATGAGTGCTTGCAGTCATGCTTGCGTTATCGCCTTGCAAGCAGAAGAGAAACTCACCTATCTATTCGGCAACCTAGCAGTTGATGATAGTGCATCTGCCATCTTGCAATGTGCCACTCAATACTACGATAAACCAGATGGATTACTGCCTTGGTCAGAACGTCCAGAAGCTTTAAAAAGAGGCATCTTAGCCAAAATCCCACCCCTCAGTAAATAAACAAAATTACATCACAATTATTGTTAATTCAACACCAGTAGTTAGTTAAGTTCGTAGTAAGGACTTTAGTCCTTAAAACTCCCAGCGCACTACAAACTGAGAAACTAGCTTGCAAATTGCACCATAAGCATGATAATAATAATCATTATCAAAGTTGCCTCCTGGCTGAGAGTTTTTGCAAAAAACCTCAAATCTTTAGTGACAACAAAATTTTTTAGTTATACAGGTGGCTAAAATTACCAATGCGTAATCAATTCATTGCCAGATGGGGAACTCAACTTATCATCTCTAGCGTGACTATCACCGCCGGGATGCTGTGGGAAAATTCCAGCATCATCGCTACAGAAATTGCACAAGAACAAGAACCAGATATTGAACTCACAGTTATTGACAAACTCCTCAATGAACCTGTGTTTTCCCCCTTTCGTCGGGAAGGGACAGTCAAAGATTCCACCCGTCCGGTGTATGTCATTACCGGTGAAGAAATGGAAGCGCAAGGTGCAAGAACCGTCAAAGAAGCACTGCGATTTCTTCCTGGTATTTTAGGTGACGGTACAGTTGGGACAGAAGTAAACGCTTTAAGTGGTCAATTTATTCGCGGTTCTAATACCGGACAAGTTTTAATCTTATTGGATGGTAGACCAATTAATAATTTAGGTGGTGGTGGTTTCGATTTATCAGAATTTACCACTAATAATATTGAAAGAGTCGAAGTATTACCCGGAGGTGGTTCAACACTTTATGGTTCAGATGCAATAGGTGGGGTAATTAATATTGTTACCCGTCGTCCTACAGAGCAAATTACCACAGAAACCAAAGTTAATATTGGTTCATATGGACTCAATCAACAAAGCATTCAAAATAGTGGAAAATCCGGTGATATATCTTGGGTAGTTGGATATAGCCGGACTCAAGCACAAAATAATTATCCCTTTACTATTCCTGAAGCTAACTTTGAGGGAACGAGAAGAAATAATGACGCACTCTTTAATAACTTTAACGTTAAACTAGAGGCAAATTTAGGTAAACGGAATACCTTAACTCTCTCAACTTTGTATTTAAGTAAAGAACAGGGAGTACCAGGGGGTGTACCCATTCCTTTCCCCCAATTTGGACAGGGATTTTTTAACTCTCTGACTGACAATAATCGGAAATACACAGACCAAGTTCTTACTGATTTAACCTGGAACTCCAAATTAGGAAGCGGCGATGATTCACTGTTAACAGCAAGGGTTTACGCTGATTTTCTCAACACTCGTTTTGATAATCGCAGTGGCGCAATTACATCCCAAAACCGCTTTGATACGAAACAGAATTCCTATGGTATTCAAGTTACACATAATTGGAATGTTACCAAGAATCAGACCTTAGTTTATGGCTTTGATTATCGGAATACAAATGTACGCAATACCACATTTAATTATGGAACAAATATTACCAGAGAAAATTATGATGATGCTATAGGTCAAGGGGCAATTTTTGGGAGATATGAAATTAATTTTTCTCCTAATTTTAGTATGAATTTAGGAGTGCGGCAAGATTTTAGTAGTTTGGTGAATGGTTCGTTTACTTCGCCATCTGTAGGGGCAAAGTTAGCGGTATCAGATTCAACTACACTCAGAGCCAACTATATCAGAAACTTCCGCGCGCCGACTATAGCCAATTTATTTAATAATAATCCGACTAATATTGGTAATCCTAACCTCAAACCAGAACAAGGAGATAGTTTTGATGTGGGAATTGACCAAAAATTAGGTAAAATTGGCTTGTTGAGGTTGACATTTTTTAGTAACCGTGTTTCTGATACAATTGCCTTTAAAAGACTCACGCCGCCTGTAAATGGGAATACAGGAACTTGGGAAAATATCGGGTTAATACAAACTACAGGAATTGAAGCTTCGTTAAATTTGCAATTGGCGAGGAATGTTTATGCTTTTGTTAATTATACAGCGAATGATCCGCGTATTTTAGAAAGTGCTAATCCGGCGGAGGTTGATAAGGAGTTAAGGTTTGCAGGTGCGGATAAATTAAATTTGGGTGTGTCTTATGAAAATCCCCAAGGTTGGTATTTGGGGGTGTTGATGAACTCCTTAAATGGATATCCCACTAATAATATTAATACGGAGTTTCTTTCGGGGTATACTACTTTTGATTTAAAGATGCGTGTACCTATTAGTAATAGTTTGGTTTTAACTGGGAGTTTGGATAATTTGTTTGATCAGCGTTATCAGTTGTTTCCTGGTTATCCTGATGGGGGGAGGGTTTTTCAGGTTGGGTTGAGTTCTCGGTTTTAAGAAGAAGAGTTTTTTCACGCAGAGGCGCAGAGGCGCAGAGGAGGATGAAAAATGGCTGAGTTTAATTGTTGGGTGACACCAGTTAATGAGGTTGTGAGGGAAGATTTAGCTACGGGGGGGTTTGTTGAGTATGAATATTTTGATTCTGGGAGTGATGTTTTAGCATCGTTAGTTTATACTTTGTTTGAACAAAATTGGCAGCAGGTGGGAATTGCTCATATTGTTCAAGGTAGTGTTTTGGAGTTGGAATTTAATGCACCACCAAAGCTTTGTATTCTTTATGACGGCTATTTGACGGTGGCGGCTGAGGGTTGGCATTTACATTTATGTATTGATACTAATTTTGGTGGCCCTTTGTGTAAAACTCCTGTGGAAGTGAGGAAGCAACGTTTAGTTTCTCGTGCGGCTTTTTATCGGCGGTTTAATTCAGAAGGAAATCCTAGAAGTTGGGGGATTCAGTTTTGGAATGGTGCGAATGAACAATTGATGACGATTTTATTACCTAATCCTTTGGTAGATGGAGAAAATTTATTACCGGAGGGTAAACCAAATCTAGATAAGTTAGCTCTTTATCAAGATTTAAGAGATATTTATGTATTAGGTAAAAAACCCATACCCTTTACTAAAAATCCTCTTAAACATTCCTATATTTCCGTTTGTACCTCTACACGCTGTCTCCCTTCCCGTAAATGGCAACCTACATTTGATGCTTTAAAATCAGCAGTAGAAAATGCAGGTTTAGACATCGAAGTCAGAACATCCGGCTGTTTAGAAGTCTGTCAACTCGGCCCAGTAGTTTTTTATTCTAATGATAGAACTTGGTACACTCGCGTTAACCCCAATGTTGCCGAAAATATCGTCAACGAACATTTGGTGAACGGTAACAAAGTTATTGAACATTGCTATCCACCGCAGTCTGTTTAAATTATAACTATGGTTAAAAATCTTCATCTAATTCACTGAGTAAATCTGCCAAATCTCTTGCTCCATGAAATACTCGAAGAATGTCAACAGTATCATCCTGAATCCGATAAAAAATCAGGTAATCCTTAAAATCTTTGATGCGCCATTGCCTGATTTCACCCAATTTAGATACAACCAACTGCGTCACCTTTCCCATACTAGGAGTTTTTGCCAACTGAGCAAACGTCATTTCTGCCGCCAGAAGAAATTTCACGGCAACATCTGCATTTCCATTGATCAATATGTAATTTGCTAGATGTCGCAAATCTTGCGTTGCTTGGTTTCTGACAACTAACTTATAGCTCATACGTCGCTTTGTGTTGCTGTACTATTTTCATCTAAAACCGCAGAACGCAAATTTTCCCAATATTCTGGTGTTACTTCCTGAGTTTCTGAGTTAATACCTTCAAGTAACAGCATTTCTAACTTCGCTTGCGCCTTACGTTTTTTGTCTTGCTGCACCAAGTCTAGAAAATACTCGCCGATGCTGTTGTAAGTACCTGTCATTAATTGTGCCTCGACATAAACGCGCATCTCATCAGGGATATCAATATTGATATTCATTAGCTTTTAAACATAACTACATCTATTATTTTAGCGTGCAAGTCTTCATTCAACCTACAAATGAACATTTGGTGAAAAGGAATAAATTTATTGAACACCACTAACCACCGATAGACCAAAAATTAGATAATATGAATTTATTAAAATTGCTTCATTCTAAAATAATTTTTTTATGCCAGTTTTTTCTGATTGCGGCTTTAGTAATTGCCTGCCATAGTACAGTAATTAATACACCTACAAATACCAGTAATAACGCCTGCATTCAAAACTATAATTCCAATCAAGATTACTTTCCCAATAAAATTAAAATTACCCACGCCAAAGGCTTTGCAGTAGAATATCACCAACATTACAAAGTAGTCACCATCAAAAACCCTTGGCAAAATGCTAAAACTCAGTTTCAATATGTTTTAGTCCAATGCGGAACACCCACACCCCAAGGATTTAAGCAAGCACAAGTAATTACAGTTCCCATTAACTCTATAGTTTCTCTATCAACTACACATTTACCCCACTTAGCTAAATTAGGTGTAGTTGATAAATTAATTGGAGTGAGTAATATTAACCAAGTCAATACACCTGAAGTAGTTGAGATAATTAAAGCTGGAAATATTACCCAAGTCGGCAATAATTCCAATGTAGATATCGAAAAATTATTAGAATTAAATCCCGATTTAGTAACAACCTTCGGTACAGGAAATTCCCAAACTGATAGTTATAGCAAACTCACAGAAGCCGGTTTAAAGGTGGGAATAAATGCTGAATATATGGAAGATACACCTTTGGGGAGAAGTGAATGGTTAAAATTTACAGCTTTGTTTTTCAATCAAGAAGCCAAAGCAGAAAAGATATTTAATGAAATTGCGAATAGATATACACAAATAGCCGCAAAGGCTCAAGCTGTGAAAAACCGTCCGAGTGTATTTGTTGGTTTTAACTTTAAAGGTACTTGGTTTATGCCTGGGGGTAACAGTTATGTAGCGAAATATCTGGCTGATGCTGGAGGAAATTATCTTTGGAGTGATGATAAATCTAATGGTAGTTTACCGCTTTCTTTTGAAGTGGTTTTAGAACGTGCAGCTAATGCTGATTATTGGTTGAATTTTAGCCAAGGTTGGCAAAGTGTTAAGGATTTAATCGCAGAAGATAATCGCTATGGTGATTTTCAAGCCGTGAAAACAGGCAATCTTTATAATAACAATGCGCGTGTGAATGCAAATGGTGGTAATGATTACTGGGAAGGGGGAATTAGTAATCCGGATATTGTACTTGCAGATTTAATTAAAATACTGCATCCAGAAATATTACCGAATCATCAATTGTTTTATTATCGTAAATTTAGTAAATAATGTTGTTTAAATATTTGCCGTCTAATTTATTAATATACCTAAAATCTACTTCTATCAGAACTTTAGCATTTTTACTGTTAATTATCGGTTTGGTTTTGGCATTTTTACTAGATTTAGCTTTAGGTTCTGTCTCTATTCCTATTCAGGAAGTTATCAATATTTTACTGGGACAAGAACCAGAAAAAGCAACATGGGCGAATATTATTATCAAATTTAGACTTCCGAAAGCTTTGACTGCAACTTTAGCGGGTGCGGCTTTGGGTGTGAGTGGTTTGCAAATGCAAACTCTGTTTAAAAATCCCTTGGCGGGGCCTTTTGTGTTAGGAATTAGTTCTGGTGCAAGTTTAGGTGTAGCTTTGGTGGTGTTAACTGCAAGTGTGGCGACACCAACTTTATTAAATGATTTGGGAATTATTACTGATTTTGGGTTGGTGATAGCTGCTAGTCTTGGTGCGGCTTCGGTTTTGGGTTTAATGTTAGTAGTGGCGCGTCGAGTACAAGAGACGATGACGCTGCTAATTTTGGGTTTATTGTTTGGCTATGCTACGAGTGCAATTGTGAGTATTTTATTGCAATTTAGCTCTAAAGAACGGATTCAAAGTTATATTATGTGGACTTTTGGTAGCTTCGCTGGGGTGACTTGGAAACAGTTAATTGTGTTAATTCCGGTGATAGTTTGCAGTTTATTAGTAGCGGTGTTGCAATCAAAATCTTTAAATGCGCTGTTGTTGGGGGAAGCTTACGCGCGGAGTTTGGGGTTGACGGTGAAGAAAGCTAGATTTTCTATTATTAGTAGTGCTTCTATTTTAGCTGGTGGAATTACGGCTTTTTGCGGGCCGATCGCATTTTTGGGTGTGGCTATTCCTCATCTGTGTCGCAGTCTGTTTATGAGTTCTGACCATCGAATTTTAATCCCTGGTGTGATGATTATGGGGGGAATATTGGCTTTGGTGGCTGATTTATTTTCCCAAATGGCGGTGAGTCAGATGGTTTTACCTTTAAATGCAATTACGGCTTTGATTGGAACTCCTGTTGTCACTTGGGTAATTCTGCGGCGTAATTCCCAAAAATCTTTCCCGTCATGAGTAATCCAATTTTAACAACTCAAAATTTGACTATCGGTTATCAAACATCCCGCAAAAATGTACGGTGTGTGGCGAGGGATATTTCGGTGTGTCTGGAAGCTGGGGAATTGGTGTGTTTACTTGGCCCTAATGGTGCGGGTAAGTCCACATTACTGCGATCGCTCGCCGGAATGCAACCACCTATTGCGGGTGAGGTGCGGTTGTTGGGGGATGATATCTACAAGTTAGCACCGCAGAATTTAGCGAAGCGGTTAAGTTTGGTGTTGACGGAAAGGGTGGATGTGGGTATGTTATCAGCCTATACTCTGGTGAGTTTGGGACGACATCCTTACACCGACTGGTGGGGAAAATTAACGCCTGAAGATGAAGGGATTATACATTGGGCGATCAAATCTGTGGGTGCGTTACATTTAGCTGCGCGTCAAGTTAGCGAACTGAGTGATGGTGAACGTCAAAAAATTATGATTGCGCGTGCTTTGGCGCAGTCGCCGATGGTGATGTTATTGGATGAACCAACAGCATTTTTAGATTTACCACGACGGGTAGAAATTATGCAATTGTTGCGTCAGTTAGCACGAGAAAATCAGCAAGCAATTTTACTCTCTACCCATGATTTAGATTTAGCTTTGCGGCTGGCTGATCAAATTTGGTTATTAACATCTGAGGGAATTTTACAGGTTGGCGCACCAGAAGATTTGGTGTTAAGTGGTGCTTTTGCTAATACTTTCCGTAGTGAAGGTGTGGAGTTTGATATGTTTTCTGGGGAGTTTCATTTACATACCCCAGTCAAGGGAAAAGTTGATGTTATCGGTGAGGGTATTACAACTGTTTGGACTATTCGCGCTTTACAAAGAGTAGGATTTTTAGTACATCACGGTGTTAATTCTTCTGTGATGGGCAATGCTATCAACACCAACATCATAGTAGAAGTTATATCTTACCCTGAAAAACCTGTGTGGCGTGTGACTGAGCAAACCCTGCAATCTAGCTATTACTCATTATATGAACTGATGAAATTTTTGGATTCTTTGATGAGTGCGATCAGCCACTGAAATATTCGAGTATAATCTTGCTTCTATATATGGGCGTTTAGGCTGATATAAAATGTATTATTTATGCCTTTAGTTAGACTGAAAAATCAGCATTTTTTTTTATTCTAGGCAAAGAATAGCTAAATTTCACCCCTCATACCAATTCAAAATTCAAAATTCAAAATTCAAAATTAAGAAAGTGAGACTCAGCTTACCTTTTAGCGTTTCCATCTGTATCAAGTTTTTTGTGAATTGGTATCAGTCAAAATTTATCAACTGTCATGGGGTGTCATAAAAGTTATCATCCCTAATCACAAACAAAGAGAGATTCATTCATCGGATGGGATTTTTTTTAAACCATTGACTATTGACTATTGACTAAAATTCAGCCTTGCAGCTTGCGCTACCCTAGAAGGCAAAATCAACATTTAGGAGTGACCTATATGTCAGAATTGATGCAAACAATCCTGGATAGTGAAGAAAAAACTGATCTACGTGCCTTTATGAGTCAATTACGCCAAAAAGAGCAAAATTATTTATTGCGTAATGACATCTTGAATGAATATTGTGAATACTGCACCAAATTTGAGAAGCCAGAGACATTTTATACTTCTTCTCATCTGGGGAAGTTAATTTACTATACCCAAGAGATTATTCAAGAAGACTCAAATCTGTGTTTTATTATTCGTTCCAAGATTGCTAGTCAAGAAGTTTATCGCGTCACAGCAGATTTAGATGTGGAGGTGATGACGATACAGGAATTATTGGATTTGCGCGATCGCTTTGTCAATAAGTTTCATCCCCAAGAAGGTGATCTACTAGAATTAGACTTTGGGCCTTTTTACGACTACACTCCAGTTATCCGTGACCCGAAAAACATCGGTAAGGGTGTACAGTTCCTTAACCGTTACCTATCTAGTAAACTCTTTCAAGACGCAAGACAATGGCTAGAAAGTTTATTTAACTTTTTGCGTCTGCACCATTACAACGGTGTCCAGTTATTAATTAACGATCGCATTCAATCACACCAGCAGCTTTCACAGCAAGTTAAAAAAGCTATCAACTTTGTCAATGACAGACCCAACGATGAACCCTATGAACATTTCCGGTTTCAATTGCAAAGTATGGGTTTTGAACCAGGTTGGGGTAATACAGCCTCCCGTGTCCGGGAAACTTTAGAAATTCTCGATGAATTAATCGACTCACCAGCCCCCCAAACCCTGGAAGCTTTCATCTCTCGTGTGCCGATGATTTTTAGAATTGTTCTGGTGTCAGCACATGGTTGGTTTGGACAAGAGGGGGTTTTAGGTCGTCCTGATACTGGTGGTCAGGTGGTGTATGTCCTCGACCAAGCCAAGAATTTAGAAAAACAACTACGAGAAGATGTCATCCTTGCTGGGTTAGAAGGGTTAAACGTCCAACCAAAGGTCATCATTCTGACTCGTCTTATTCCTAATAGTGATGGGACTCTGTGTAACCAACGGCTAGAAAAAGTCCACGGTACAGAAAACGCCTGGATTTTGCGCGTTCCTCTGCGGGAATTTAACCCCAACATGACCCAAAATTGGATTTCCCGATTTGAGTTTTGGCCTTATTTAGAAACCTTTGCCATTGATGCCGAACGGGAACTACTAGCACAATTCCAAGGGACACCAGATTTAATTGTAGGTAACTACACTGATGGAAACTTAGTGGCGTTTCTGTTGGCGCGCCGCATGAAAGTAACTCAGTGTAATATTGCCCACGCTTTAGAAAAATCCAAATATTTGTTTAGTAACTTATATTGGCAAGATTTGGAAGATAAATATCATTTTTCTTTACAATTTACTGCTGATTTAATTGCGATGAATGCAGCCAATTTCGTCATCAGCAGTACCTACCAAGAAATTGTCGGTACACCGGATAGTATCGGACAGTACGAATCTTACAAATGCTTCACCATGCCGGAGTTATATCATGTGGTGAACGGCATTGAATTATTTAGTCCGAAATTCAACGTTGTACCGCCAGGGGTGAATGAAAACGCCTATTTTCCCTATACACGTCATGAAGAAAGAGTAGATAGCGATCGCGCACGCATTGCCGAAATGTTATTTACTTTAGAAGACCCTAGCCAAATTTTCGGTAAACTCGATGATCCCCAAAAACGTCCTATTTTCTCAATGGCGCGTCTCGACCGCATTAAAAACCTCACTGGTTTAGCAGAATGCTTTGGTCAAAGTAAAGAATTGCAAGAACATTGCAACTTAATTTTAATTGCCGGTAAGTTGCGAGTAGAAGAATCCGACGACAATGAAGAACGGGAAGAAATCGTCAGACTCTACCACATTATTGATGAGTACAATTTACATGGCAAAATTCGTTGGTTAGGTGTGCGCCTATCCAAAAATGATTCTGGAGAAGTTTATCGAGTCATCGCCGACCATCAAGGAATCTTCGTACAACCAGCGTTATTTGAAGCCTTTGGTTTGACAATTCTAGAAGCGATGATTTCAGGATTACCGACTTTTGCCACTCAATTTGGTGGGCCTTTAGAAATTATCCAAAATAAAGTAAATGGATTTTATATCAACCCCACACATTTAGAAGAAACAGCCCAAAAAATTCTTGAATTTGTGAGCAAATGTGAAGAGAATCCCCAATATTGGAATGTAGTTTCTCAGCAAGCCATTGACCGAGTATACAGCACCTATACTTGGAAGATTCACACCACAAAACTCTTATCCTTAGCCAGAATTTACGGATTCTGGAACTTTACATCCAAAGAAAAACGGGAGGATTTATTGCGCTACATTGAGTCATTATTCTATTTAATCTACAAACCCAGAGCGCAACAACTGCTAGAACACCATAAATATCGGTAATTGATAATTCGTAATTCGTAATTCGTAATTAAGAACTACGAATTACGAATTATTTTGAATACCGGGTTAAGGAACTCCATGTATTGGGGCCAACTATCCCATCTACTCGGAGATTACGCTGTACTTGAAAGGCTTTGACTGCACTTTCTGTTAATGCTCCATAAATGCCATCAACGGGAAGACTATAGCCATTGGCAATTAATAATCTTTGCAAGACTCTCACGGCTGTACCTGAATTACCAAAACGTAAATTTGGTACATTTCTCACAGACCTACCATAGCGTCTAGCAATGATAATTTCATTGCGGATTTGTTGAGCTATGATCTGCGGTTGCCGGGGAAGTTTAACCCTGACAGCATGGAAATTTTGGAACTCATCTACACTATAAGCATCCTTGATTAAATCTGTCTTTTTAATCGGAGTTCCTTGGTTTTCCGTTTTAAAAGCTAACTTAATATCTGGCGAACTTTGATTGAGCGGCATAAATTCAGGTGGCGCGATTTTTGCAGATGACACTAACTGATATGGCTCAACATATGTTTTTTTCTTCACGCCATTGTCAAGCTGAATTACAGGCTGCTTGGGTACAATCGACGGAGCGGGTTGCTTGATTGCTAATACACCCGTCATCAGCAGGACAATATCATTCATGGTAATTGATGTCACTATCACCCATATTTCCTTTGACAGAAAAAATTTATTAATTCCGGAATAGTGCTTACTTAAATCTCAGGAGTTAAATTTTGAGCATATAAGGATCAAATAGTCAGAATTAAAAACATATTGCCCTTCTGGATTTTGCGTTCTAAACTCTTACCATTGAGTAGAGTTTAAATCTCTATAAGTGATTATTTGATACTAGAAATGGCAGCAGTTAATGATTTAATCAACTGCCAAATTGCCTCAAGCTGATATTTTGTGATGAATTTACTAATAAGCGTGACAAGAATAATAAACTCTAGATGTCAAAGAAATTATTCCACCCTAAGCGGTATATATATATGTGTAGTTTGGGGCTGAAAGACTTATAAATTACTTACGGTGTGATTAATGATGTCCTCAGTAGTGGGAATAATGTCCAAAAATGTCACAATTACTACTAAAAATAAAAAGCGATCGCCTGAAAATTAACTTGGTAAAAATGCGGCGATCGCTTGCTAGATTCAATTGTCAGAATAACTACCCAATTCCATTAATAGGTGGGTGAAAGTAAAAAGCAAATCCCAGTACAGTGTAAGCAGCTAATAACAATGTTCCCTCTAACCAATTAGACTTACCATCAGAACTAATACTATTAGCAATTAACACTGATACCACCACAGCAACTAACTCAAAAGGCTGAAAATCTAAATCCATTGGTTGGCCTAGTATCCACCCAGCAATTACTAACACAGGTGCGACAAATAAGGCAATTTGCATACTAGAACCTACAGCCACCGACAAAGAAAGATCCATTTTATCTTTCATCGCTACGGTGACGGCTGTGGCGTGTTCTGCGGCGTTACCCACAATGGGAACTAAAATCACCCCTGTAAACAGTGCTGTCAAACCTAGCTGGGAAGTAGCCACCTCTAAGGAATCAACCAATAACTCTGACTCTAAGGCTACCAACAGGGTACAAACTAACAATACCCCACTCCACAGCCAAATATTCGGCTTTTTATGGTTTTCCTCCTCTTCGGTTTCTGCCACACCTACATCGTACAAATAGGCATGGGTTTTCATGGAAAATAGTAATGTGAGGGCATAAACCAAAATCAACACCACAGCCACCGCCAAAGATAAATCTTGCAGCACTGGTTCAGCAATACCTTTAGCCGTGTAGTTCATGGCGGTGGGTAGCAAAATCGCAATTACTGCCAAATTCATGGCAGAAGCATTTACTCTTGCCACTACTGGTTGAAATGTTTGTTCTTTATGTTTGAGTCCACCCAAAAGCATAGAAAAGCCCATTACCAGCAACAAATTACTGATAATTGAGCCGGTGATACTAGCTTTGACGACATTCACAAACCCCGCATTTAAAGCTACTAAAGCAATAATTAGTTCCGTAGCATTGCCAAAGGTAGCATTTAACAGCCCTCCCAAACTTGGCCCCACCACCACTGCAATTTCTTCCGTAGCTGTACCCATCCAAGCCGCCAAGGGTAAAATTGCTAAACCTGCGGTAATGAAAACTAGCAAGTCTCCCCATTCGAGAAAATGCGCCGCCAAAGAAACGGGGATAAACAGCAAGAAAACCAGAAAAAGAATGTTTTTACCTGACATTTGTTACTTTTAGTTGATTTGTTTACGAGTCATGATTACTAAGTACTGAGTGCTGTTAGCAAAAGCCTGGTGTTTCGTCAGTACTGAGTAAAGCAGAAATTACTCAATACTGTCACACTTGCTCAATGCCAAGACACTTTAACTCAGGACTTTCAACTCAACACTCTTAATACATCAAAAAGGTACAAGTATGTAACAAGCTTCAGGATACCCTCTAGTTTCTCTAAAAACTCATCTAAAACTACCAGTGACACCAATTCACTAAAAATTTCTTACAGATATGAATGCTAAAAACTATATTTTGTCAATCAGCCAAAATACTCAAGAAATTTTGAATGGAAATAGACTTCTTGCATAAATCCTTTGGTGTTGCCAAAAATATTATTTAGAAGTTCACGCATACCGCTAAAGCGGAACTCGTAGAGTAGGCGCAAAGAAGGACGCTATAATCATGACTTTCGCAAGAGGTCTAATGTAAACTATAGTTGCAATTTCTTATAACTTCGCAATATTCGTTAGCAAAACTATCTATTAAAAATTATGCTTTTACACCAAAAATGGGTTTTAATAAATTAAAAGATAATTAAATTTTGATTGGTTCTGCCAACCAGAAAACTCCGCCAAGGAGCGTTGTGCAATGGCTGATAATTTTATGAAATATGGAAAACAGTGTGGCAATAACGCAGATTTACTATCATAATAAGATTACATTCGTCGCAACTTAGCTGTATTCCGTACCTAAAGTTTTCATATATACCGGATTTTGCTTTCAAACTTGTGTCAAAAGGTTTGAATCAGATGTTTCCGGCATAAGCGTAAGTTTTTTTTGGATAAAAATACATGACTTCTGCTGCTGAGAGGCCAGCTAGTTCTGGCTCAACATCAACATCCAATTTCCCTGTTCCAGATACTCACCACAGCGATCCCCTGAGACAAGCTACAGGTGTGTATGTGACGGTGCATGGTCATTTTTACCAGCCACCGAGGGAAAACCCTTATTTAGATGCCATTGAGCGTCAACCCAGTGCCGCACCTTTCCATGATTGGAATGAGCGCATTCATTGGGAATGCTACCGTCCTAATGCCTTCGCCAGAGTCTTAAATGACCGAGGTGAAGTGTTGGGGATCGTCAATAATTACGAATATATGAGCTTCAACATCGGCCCGACGCTGATGTCGTGGCTAGAACGCTATGATGTGGAGGTTTATCAACGGATTTTAGAAGCGGACGCAAAAAGTTGTCAAAGATTAAATGGCCACGGCAATGCGATCGCGCAAGTATACAATCACATTATTATGCCCCTAGCCAACGAACGGGATAAATACACCCAAATTCGCTGGGGGAAAGCAGACTTCCGTTCTCGCTTTGGTCGTGATCCCGAAGGAATGTGGTTAGCGGAAACTGCCGTAGACTATGCCACCTTAGAAGCTTTAGTGGCGGAAGGGATTCGTTTTATAGTCCTTGCACCATCCCAAGCCCTGCGTTGTCGTCCCTTCCCATCAGAAAACGATCCCCAACCGGAATGGCACGAAGTTGGCGGTAGTCAGATTGATCCCACCCGTCCCTATCGTTGTTATTTGCGTGGGGATCGGGGACTAGGAAATCTGAATGACCAATTGCCACTTCCCAATGACCAATGCCCATATATTGATATTTTCTTCTACGACGGCCCCATTTCACGGGATATGGGTTTTAGCGATGTCGTTTATAATTCTCACCATTTTGCCGGACGCATTGGGGCAGCTGTGCGCGGGGATCATCGTCAGTCACAATTAATTTCTGTGGCTACAGACGGGGAAACCTTCGGACACCATAAAAAGGGAACAGAAAAAACCATCGCCTACGCTTTTATAGCAGAGTTTCCCCAACATGGTTGGACGGTGACAAACTTTGCTCATTACCTGAGCTTAAATTCTCCCACATGGGAAGTTGAGTTAAAACCTGTAACCGCCTGGAGTTGCGCCCACGGTGTTAATAGATGGCAGGATGATTGTGGTTGTGGTGGTGAAGGGGGAGTTTGGCATCAAAAATGGCGGCGGCCGTTACGGAATGCCTTAAATTGGCTACGGGATCAATTAATTGCCGTTTACGAAGAATATGGTAAACAATTGTTACGTGATCCGTGGCTAGCTAGAGATGAATATATTCAAGTGATCAGCGATCGCTCTGCTAGCAATGTTAGCCGTTTTCTCTCCCGTCATCAAAACCACAAACTCACCGCCGCCGAACAAGTAGACGCTTTGCGCCTATTAGAAATGCAGCGTCATGCTTTATTTATGTTCACCAGTTGCGGTTGGTTTTTTGAAGAACTGTCTCGCCCAGAAGGAACTCAAATTCTCCGTTACGCCTCCCGTGCCTTAGAACTGGCGGGAGATGTGGCTGGTGTGCAACTAGAAAAAGGCTTCCTCAAACGCCTATCTTCAGCCCCCAGCAACGTTGAAGCTTTGAAACATGGTGCGGAAGTATACCGCCAACTCGTACAAACTGCCCAGATTAGTTTTAAACAAGTCGCTGCCCATTACGCCATTACATCTATATTTAATGGTCAGGGATCAGCCCCCGGCAATCACCAAAAGCACGTTTATTGCTATACCGTCAACGAGATAGACTACCAACTGCAACGCATGGGATCATTGACCTTAGCGGTTGGTCATTTAAAGTTAGTCTCTGATATTACCTGGGAAAGCGAAAACTTAGTTTTTGCCGTGCTGCATTTAGGCGGTTGGGATTTCCACTGCTGCATTCAAATATTTACCGGCAGACGAGACTACAGCCAATTAAAAGACAAGCTGTTTACCGCACTGCAACAAGCCAGCGCAGCCCAAACTATCTTGGTAATGACACAAGTGTTTAGTGGTGAAGCTTACAACTTGCAAAATCTCTTTGCAGAAGAACGCCACCGCATTATGCGCTTACTCTCCCAAGAAACACTGACTCGCTTAGACCAACTTTATACTCAAGCTTATCGGGATAATTATGGTGTCTTAGTTGCCTTTCACCGGGATGAATTAGCTGTACCCCAAGAGTTACAAGTAGCAGCCGAGATTGCTTTAGGATATCGCTCTATGACGACATTGCGATCGCTAGAGCAAGATATCACCGAACCTGTATTAGTTTGGAATCACATAGTAGAATTAGAGGCGATCGCCACTGAAGCCAAACATCTGCGTTGTCGCTTAAATATTCCTGAAGGCAAGCAAATCCTCGAACAGTTGATTTTGCGCTTACTGTGGAGATTGCTGCACGATAGCAATGGTAGTTTTGCTACAGACATTCAATGTTTAGAACGGTTAATTGATGTAGCATATCAATTAAATATTGGGATTTCATTACACCAATCTCAAGAACTCTACTTTAGCTGTCTGCACAGTCAAATCATCCCCTTGTGTCTGACTAGTCAAGATGATCCTCATCAGTGTCAGAATTTACTCAAATTGGGGCAGAAGTTAATGGTTGATATTAGTTCAATTTTGACTCAATTGGGCTAATAAAGTTAAACAAGTAATAAGTAATGGGTATTACTTATTACTTATTACTTATTACTTATTACTTAAATTTAATTTTGTGCGATTCTTTTAGAGAACCTGGTTGCAATTTCCGTAACGGAACTGACGAAAGCTGTAGAAAGAGGTTAGCTTAGTGTATAAACAACAGCCGTACCCCAGCCGCTATGGTAAAAGAATTAGCAATTCGCACCCGTGGATTAACTAAGCAATTTGAAAGGCACGTAGCCGTTAATGATGTTGACTTAGAAATCCAAATGGGGGAAGTATATGGACTCATAGGCCCCAATGGCGCAGGTAAAACAACTCTCATCCGAATGTTGGCAGCAGCTGAAGAACCAACTACGGGTGAGATTTATATTAACGGCGATCGCCTGCGTCGTGACAAGAGTAACCCCACCCTCAAGCGTCGTCTTGGCTACCTCCCTGATGATTATCCTCTGTATGAAGACTTAAATGTCTGGGACTACCTAGATTATTTTGCTCGTTTGTATCGTCTGCGAGAACCACGGCGCACTCAACGCTTACACGAAGTTTTAGAACTCATCCAACTAAGTAATAAACGCCACAGTCTCATTTCTACCTTATCACGGGGGATGAAGCAGCGTTTAAGTTTAGCCAGGACTATTATCCATGAGCCAATTTTACTGCTATTAGATGAGCCTGTTTCGGGACTTGATCCCATTGCCAGGATGCAGTTTCGAGAAATTATCAAAGCACTGCAAGAAGCCGGGATGACAATCTTAATTTCTTCCCACGTTCTCAGCGACTTAGCAGAATTGTGTAGTTCTGTGGGCATTATGGAATTAGGGTTTTTAGTCGAAAGTGCTTCACTGCAACATCTTTATCAACGGCTGTCTCGTCAACAAATAATTTTATCAACTTTGGGTGATTTAGAGGCACTTTTAACTGAAATTAAACATCATCCTTGTGTAGAAGATTGGGAGAAAATTACAGGTAAAAATAGCTTAAAAGTTAATTTTTCAGGTACACAGGAAGACTGCGCTGAATTATTGCGATCGCTAGTTACATCTGGCATTCCTATTACTGATTTTCACTGTGTTCAAGAAGACCTAGAAAGTATTTTCTTGAAACTGGGACACAAACAAGCATCTTAACTATTAAATGGGGAGATATTTCCGATGATGCTGAATTTTATCAATAAAATGGGCGACTGGAATCCTCAATTTTGGCGGGAAATTAAAGGTCGTCTCAAAGTTTTTAATACAGTCATTGCTGTTGGCTTATCATTGATTGCTCAACTGGTAGTTGTTCTATATCAATTCAGTTCTTACCCTGGCGAAAAATATAGTATGTCAGGGACATACTGTAAGTTGAGTACAGGTTATCAACAACGATTGAACTCACTTTACTCACAAATAGACATAATTCAGCAGCAAATTAATTCCTACACTGGTACTACCAACTTTGATCCGGTAAAACTTCAGGAATTAAAAACACAACTAGGTAACTTAAAAACTGAGCAGAATAATCTTAGTAAAATTCTCCATGAAAAATTATGTCCTACCGACCAAATAAATATGGCATTGTGGTGGCAAGACCATTGGCGATATATATTCCTCAGCCTGAGTGTAATGTTCATTTTTATTTTGTTAGTCGCAGGCACATATTTATTAATTAATAACTTAGCTCAAGAAGAGCATCGTGGCACTCTCAATTTTTTGCGTCTTACTCCTCAGTCAGAAGTGAGTATTTTAACAGGCAAAATGTTAGGAGTACCCATTGTTATTTATCTCATAGTTATCGCCGCATTACCTTTACATTTATGGTCAGGAATTTCTGCAAAAATCCCTTTTAGCCACATTTTAAGCTTTGATATACTTCTAATAGTTAGCTGTATTTTCTTCTACAGTTATGCTCTGTTATTTGGCTTAATTAGTCGTTTATTCAGTGGGTTTCAACCTTGGTTAGCTAGTGGTGCAGTGTTAGTCTTTTTGTTCTTTATGATTAACTTAGCATCCTATAGCTCAAACTTTAATAATACAGCTACATGGTTGAGATTATTAAGTCCATTTGATATGGTGGTTTATCTATTTGGTCGTTTATTTAGTCACTACGAGGAGTCATCTCTTGATCAATTACAGTTTTTCTATTTACCAGTAGGTAAAAGTCTTGTGGGTTTATTAGGCTTACATTTATTTAACTATGGTCTGGGCATTTACTGGGCTTGGCAAGCATTGCAGCGTCGTTTTCGTAATCCTAATATACCAGTTTTAAATAAATCTCAGAGTTATTGGTTAGTCGGTTGTTTTCAACTGATTTTCTGGGGATTTACTATCCAAAATACCAGCTACAAGGATTTGAATTATCAAATAGGACAAAACTTTTTCATCCTGGTATTTTTTAATTTGGTATTACTATTTAGTTTAATGGTAATTTTGTCACCCCACCGCCAAGAAATTCAAGATTGGTCAAGGTATAGTTATGACCAAGTCTTAAATCGTCGAGGTTTTGTAAATAGTGCTTGGTTAA
>JBODRP010000047.1:0-25047 GCA_050633005.1 Trichormus sp. | reverse complement strand
AAAATCCCAGACTTTATAATATGTGTTTTCTGTAAAGGTATTAAAGTACTACTAGCAGACTCAGTAAATTTATCCTAAGCTATTAAGTGTCTAGATGAGGAAAATACGGAGTTAAGCTTCGCTTATAAATGAAATCAAGGCACAAAACAAAGCAAGCATCAGTATTTATCCTGAGATTATTTGTTTGTGATCACGGTAAGAATACTTATCAAAGTCTCTTGCAGGTATTTATAAGCAACTTCATCCTAAATCTTCAAGTGGGCTATTTACTGCAATAGATAAGTAATTCCGCAGTCAAAATCTACTGTTCTTTAATGTAGCGAGATTATATCGATGAAGACTTCTTTCGTTTTTCGAGCAAGCCTCACCACTGTAGCTGGTACTCTGTCAGCTTTAGCTATATCCACAAGTGCTAACGCTGCTACTTTTGTTGATACGGAGTTATCTTTACTTGTTGATGTATCTGGTAGTATCAGCACCAGTGAGTTTAACTTGCAAAAACAAGGCTATGTAGATGCTTTTAATAATGCTGATCTTTTCAATAACTTCATCTCCCAGGGAGAGATCGGCAAGATTGCTGTTAACTTAATCTATTGGTCTAGCGCTACTCAACAGCAACAAGCTGTAGGTTGGACGCTGATTGATAGCGTGGAAGCATCCCAAAACTTTGCAAATGCTATTAATGCCACAAATCGCCCCTTCAGTGGAGGTACAGTCATCGGCTCTGCAATTAATTTTGCTACTCCTCTATTCTTTAATAATGATTTTGAAAGCGCACGCCAAGTTATTGATGTGTCTGGTGATGGCACAAGCAACCCAACTACCACAGCAGCCGCTCGGGATGCAGCTTTAGCGGCTGGTATTGATGCTATTAATGGTCTAGTGATTGGTGGAGGAACTTCTCTATTCAACTTCTATGACACTAATGTTAAAGGCGGTGCTGGTGCTTTCGTTTTGCAAGCTGATACCTTTGCAGATTTTGCCAAGACAGTTGAACAGAAAATTAAAACAGAAATTTCTCAGCCTCCTAGAACAACTCCCGAACCAGCAACTTTGATTGGTTTACTCGGTCTGGGTGCTTTTGGTGTAGTCTCTAAGGTTAAGGGTCGTCAAAAACAGTCAGTTTAGTTGTTACCAGACAACTTTGACACTTAAAATCTAGGTTTGTGACTCTGCCATATTGACACATCAGTAATATGGCAGCGATCGCTAAAAAAGATTGATTAACAAGTTAGGTTTAAAACCGTACTTCGTCCAACAATCCTTATTTTCTGTAGCCTCCGGCACTCGTAGATAAGGTAGGTAGAAACCCCAACGCCAGTTCTCTCAAGTCGGGAAACCTAACCACGAGACTGGCATCCCCTTATTGCTGCCTGTCTTTAATGCAAAAATTTTGTAGCTACAATTTTTTCCCACTATTTTAGCCTTGACACGCCACTACTTATCTGCTCAATCTTTGTCTAAGTCCCGCTAACTCACGTTAAACTAAGAAATAATCCTTACCCTGTGCAAAGGTAATCTTATGACCTCTGCAACCAATCTAGATACTGACCTCACCCCATTCCCCGACCATACGCAGCTACCAGAGTCCGATGGTACTTTCGTGAAAAATTTCCAGGAACATCCCCAAAGCATTCTACTCACTGACTCGATTAAACCTGTATTAAAAAAACGTCATCCTGATGGACAATACTGCATAGGTCAAGATAGCGGTATTTACTGGCGGATGACTGACCCCCCAGAGAAAGGCGCGGAAGCACCTGATTGGTTTTATGTTCCCAATGTACCGCCCTTGCTGGATGGACAAACACGACGGTCTTATGTGCTGTGGCGTGAGTTTATTTCCCCGTTAATTGCTTTGGAATTTGTTTCTGGCGATGGTACAGAGGAACGAGACAAAACCCCTTGGAAGGGTAAATTTTGGATTTATGAGCAGGTAATTCATCCGGCTTTTTACGGAATTTATGAAGTAAATAAAGCTAGTGTAGAAGTCTATGAATTAGTTGGTGGGCAATATCAATTATTAGCAGCAAATGAGCGCGGACATTATCCCATACATCCATTAAGTGTGGAGTTGGGTATCTGGCAAGGTGAATATCAAAATATGGAATTACCCTGGCTACGTTGGTGGGATGCGGAGGGTAATTTGTTGCTGACTGGTGAGGAAAGAGCCGAAAAGGAACGACAACGCAATGAACACCTGATTGCTCAATTGCGCGCTCTTGGTGTTGAACCAGAAGTCTGAGTCAAATTTTGATGGTTTTGAAGTAGACTTTATTAAGTGATATTATCAAAACTTAGTGTCCTAACAAGAGAATATTTGCTTAGATAATGCTGTTGATGAATGAGATCGCACTGGTTTGTAGTGAGGACTTCAGTCCTCATCTAAGGACTAAAGTCCTTACTACGAACTTCTTTTTCCCTGACAAACTTTAATGTTGAGGAAGTTATGAGACTCCGTGAAAAGCTCGGTGTGCTAACAACCCCAAACCCAAGCCAAACAAGCAAGTAGCGACTAAAATTAGAAAAGTATGAAGTCGGCTAAAGGATTCTCGTAATTTATCTCCAGCCATACCCCCAAACACACCCACAGCAAAAGCAATAGCCGCACCCCCTGCGAAAGCCAAAGCAAAAAACAAAGCCCCAGCCCCAGCCCCAGCCCAAATCCCAGCCCAAGCCTCAGCCCAAGCCCAAGCACGATACCCAGCCCAAACCCCAGCCCAAGCCCCAGTCCAAAACAAAGCCCCAACCAAAGCCCCAACCAAAGCATCATTCACAGCATAAAGCAAAGTCCCAACCACAGCCGGAGGAACGAACACAGCCCAAACCCAGATCGGAGCGTTAGACGCAACTAATAAGTAGCCTAATAAGCAAATTAATAATACAACCATCAACAAGCCCCAACGGATTATTCTAGGTGATGTAGGTTCTGACTTTACCTTGACTTTGGGACGAACAACTTCTTTTCTATGAACTGGTTCAACAGCAGGCGGAGGTGTTGCTTGTGGTGTTTCTAACATCGCCAACCATGCCTGCATTGACTGGGGGCGATCTTGTGCCTCCAGTGCCATACCTTTGAGTATTGCTTGATTCAATTGTTTGCTAATATTGGGAATGATTTGTTTAGGTGGCTTGAGAGGAATATTTTCTAGCTTACGAGCCAGAGAATTTGTAGGGGGTTGACCTGTCACTGCATAATAAAGTGTGGCAGTGAGACAGTAAACATCAACTGTTGGCTCTCGACTACCTCTAGTCATCTGTTCATAGGGTGCAAATCCTTTGTTACCTACATTACCCGTTGAACTCAACGTTTGAGGTAAAAGTTCCTTAGCAATGCCAAAATCAATCAAAACTGCTTTACCATTACTCCGCAACATGATGTTTCCTGGGTGAGCATCTCGGTGTACTAGCCCCGCTTGATGCACCTTGCTTAACGCTTCCCCAATTTGACAGATACAGCGCACAATCTCGGATTCCGGTAACGCCCCTCTACGTTTTACAGCCTCAAACAAATTTTCCCCTTCCACAAATTCCATGACTAGACAGTGGGTGTTACCTTCTTGAAATAGGTCAATTACACCCACAATATGAGGATGCGGATCGTGAGATAAACGTGCCAGTATTTTCCCTTCTTGAATAAATCGCTCTATGTATTTTTCATACTCTGGATCATAGCTGAGATGTTCGTTTGGTGTTTTAATAACGACTGCACGATTTAGCCCAACTTGCTGCGCTTTATAAGTAATTCCAAATCCCCCTTGTCCCAGGACTTTCTCAATTACATATTTACCATTTTGTAATTTTTGTCCTTTTATCCAGGGCATGAATACCTCTGAGTAAAAATAATTAGTTCAAAGCCAGGATGATGATATGAGTTTAGCTAATTCTACGGGGTTTGGCTAGATGGTGAACTAGGAGACACTAATGATGGGCTAGGAGATGGGGAGGGTTTAAAAATAGGTATCCAGCCAACTATACCTGAGAGTAAAGTGCCAATAGCTGCGATCGCCGCTATAATAATTCCCCACACCTGAATGTTGCGTTCCCAATTTGACTTGGTGTTAGATGTAACAGTTGTCTCAGGCTGAGTTAATAAATCTAGCCATTCTCGCATTGATTGCGATCGCTGTTTGGGATCTAGCTGCATCCCTGTTAAAATTGCCCTGTTGGTGCGATCGCTAATTTGAGGATTGTATTCTTTTGGGGAAACTAAATGCTCACCGTCTAATTTGCGCTTGACTGCATCTACTGGTGTTCTCCCCGTCAGCAGTTTATAAAGAGTAGCCGCTAGTGAATAAACATCGCTATGTGCCTTGGCTATAGTACCTTTAGTAGAAAGCTCAGATGGTGTAAATCCGGCGGATGTTTCTGTAGTTCGGCTTGTGGTTAAAATATAGTCAAAATCTAAAGCTAAACCAAAATCAATTAACACGGCTTCTGAATTGCCGTCTCGCTTCCGCAACAGGATATTTTCTGGACGCACATCCCGATGAATCAGTCCATTGTTATGTACAATTATCAATGCTTCCCCAATTTGCTGAATATAACGGAGTGCGTCTTGTTCCGAAAGTATGGCTGGGCGAAGATTGGCTAAACTATCTTCACCGATATATTCCATTACTAAACACGGATACTCTCCTTCCTTAAATAGTTCTATAATCTGCACAATATGCTGATGATGGCATTTTTGAACTTTTAATGCTTCACTGTAAAACATATTTTCCAGCCGTGCGCGCTCCGACTGACTGAGAGATTGCAGCAAATTATCATTTAAGGTTTTAATAACTAAGCGATCGCTATTCCTATTTTTTACCAGATATGTAATACCAAACCGTCCCCTTCCTAATTCCTTTTCAATAGTGTATTTGCCACCTTGCAACTGATCACCTGCTACCCAAGCCATCTTTGCAACTCCCAAAATATTTGTACTCATTTTCACACAAGAGAGAGTTGACGCTTGAATGAGCTTTGTGAAGAAAATAGTAGGTTAGTAGGTTAGGATGCGTCAGTGTGACAAAATCTCTCTACACCTAGAAATTATTCATAACTGACGTACCCTACTAACTCACGTTAAACTAAAAAACAACCCTTACCCTCTGCAAAGGTAATCTTATGACCTCTGCAACAAATCTAGACACTGACCTCACCCCATTTCCCGACCATACGCAGCTACCAGAGTCCGACGGCACATTTGTGAAAAATTGGCAAGAACATCCCCAAAGTATTTTATTGACGGATTCAATTACACCCGTACTCAAACAATTACATCCTGATGGTCAATATTGTATCGGTCAGGACTTAGGGATTTACTGGCGTTTAACTGACCCCCCAGAAAAAGGCGCGGAAGCACCAGATTGGTTTTATGTAGGAAATGTACCGCCATTACTGGATGGACAAACACGACGTTCCTATGTGTTTTGGCGAGAATTTATTGCGCCATTGATTGTTTTAGAATTTGTCTCTGGGGATGGGAGTGAAGAGCGAAACAAAACACCTTGGAAGGGTAAATTTTGGATTTATGAACAGGTGATACGTCCTCCTTTTTATGGCATTTATGAAGTAAATAAAGCCAGCGTGGAAGTTTATCACTTAATTGATGGACAATATCAACTATTACCAACCAATGAAAGTGGACATTATCCCATACATCCTTTAGGTGTTGAGTTAGGTATCTGGGAGGGTGAATATCAAAACGCAGAATTACCCTGGCTACGCTGGTGGGATGCGGAGGGTAATTTGTTGCTGACTGGTGACGAAAGAGCCGAACAAGAACGCCAACGCGCAGAACAAGAACGTCAACGCGCCGAACAGGAACGCCAACGCGCCGAACAGGAACGTCAACGCAACGATCGCCTGATTGCTCAATTGCGCGCTCTTGGTGTTGAACCAGAAATATAATAATTGACTCCTGTTTTGGGGTTGAAAGAAAGGCGATCGCGGACTTTGCTAGAGGGGCGATCGCCTTTCTTCTCCTATATTAATGTATAAAATTATACGTGTTAAACACTTAATTAAGCTTTTGAAGCCTCTCTCCTTGCAGGGGAGAGGTTTGGAGAGGGGTTTTTTAAATTCGTCGAACTCACGTTAATATAAGAAGGAGAAAGCGATCGCTTTCCCCTGTTCATAAATGCTTCAGCATCGCCTCTCGTGGGTGGCAAGATTCCCTACACCCTACACCCTTTTACTTATTGACAGTCAATAACTGGGAAGTTTGTAACCTATCCATCCACTTTTCTAAATAAACTCGATTAGCCTCTTGCTCAGATGCGTCTTCACTATCCGCCGGATAAGGCATCAATCCCAAAATCGCGGCTGTCGTCACGCAAAACATAGATTTTTGGAAAGTCATACAAATCTGCACCCGCAAATCATCCTCACCTCGCAAACTGTGACGATAAACTTCATGCAGATATTCTGGTAAATAATGACGCATATCCTGCATTAACAATGTCGGAGGAATACCTGCACCACCAATAGGCAATGGATCAGCGTATAATGCTCCGTATTGAAATCGAGATTGATCTGGTGGAATTTGATAAGCTTGGGCGTTGTATGAAACTGTTCCCAAAAATGGAGTACCTCTAAAAAATACTGCTTCTACATAAGGTATGGCGGTATCTGCTAAAAAAGTCAAACCTAAACTTTGAGGAATAATTTCATAGACTTTTTTATTAATTTTCACAGCATAGCTAATCGGCCTTAAAGCATCCGCTACTAAACCTGCTTTAATATGATCTACAATTTCGGGAATCGTTTTAATTTCACCTCGATCATAGCGGTCTGATAAGTTTAAGAAAATATCAGCCATTACCCGCCAAAATTGTCCTAAACCACTGTAGTAAGATGAGACGCGTAACTGTTCAGTTAAAAAGTCGGGAAACAATTGATTCAAACCCATAATTGCAGGATTAAAAGCAAATTTTGCTTTGATCACTGCTTGCGCTCTTTGTTGAAATTCTGGGGTATCTAAATAAGTATCTAAACCGCCGCCACCGTGCCACATCATCGCTTTCATGCAGTATTCAGCATACTCAAAATTGATTCGGTCATGCCACCAATGACGCAGTAATTTTTGGAAATTAATTTCCCCATTAAAATATTTAAAAAATGGGAAAAACACTAAAAACTGATGTTCAGCAATATAAATTAGATTTTTTGAGTAAGCATCCAGCACTACACCATAACTTTTAAGAATCCCTACAACTTCTAAGACATTGCCTGGACTATCTACCAGTAAAGCTTGTCCTGTTAGCAGGCGTTGAATATACTCCTCTAAGGGATTGCGATTTTGTTTTTTTCTAACAGTTACCATTTTGATTCTCCAAGAAATAAAGATATTTTTTAAAATTATGTTGATTAATTACTAGACTGTAGTAATTCGTAATTCGTAATACTCGCAAAGCGAGAAGCAAGCTACGTAATTCGTAATTAGGGAGTTATCGTAAAATTTGGGTTTTAGTTTTGTAGGGTGTGTCAGATAGCTTAAATGCTTTCGATAAACATATTTTTGATATCTGACGCACCCTACTAATATGCTTTTCCTATTCGGAAGGTGTAAGGGTATTAGAGAAGAATATATTGATTTTTATTCTTTCCCCCACACCCCTACACCCTTACACCCTTACACCCTTACACCCCTATCCCAAACATTTATTTTTGGCTTTTTGTTGCTTCTAAAGAGACAGTTGCCACTGTATGTTCTACGCTGACCATAGCAGTAACTGTGGGTTCAGTCCAACGTACTAACCAACCGGGTTGGATACCAAAAATGACAATTAGGACAGCTAAGATAAAGGCAGGAGTGCGATCGCTCCAGTAAACTCTAGGTAGGGCAATAACTTGCTCAGATAATCGCCCGAAAAAGGCACGGTTAACTAAAATTAAGAAGTAAACCGCCGTTAAGCCTGTACCAATCATTGATAACAGGGTTTGTATGGGAAATATGGCAAAACTACCCCGAAATACAATAAATTCGGAAATAAACCCTAGCATTCCTGGAGTACCAGCACTAGCCATTACGCCGATAATAATTAAGCTACCAATTAAAGGCATACCCCGTTCTGGGTTCAACAGTCCGCGAATGATATTTAAATCACGGCTACCAGCTTTTTTATAGACAACCCCCACCAATAAAAATAGCATGGCAGAAATTAAACCGTGGCTAATCATCTGCATGACAGCCCCCAAGGTACTTAATGGTGTGGCGGCGGCGGCAGCTAGTAAGATATAGCCCATATGACCAATAGAACTATAGGCTACCATTTTCTTCATATCAGTTTGTGCGATCGCACAGGATGAGCCATACAACACACTCACCACTGCCCAAACCGCTAACCAAGGGGCTAAATATGCCCAAGCATCTGGTAACAAGTTCATGCCAAACCGCAACAAGCCATAAGTCCCCAGTTTCAATAACACACCAGCCAACAAGACGGAAATCGGTGTAGAAGCTTCAACGTGGGCATCTGGTAGCCAAGTGTGAAAGGGAACTAGGGGCATTTTAATGCCAAATCCAATTAAAATCCCCGCTAGCAGTAGCAATTGGCTAGCTAAAGGTAGAGACTGAGGATTAAATGCTGTTAAGGCAAAACTATTAGCACCACTGAGCCACACCATACCCAAGAAGCTAGCTAAAATCAGGATTCCTGAAACAGCAGTGTAAATCAGAAATTTTGTAGCAGCATAACCTCTTTTTGCCCCTCCCCAAATCGCAATCAGCAGATACAGGGGAATCAGCTCTACCTCGTAAAATAAGAAAAATAGCAGTAAATCCTGGGCTAGAAATGCTCCGGCTACTCCAGCACTCAACACCAAAATTAAGGAGTAATATAACCGAGGACGTTGTAGAGATTCATCGGTACTGTAGATAGCTATACCTGTCAATAATCCATTTAACAACAGCAAAGGCAAGGATAGCCCATCTATTCCCAAATTATAATTCAATCCTAACGCATCTATCCAGGGTAAAAATTCACTAAACTGTTGGTTAACTTCCCCTGGATTAAACTGGCTAGCCAAGATGACACTCCACAAGCAAATAAATCCTGCAACTATTAAAGCGATACTCCGGGACATTTTCCCATTTATACCAGCAGGGAACAAACTAACTAACAGCGCACCCAATAACGGGGCAAAAATTAAAGCACTTAACATAAGGAAGGTGACAGGTGACAGGGGACAGGTGACTGGGAGCAGGGGGCAGGGGGGCAGGGGGGCAGGGAGCAGGGGGAGTAAAACTCTTTAATTTTGAATTTTGAATTTTGAATTTTGAATTTTTATGCCCCATGCCCACTAAAAAGGCAATTTATCCAGTAAACCTAATGACCAACTAATGAAAAAACCCAAGACACTGACTACTGCTAGGATAGTTAACATATATCCTTGGGATTGACCGGAAATGCTGTACTTTAAGCCTTGTCCACTTAAAATTGCGGCAAAACCAACTAAGTTGACAAAACCATCGACTAAATAGCGATCGCTCCAAGCGGAAATTTTTGATAGTATGGCTACTGCACTCACTATAGTCAGGCGATAAATGCGGTCAATGTAAAAGTCATAACCTAATAAGTCTTGCACCATGCGCCAAGCCATAATTCTCGACCGCGACCAAGCTTTGTGCAGATATATACTTGACCCAATAACTACCCCAGCTACGCTAGACGCAACCAATACTAAAACTACATACCAATCAATACTTTCCCAAGCTGGTAGCAAGTACCATTGCTGTAGCATTAGAGGTAAGATTAAAGTCATGATGGTTAGGGATACCATTGGAAAAGCCATTGTCCAACCAACTTCCGGCGCACGACGGGTTTTTTGTTGCGGTTGACCCCAAAATACTAATCTGAATACCCGTGTTAAGTTTAAGGCGGTTAACCCATTGACTAAGATTAAAATTCCAATCACCCAGGGGCTAACTCTCACTAAACCATCAGCCCAGGCTAACATTGCCCAAAAACTACCCAGTGGTAATAGTGTCACCATCCCCGCCGAACCGACTATAAAGGCTGTGGTAGTTGCTGGCATTCTCGACCATAAACCACCCATTTCGGTCAAGTCTTGACTGTGGGTAGTGAAAATGATTGAGCCTGAACTCATAAATAATAATGCTTTGGCGATCGCATGGGTCAATAGCAACATCAAGGCTACACCCCCCTGTTGCAAACCCACGGCTAAAAATACCAATCCCATATAAGCACTAGTAGAATGAGATAAAGCCCGCTTGATATCAGTTTGTGCCAGTGCTACTAAACTCGCTCCTACGGCTGTGACACTACCTATAACGAGTAAAGCGTTTAATGCTATGGGTGAGAGAGCCAAAATTGGTTGTAGTTTATACAATATATAAGCACCACCCGCTACCACTAAGGAGTTCCGCATCACAGAAGCTGGGTTAGGGCCTTCCATTGCTTCATCTAACCACATATGTAACGGAAACTGAGCGCATTTACCAGATGGCCCAGCAACCAAAGCCAAACCCAACAATGCTGAGGTGACTGGGTTTAAATTCGCTGTTTGCGCCCACTCATATAAATCCGAGAAATTTAAACTACCCGCTAAGTTAGAAAGGGTCACTACTGCCATCAGTAGTAATAAATCTCCCACCCGTTTTGTCCAAAACGCATCTCTGGCTGCTGTTACTACTAAAGGCTGTGCATACCAAAATCCCACCAGCAAATATGTAGAAAGGGTCAACACTTCTAATAGTACGTAGCTGAGAAATAAAGAATCACTCACAGCTAAACCACTGAGTGCAGCTTCAAAAAATCCCAGCAGTCCAAAAAAACGTGCTAAAGCCCAGTCCTTTTCCATGTAACCTAGAGCATAGATTTGCGCTAGTAGACTCAGCCCTGTAATTAATACTGTTGCTCCAATACTAACTGGTGAAATTTCCAAGGCAAAGGATAAATTTAAATCCGCCGCTTGCAACCAAGTAATTACCCAGGTTTCTTGTTCTCTGTTCCAAATATCCTTAAATACTAAGAGGCTATGAGTAAACGCTAAAAGGGTAGTCAACAAGTTGAAATACGCCGCAGGTCTTGGCCCTGTTCGTCGGATTATACCTATACTCCACGGCAACGTGATCAGTGCGCCTATCAAACTATAAAAAGGCATACACCAACTTGTTGCAAATAGAAACTCATTCATTTATATTTCCCTTCCAGACCCAGCTTTAAATTTTCTTAAAACCCTTAATACAATCATTTACTACTAAAAATAAACTATCCTAAAAACTCTGCTTTTTTTAATTTTTTCGCTGAAGTTCTTAGATGAGTATTTTTTCCTGATTATCCCCTACAAAAATTCCTATTAAAATCAATCTGATTTATAGTAGACAGTTGGGATTTGGCATATTTCCTCTGGTTTAAACTCTTGGTTTCTACCTTGAAAACCTCAGTTTATACAAACTATTTAAAAAACTTATGTGTTTTGCAAACAGTTTTTATCCTGACTAAAAATTTGGGGAAAACCAGATACCGTAAAACTGACACACTCTGATGTTTCCTTGCCAGACAGGATTAGGCTTGATTATAAATATCTTTTGCTAAATGTAATAAAAAAATTATAAAGCACAAGTGGTTACTCTAGTAATCCATGAACCTTGATTAAATAGATCACAGGTACAAATTTTTGTTAAGTTTTTTAAAACTTTTTTATTATAAACTATTATACTAATTTATATTGCCAGAGATGCCAAGCTTTCCTATGCTTAGTTTGGGAGTGTTTTTGTAGCTCAAGATCAGCTTCCCCGTGCAAAATTTCAAACCGTAGTAGAGATTGGATTAATTTTTTAGGAGATATGGGATGCCAATTGCAGTTGGAATGATTGAAACTAAGGGATTTCCCGCAGTAGTAGAAGCAGCTGACGCGATGGTGAAAGCTGCGCGCGTAACTCTGGTAGGATATGAAAAAATCGGTAGTGCTAGAGTCACCGTGATTGTGCGGGGAGATGTATCTGAGGTACAAGCCTCAGTAGCAGCTGGAATTGAAGCAGCCAGAAGAGTAAATGGTGGTGAAGTGGTATCTACACACATCATTGCCCGCCCCCACGAGAACTTAGAATACGTCTTACCGATTCGTTACACGGAAGCTGTTGAACAGTTCCGTACCTAAAAGCTGAGTAGAAAAACTCATAAACGGGGTTGCCTTCTTGAGCATCAAAAGATAAAAACTGTATTCAGGAATCAAAAGAATGTCAATTGCAGTAGGAATGGTAGAAACGCTAGGCTTTCCCGCAGTAGTAGAAGCAGCAGATGCGATGGTAAAAGCTGCTCGTGTTACTTTAGTAGGCTACGAAAAAATTGGTAGTGGCCGGGTAACAGTCATCGTCAGAGGTGATGTATCCGAGGTACAAGCTTCTGTAGGCGCAGGGGTAGAATCAGTAAAGCGCGTTAACGGTGGACAAGTGTTGTCTACACACATCATTGCTCGTCCCCATGAAAACTTAGAGTATGTTCTCCCAATTCGTTATACGGAAGATGTAGAACAATTCCGGGAAAATGTGAACGCGATTCGTCCCTTCGGCAGAAGACCATAATTAAGTAATGCAAATTGCCAAAGTACGTGGCACAGTAGTTAGCACACAAAAAGAACCTAGTCTCCGAGGTGTCAAACTACTGTTGTTGCAATTAGTAGATGAAGAAGGCAACCTCCTGCAAAAATACGAGGTAGCAGCAGATAACGTAGGTGCAGGAGTAGACGAATGGGTCTTGATTAGTCGTGGTAGTGCGGCGCGTCAAGTACCTGGAAGTGAGCAGCGTCCTGTGGATGCAGCAGTGGTGGCGATAATTGATACTATTTACGTAGAAGATCGTCTGATTTACAGCAAAAAAGACCAATACAGGTAGTTAACAGTCAACAGTCAAAAGTTAAAGTGTTATTGACTTATTGGCTATTGACCAAATCTTAATCAGGAGGAATCTCACGATGGCAGTCCGCAGCACGGCGGCTCCCCCAACCCCGTGGTCAAGGAGTTTAGCGGAACCAAAAATCCATGAAACCGCATTTGTACACTCTTTTTCCAACATTATTGGGGATGTCTCTATAGGTGCAAATGTAATTGTTGCTCCAGGAACTTCAATCAGAGCCGATGAAGGTACACCATTTTATATTGGAGAAAACACCAACATTCAAGATGGTGTAGTAATTCACGGTTTAGAGCAAGGCCGAGTCATTGGTGATGATGACCAAGAATACTCGGTTTGGGTTGGGACAAATGCTTCTATTACCCACATGGCGTTAATTCACGGGCCAGCTTATGTTGGAGACAATTCGTTTATTGGCTTTCGCTCCACAGTATTTAATGCCAGGGTAGGAGAAGGCTGCATTGTGATGATGCACGCTTTGATTCAAGATGTAGAAATTCCTCCTGGTAAGTATGTACCTTCTGGGGCAGTTATCACCACCCAACAACAAGCCGATCGCTTGCCGGATGTCCAAGAACAAGATGAAAAATTTGCTCATCACGTCATAGGGATTAACCAAGCTCTGCGCGCTGGATATTTATGTGCTGCGGATACTAAGTGTATTGCACCTATTCGCGCCGAGAAAGCTAAATCTTATACAAGTAATAAACTTAATGTCATAGAGATAGGAAGGAGTAGTGAAGTGGCAAGCAATAGCCTGGGTGCAGAAACCATAGAGCAATTACGCTATTTATTAGAGCAAGGTTATAAGATTGGCTCAGAACACGTAGACCAAAGAAGATTCCGTACAGGCTCGTGGACTAGCTGTAAACCTATTGAAGCTAGAACAGTAGGAGAAGCAGTAGCAGCATTAGAAGCCTGTCTAGCAGACCACAGTGGTGAATATGTGCGTCTGTTTGGCATTGACTCCAGTAGACGGCGGGTATTAGAAACCATTATTCAGCGTCCTGATGGTGTAGTTCAAGGCTCTACAAGTTTTAAAGCACCAGCAAGCCAGACCAACGGTAGTTATAACGGTAACGGCACCAGCTATAGTAACGGATCTGGTAGTGCGAGACTATCGGCGGAAACCGTGCAGCAAATTAGCCAACTCCTGGCAAATGGTTACAGAATTGGCACAGAACACGTAGATGAGCGACGCTTCCGTACAGGCTCTTGGAATAGTTGTAAACCCATAGAAGCCACTTCAGCCAATGAAGTAGTTTCGGCTTTAGAAGAATGTATAGACAGCCATCAAGGTGAGTATGTGCGTCTGATTGGCATTGATCCCAAAGCCAAACGACGTGTATTGGAAACCATTATCCAACGTCCCAACGGTCAAGTTACACCCTCTAGCAGCCCCAGATCAGTAGTGAGTGGATCAACAGCCACAGCCACAGCCACAGCCACAGCCACACTTACTAGCACTCGTTTGAGTTCTGAGGTAGTAGATCAAGTCCGGCAGATTTTAACTGGCGGCTATAAAATTAGCATCGAACACGTAGACCAAAGAAGATTCCGCACAGGTTCTTGGAGTAGTACAGGTGTAATTTCAGCTAATTCCGAAAGAGAAGCGATCGCTGCTGTAGAATCCGCATTAGCTGAATTTGCTGGTGAATACGTCCGCCTAATTGGCATTGACCCCAAAGCCAAGCGGCGAGTCTTAGAAACAATTATTCAGCGTCCATAGTAGTGCTGAGTTAAAAGTGTTGAGTTGTGAGTAGTCAGTGGAGTTGCAGATCAGGTCTTTGTTGATGACAAGCAATAATCACCTAACTCAACATTGACACTCATTACTCATTACTCAGGACTTATACCAATTCTCCAAAATTAAGCAACAGATGCAAAGCTTGAAACCGATATGTTTCTTAATTGCGAATTGCGAATTGCGAATTGCGAATTGGTATTAGCACTCCCTTGATATTCGGCTTCCGAGGTTAAAATTTCCATGTCTGTGCCGCCACTGCGCCTCCAGAACAACTTTGATTCCTACATTAGTGGCGAGGTGACAATTCATCCTAGTGCAGTTCTTGCACCAGGGGTAATACTCCAAGCGGCTACAAACAGTAAGATTATCATCGGGGCAGGAGTCTGTATTGGTATGGGGTCAATTCTGCAAGTTAGTGAAGGCATAATAGAAGTAGAACCAGGTGTCAACTTGGGAGCAGGCTTTTTGATGGTCGGTCAAGGCAAAATTGGCATGAATGCTTGTATTGGTGCAGCAACGACAGTATTTAACTGTTCTGTAGCCCCAGGACTAGTAGTACCACCAGGTTCAGTTTTAGGAGATAAAAGTCGGCAGATTAATCTCACAGAACCACCGCCAGAGACATCCACAAATCCCCCTGCTGCTACCACTACCCAAAAGCCCCCAAATCATGAGAGCAAAGTGATTACCTCAACTAGCATCTCAGCCGCAGCTTTTGTGGAACTAACACACCAGTCTATATCTGTGTCAGAATCTGCTCCCACCCCAGAAAATCAAACTGCTGCCGTAGAACAAGAAAATCCTCAGACTGACTCTAACTCAACACAACCCACCCCAGAAAATTTAGCATCTGGTGAAACTGCTACCCCATCCCCCGATACCTTTGGTACTCAAATTTATGGGCAAGGGAGTATCCAAAGACTTCTAGTAACATTATTTCCCCATAGGCAAGCATTAAACAACCCCGTCTCTGACGATGGCGTTCCGCCCAGCGTAGCTGATCGCTCTGAGTAAGTGTTAGTTTGTGAGTATCCTGGAGGATTCACATGGAGACATACAATCAAAGGTCTATTAGCACAAATCAGAAAACCCGTCGTCAAGACAGCTTTAAGGATACGGCTTTAGGGCTAGTATCTACCCTCAGTTTTCCGGCAATTGTCGGTACTGCGGACATGATGCTTAAATCGGCTGGGGTGCATTTAGTTGGTTACGAAAAAATTGGTAGTGGCCATTGTACCGCGATCGTCCGTGGTGGGATTGCTGATGTGCGCCTGGCTGTAGAATCGGGTGTGCAAACTGCTGAACAGTTTGGTCAACTGGTTTCTAGCTTGGTAATTCCCCGACCGTTTCCCAACCTTGACGTAGTGCTACCTATTACTAACCGCCTCAGTCAATTTATGGAAGAAGGTCAGTACAGTCGATTAAGTAACCAAGCCATTGGTCTAGTTGAAACCCGTGGCTTTCCAGCAATGGTAGGCGCGTGTGATGCCATGCTGAAATCGGCTGATGTCCAGCTAGCATCCTATGAAAAAATTGGGGCAGGTTTGTGTACAGCAATTATCCGTGGCTCTGTGGCTAATGTCGCCGTAGCAGTGGAAGCTGGAATGTATGAAGCAGAAAGGATTGGCGAATTGAACGCCGTCATGGTGATCCCCCGACCCCTAGATGAATTAGAACAAACCTTGCCTATTGCAAGTTGCTGGATTGAAGAACAACAACCGTTAAAATTGCCAGTAAATATTAAAGAACAAGTTGCAGAAAGGGAAGTGTTAATGTTGCCAGATTTAGTCCAGCTTCCTGTGAAAATTACAGAAGAAGTATGGAATGATGAATGATGAATGATGAACTGTTAATTAAAAAATTATAGGTTCAATATTCAGCATTCATCATGCAGATGGAAGGCATCTTACGCTTTGCTTGTTTTTTGATGATAACTTCTCAAGACCATAAATAAAACTATTTTCTTCTAATAGCGAGAATAGAGTTTTATCTATAATAAACTCATAACTTTGATATGACTGAAGCTCTATCATTTATGAGTGTTCAGTGATACTAATTTTATATTGATGAATCGCTATTAGAGGAGAATCACCCTTGAATCAGGCGACCCTACACCAGTTGAAGGTGTTCGAGGCAGCTGCAAGACATGGCAGCTTCACTCGTGCAGCTGAGGAATTATTTCTGACCCAACCTACAGTTTCGATGCAGATTAAGCAACTGACAAAATCGGTAGGTTTACCACTATTTGAGCAAGTAGGAAAACGCCTCTATTTAACAGAAGCAGGGCGAGAATTGTTTGCTACCTGTCGGCAAATTTTTGAAACTATAGCCCAGTTTGAAATGAAAGTTGCCAACTTAAAAGGACTCAAACAAGGGCAATTACGTTTAGCAGTCATCACAACAGCGAAATATTTGATTCCGCGTTTGTTGGGGCCGTTTTGTGAACTGTATCCCGGAATTGATATTTCCCTACAAGTCACAAACCACGAAGGCATCATAGAACGGATGATGAGTAATATGGACGACTTGTACATTATGAGTCAAGTTCCAGAAAATGTTGATGTCCATTGTGAGCCATTTTTAGATAATCCCCTAGTGGTGTTTGCCCCCTTAAATCATCCCTTAGCCAAGGAAAAAAACATTCCCATAGAACGTTTATCCAATGAACCTTTCATTATGCGCGAACCAGGTTCAGGAACTCGTCGTGCGGTGCAGAGTCTGTTAGAGGAACATGAAGTCAAAGTCAAAGTTAAACTAGAATTAGGCAGTAATGAAGCCATTAAACAAGCGATCGCTGGTGGCTTAGGAATTTCAGTGTTATCTCGTCATACCCTGTTAACAGATACCGAGTTTAGCATCTTAGATGTACAGCATTTTCCCATTAAGCGGACTTGGTACATAGTTTATCCACCAGGCAAACATCTCTCCATCGTCGCCCATACTTACTACGAATATTTACTGGAAGCAGCTAAAAAATTTGTAGAGCAAACTGTTCCCCCTGATGTTAGGGCAGCAGAGTAGATTTGTAGGCAGGGGGCAGGGGAGCAGGGGGCAGGGAGCAGGGGGCAGGGAGCAGGGGGCAGGGAGACAGGGGAGACAAGGGAGACAAGGGAGTTAAATCAGTCAACAGTTATCAATTGACTTTGAATTTTGTAGGCGTAAGCCTTCCCGTTCGCGTTAGCGTTGCGTAGCAAAGGGTATTTTGAATTTTGAATTGGAGCGTAGCGACTTGACTAGGTAGACCTTTAAACCTTAAATAATTCAACAGAGTCAATTAACACAGGAAAAACTGGCAGTGGTTAACCCGGAAATACCATCTTGGCGCACAACAATACAAAGTCAGATTGTATCTGTGACAGTCTACACTGATAAAGCCCTGGTGACACGACAGGGTAAGGTGTCCCTCACAGGTTCGGAAAGGGAATTAGTTATTCCTTTACTGCCAGTGACTCTA
Organism: Trichormus sp.; assembly: GCA_050633005.1. GTDB lineage: Bacteria > Cyanobacteriota > Cyanobacteriia > Cyanobacteriales > Nostocaceae > Trichormus. The sequence continues at coordinate 6,980 of JBODRP010000047.1, read as the reverse complement.
GAACCTGAGTCTGTTCGAGTTACGGGGAAAGGTACGGTACAAGTGCGTTTGTTAGCGGTGAGTTGCGATCGCATTTACACTACTGAGCCTGTAGCTGAACGCGTTGCCCAAATTACTAGACAAATTGAACAATTAAAAACTGAAAAACGCCATCTCCAAGCCCAGGTAGACGCTTTAACTTTACAATCTCAATTTATTGCAGGTTTACGAGAAAAAACAGAAGAACCTTTTGCCCAAAGTTTATCACGGAAAAATCTGAGTCTAAGTGAAACCCTAGATTTTCTCAATTTTCTAGGCAGTCAGTACAGTGAATATGCGATCGCATCTGCTGAGTGTGCTAGTCAACAACAAGAATTAGATCAACAAATCCAAGCCCTACGTAACTCATTACAAAGTATTCAAACACCCCACCCCCAAGAAAGTTTTACCTTGGTTGTGGCGGTAGAAGTGACAGAACCCGGAGAATTTGACTTAGAAATCTCCTACATGGTGAATCGTGCCAGTTGGCAGCCATTATATGATTTGCGCTTGGATACCAGCAGCAAGATAGTTAACTTGAGCTATTTGGCAGAAATTACCCAAAACACCGGCGAAGATTGGCAAGATGTGAATCTTACCCTATCTACTGCTAAACCAGGATTAGGCACATTGCCCCCAAAATTACATCCTTGGTATATAGATACTTTTAATCCTCCAGTTGCTCCCACGATGCGACGTAAACTAGCTAGTCCATCTTTACCTGCGATCGCAGCTACACCTGCCCCAACTCCAGCCGGAATGCTACCGGAAGCAGAACTAGAAGAAGATTTTATACAAGCAAAACCATTAGTCACAGAAGTAGCTAAAGAAGGCAGTATTGTCACCTTTAAACTCAATGGAGGTGGCAATATCCCTAGTGATGGCGCACCCCATAAAAGCACTATTTTTAACGACAATTACCCCTGTGAATTTCAGTATGTCGCCATACCACGTTTAGTGAGCTTTGCTTACTTAGAAGCGAATGTCAAAAATAACCCTGGCGGGGCAACTTTATTAGCAGGTACAGCCAATATTTTCCGTGACGATATGTTTGTTGGCACAACTGAATTAGAAAATATTGCCCCAGGACAAGAATTTGAACTGAACTTAGGAATTGACGAAGGTTTAAAAATTGAGCGTGATTTAGTTGAGCGTCAAGTAGATAAAAAATTGATGGGCAACCAACGCCGCACGACTTACGCTTATCGTTTAGTAGTAACTAACTTGCTCAATCAAGAAACTCATTTAAAGTTAACTGAACAACTACCAATGAGCCGCAATGAGCAAATTAAAGTCCGCCTCACCCGCAGTAACCCCCAAATACCACTCAGCGAAATGGGGATTTTAGAATGGAGGTTAACTATTCCACCCCAACAAAAGCAAGAAGTATACTATCAATTCACTGTTGAGCATTCCCCAGACGTAAGAGTTACAGGCTTAGACATTTGAACAGGGTCTAGGGGTAGGGTGAGGGGTGTAGGAAAACCCATTCTTAAAATCAGGGGTTTTAAACCAGGAAATTGTATTTTTCCTACCCCGTATTTCACGATACCATTTTTTTTAAGTAAAGATACTCAAGGATGAGAGCATCGCTTGTCAGAAAAACTTGATAATCCTCTTCTCATCTCAAAAATTAGAGGCACATCACCATCAAAGAACAAAATGCCATTGTTGTTAGTTACAAAGGTAAGAAGTTTGGCTAAGTTTGAGGCTACTATTACAATGGAAACTATTGATCAATGAGGAAAACGAGGAAAACGAATGACCCAGGTGGTTTTAGGAGAAAACGAAGGAATCGATTCAGCGTTACGTCGGTTCAAACGTCAAGTATCTAAGGCTGGTATATTAGCTGATGTTAAGTATCATCGGCACTTTGAAACCCCGTTAGAGAAACGTAAACGCAAAGCAGTGGCAGCTAGACGCAAAAGACGTTTTAAATAAACTAATTTGGTTTGGTGCGTGTGTTGCTTGAGGAAAATCACCTAAAACAGCCACATTCACTCGCCACTAACTATTTTTGAACAAAGAATGTTGAGCGCAGTCCCTACCTATAACTTGTTTAGGTAGGGTAAGCGAAACCCAAGATCGTTGTAAAATACAGTTGGTACGGTAAAAGGCAAAGCCTGGAGACACGACCATTTTTATATTAGTAATTACTAGTTTTGTGGCTATTATTACTAATTTTTTTACTAGAGTGTCCGTAGGCAAAAGTTCCAACGGCACACGCTCGTTCGCCAGTTTTTCTGGTAACGCTATTTTTAGCGAATGAATCCCCATCTATAATCTTTGATTTAGATGGGGTGCGTTCAAAAGAATCAAGCAGGATGTGCCGCACCCCGGATAGGGTGTGAGTATATCGCTGTGAAGAGTTGAGAATTAATAGTTGAGAGTTGACAAATTTAACTCCGTTGTCTCCCTTGTCTCCCCTGCTCCCTGCCCTTTCAAGGGCATGGGGCATTAGAAAAAAATCTACCTTGTCTACCTTGTCTACCTCCCTAATGTCCCTTCCCAGCCCCTAAATACAGTTCAGCGACTTTGGGATCAGTCAATAATTCTTGCCCTCGGCCAGATATAGCATCGCGCCCAGACTCTAAGACATAACCACGGTGAGCCATTTCTAAAGCCTTACGGGCATTTTGTTCTACTAATACAATTGCTGTACCCCCTTGATTAACTTGTTTAATCTGCTCAAATACTTGTGTTACCAAAATGGGGGATAAAGCGGCTGAAGGCTCATCTAACACCAATAAACTGGGTTCTAACATCAAAGCTTTACCCATTGCTAGCATTTGCCGTTCTCCTCCTGAGAGTGTACCAGCACGTTGGCGACGGCGATCGCTTAATCTGGGAAACATGGTAAATATTTTATCTTTCAGGGGTTTGAGGGCATCATTACGGATAAAAGCCCCCATTTCTAAATTTTCTTCGACACTCAAAGACGGAAACACATTAGCAATTTGGGGTACATAGCACATTCCCCGACGGACGATTTGATTGGATTTTAGTCCGGCGATATTCTCTCCTTTAAAGGTAATTGTGCCTGTATGGGGTGTCAACAAGCCAAAAATGGTTTTTGCTAAGGTTGATTTCCCTGCGCCGTTAGGGCCAATAACCGTCACTAATTCCCCTTGCTCAACCCGAAAATTCACACCCTGTAAGATATCAACATCTTTAATATATCCAGCATGGACGTTTTGAACTTCCAGAAGCGGGGCTAAGTTGTCTACTGAACCTGACATAAAATCCTTGCCATCAAATCAAATATCGTGACTTTCACTATACATACTTATAGTCTCCAGTTTAGGGGCTGCCAGAAAATAAATTATCCAATTTACTCAGTTGATCTTTTTTGTATCTCATCTGCCCCCTTGCCTACACACTGATAGCATATTTTTGAAGTTGGTACTTCCTTACAGACCCTTGTGACTGATGTTGCCTAACAAGAATCTAGCTTTCGCTTTGCCAACTGATAAAACTACTATGTTCTCAATCACTCTATTATTATTACTAGTACTGTTTATTTTACTACTCATACTTGATATTTCAGCTATTTATCAGTGTCAAGCTCATTACAGAATACATAATTCAAATATTCTTTTTTATGCTCTATCTCGTATTATAAAAAATAGCTATGTAATTTGAACAACCTCAACACTTATAAAGGTCTAATGTCCTTATACATCTTTAATTTTACTGTCAGAGTAATTATTTTTCTAATCTGATATTTTTGCCAAATTGCATCCACTTGTATAACTAAAAAACAAATCATTAATAAATTTAAGTATGGGATTTTTTTATTTTTTTATTTATGATATTTTGCCAAACTGGCGAGACTTAAACGATTATCTTCTGGTAAAACAATAATGTCTTACATGAAGTTCTACACCATTTAATCTCATAAAAAATATCCAGTAAATATACATCGACTGCATTTATAATGCCTGCTCAATGGTATTTATGCTATTTAATGAACACGAAAATAATATTGGCAGATGTGCGAATGAATTACAGCAGATTTCATTGCTATGAGGTACAAACCATAATAATAAAACTCTTGTGGGTTGGGCATCTTGACCGCCAATAGCTCATAACACGAAAGTGCTGTATATCTTTTATTGTTAACTATTAATAATTAACTGTTAACAGTAAAATATAGTGTATTTTCAAAGTTTTGATTTTCAGGTTTGAATTGATTGATCGCTTGTAGAGACGCGATTTATCACTCATAGCAAAGAATGGATTAAAAACATTCTTGTAATTAATTAGTATTACTGTAACTATAAGTCCATCAATTTTAGATTTTGCGGAAAGTCTGAGCGGAGGTTTCCTCCGATCAGAACTTTCCAAGACGGATTTTAGATTTTAGATTGACTGCACCCATAAAGGGATGCAGCTTGGGTATTGTGGATTGACGCTGCGCTTAGAGCGTAGCAGACACAGCGCAGCAAGTATTTTAGATTTGTTCCACCCACCAGGGGCGGGGCTTTGACTCAAACTAATCCAAAATCCAAAATTTAAAATCTAAAATTCGGAGGTTCAAGAAATAAATTGTTTGGCTTATATCTCAAGTCAGATTTAACAGCAATACTTTTTCTTCCCCTACACCCCTGTGTTTCTTGAGAGTTGATAAATAACCTAGAGGTTTATACAGGTATGAATGACTTATTTTTTAATTGTCTTCAGTGGCTACAAAAATACTCCTATGGTTGGCTAAAGAATTTTTTAAATCTCAGAAATAAATATTTAATTGTCATTGACAGTATTATTTTCGGACTCACACCATTATTAGCCTTACTTCTATGCTCAGATGGTACAAGTGGCTTACAAACCTATATATCTGAGTTAGGAAGAGTCACAGTAATCTTTTTATTAGTTAAAATAATTGTCTTATGGAATTTGCGTTTTTATCGCTTTTATTGGCGTTATGCCAGTATTGAAGAATTAATCAATATCATTTTGTATATGGGGATTACGGCAGTTATTCAAATGTTGATATTTTATAACTTAGATTTAATCCCCTATATCAATATAGCTAAATTACCCCCATCTCTACCATTAATTGACGGCTTGCTTTCTTGTATTTTTGTTGGTGGAGTGCGTTTTAGTATTCGGATTATAGAAAGAACTAGACAAAAATATACAGTATTTTCTTTACAAGAGCGTGTTTTGATTGTCGGTGCTGGTAATGCAGGAATTGATCTTGTAGAAGAAATGCAGAGAAATCCACAATTGGGATTTAATCCTATTGCTTTTATTGATGATGATCCACAGAAATTAAATGCCAAAATTCGGGGTATTCCAGTAGTAGGCGATCGCCACATAATTCCTAATGTTATACAATCTCTACAAATCCAAAAAGTGATTATTGCTATGCCCACAGTTGCAGGTAAGATTATTCGGGAAGTTGTCGATATTTGCCAAGCAACTGGCATCCAAACTAGCACTTTACCAGGAATACATGAAATCCTCAATAATCGAGTCAGAATAGACAGTATTAGAGATGTGAGAATTGAGGATTTACTCCGACGCGAACCAGTACAAACAGATATTGAGCGAGTTTCTCAATTTCTGCAAGGTAAAACTGTACTAATCACAGGTGCAGGCGGATCAATCGGTAGTGAACTTTGCCGTCAAATCTTTCAGTGTCAACCAAATAACATCATACTTCTTGGACATGGAGAAAATTCTGTTTTCAACATTCAACAAGAATTAGAGCAATTAGTTCAATCTCTCAAATATAGTAGTAATTCACCACAAAACATCCCACAGATTTCTACTTTTATTGCTGATATTCGTGTCATTTCCAGATTAGAACACACCTTTCATAGATTTAAACCTGATGTCATTTTCCATGCTGCTGCTCATAAACACGTTCCCCTCATGGAATTAAATCCCAGCGAAGCAATTACTAATAATGTGATTGGAACTAGAAATTTATTAACATTAGCACAGAGGTATAATGTTAAACATTTTGTAATGATTTCCACTGATAAAGCAGTCAACCCAACTAATGTTATGGGTGCTAGTAAAAGAGTTGCCGAAATGTTGGTATTACAAGCAGCTAAAGAAACAGGAAATCATTATGTTGCGGTAAGATTTGGCAATGTTTTAGGTAGTCGAGGTAGTGTAGTACCGACATTCAAAAAACAAATTGCATCTGGTGGCCCAATTACGGTAACACATCCTGACATCACTCGTTATTTTATGACTATTCCAGAGGCAGTGCAATTAGTGTTACAAGCCTCTGTGCTTGGAGGTAGTGGTGAAGTTTTAATGTTGAACATGGGTAAACCTGTAAAGATTGTAGACTTAGCTAAGGAATTAATTAAACTTTCAGGGTATGAAGTTTATAAAGATATTGACATAGTATTTACAGGTTTAAGACCAGGAGAAAAGTTATTTGAGGAACTATTTGTAGCAGGTGAAAACTACGAACCAACGGAACATGAAAAACTCTTGATTGTCAAAAATGCTAGCCGGATTATTCCAAATACTTTAGCTTTAACTGTAGAAGAATTATGTATAGCCGCAGCTAAAAATGATTCTAATGTGATCATGTTACTTTTAGAAAAAATTGTGGCTGGATATAAAGCTAAATCCCTGGAAAATAATAAGTTTGTAGAAAAGGAGAGAAGCATAAAACCAGTTATGACTATAAATACTTAAATGTTTGTAGTCTACCCCTGGCAGGAAGCAAGCTAGCAAGAGCGTCTCATTAACTATAAGCATCTCGTAGAAAAGAGAAAACTTTAGTTCTTAAGCAAGGACTAAAGTCATTACTACAAACTCAATTCTAGTCTTTTATAACCTGTGGATAAATTATCAGTTGGAGTATGGAGATACTCTAAATGAAAACCCAAAAATTTCCAAGATTAATTACATACTGGAAAAAGTTAACTACTGGTTCTATAAATCGCCAAATCTTCGGTAAGGCTGTAATTGTTGGATTGTTTACATTGTTA
>JBODRP010000046.1:0-25083 GCA_050633005.1 Trichormus sp. | reverse complement strand
CCCCTACACCCCTACACCCCTACACCCCTACACCCCTACACCCTTACACCCCTACACCCCTACCCCTCCTCCTTCAACTAAACTGAGAACCCAAAATCATCGTCCCAATCCCAACGTCGGTGAAGATTTCCAGTAGTAGGGCGTGGGGAATGCGTCCGTCGATGATGTGGGCTGCCCGTACACCTTGAGCAAGCGATCGCACGCAACAATTCACTTTGGGGATCATACCTCCACTGACTACACCACTAGCAATTAAATCCCGTGCTTCTCGAATGTCTACTTTGGGAATTAGGGTGGAGGGGTCTTTGTAATCTTTTAAAATTCCCCTGGTGTCAGTTAATAAAATTAATTTTTCTGCCCCCAAGGCGGCGGCGATTTCTCCGGCTATTGTATCTGCATTAATGTTATAGGCTTGCCCTGTTTCATCAGCAGCGACACTGGACACTACAGGAATATAACCATTACTGGCAAGAGTTTCTAAAATTTTGATATTAACGTTACTAACTTCACCCACAAAACCAATACCCTCTTGACCTTGGGGACGAGCAGTAATCAAGTTACCATCTTTACCACACAAGCCTACAGCCATACCACCAGCTTGGTTAATCAGTGCCACAATTTCTTTATTCACACGCCCTACTAGCACCATTTCCACAACATCCATTGTGGGTGCATCTGTGACACGTAGACCATTTTTAAACTGTGGTTCAATGCCCAGTTTGTCTAACCAGCTGTTAATTTCCGGGCCGCCACCGTGGACTAAAATTGGTCGCAAGCCAACGCAGGATAAAAAGACAATATCCCGAATCACTTGGTCTTTGAGGGTGCTGTCTTTCATGGCCGCACCACCATATTTAACCACTACGGTACGACCGGCGAATTGTTGAATATAAGGTAGTGCTTCGCTGAGAACACGCACCCGTGTGGCTTCAGTTTGCCTGATGTACTCAGTATCGTTAACCATCATCGATAGATGTTGTGACTTACATAATATATGCAAGCCAGTATAGTTCCTAATTGTGGCTTTAATTACGAATTACGAATTACGAATTAGAAACAGGCTTTTTCAACACACTGGGAATAGCTGCTATGACTTTATCGGCAATTTGTTCTGGTGTTTCTCCTTCTGTAACAGGGATTCTGAGATCAGCTTGGGCGTAAAGGGGTGTACGTTGTTCAAGGAGCGATCGCAGTTTGCCTTGAGGATCGGCATCTTGCAATAATGGTCTAGTGTTATCCTCGGCCAAACGGGTATAAAGTAACTCCACTGGCACATCTAGCCAGACAATTAAACCGTGATGCAAGTAACTCCAGTTTTCCCGCTTGAGGACAATACCCCCACCTGTAGCGACGGTTAATTTGGTATAAGCACAAACTTGTCCTAAAACATCACTTTCTAACTGGCGAAATGCGGCTTCTCCTTCCTCTGCAAATAGCTGGTTAATCGATTTTTTGGCTGATCGGGCAATCACATCATCGGTATCAATAAACCCATAACCTAATTGCTTTGCTAGTAATTGTCCGACTGTGGTTTTACCAGCCCCCATCATGCCAATTAGGTATAAATTAACTCCTTGTAATAAACTGCTCACGCTAATTTCAAACTCCAGTTTTAGACGATTTCTGCTGCTGTTGTTGGTTTTGTGCTGTCAAAATAGTCTGCATTAATAAGCAATCTTCTTTGTCAGCACTTAATTTAAAATTTTCCTCTATTAGTCGCTCAATTGTATACTCAGTTAATGCCGGAGTTTGATAGAATTTACCGCCTTGGTGTTCAATCAGCGATCGCTTCTGTAATAAATCTACAGCTTCCAAAATTAATCTTTGTGATAGTCTTGGCGATAATCCTGGTATGATAGTTGCTTGTAACTGTGTTAATCTCACCCAATCTTGACTGATAGCTAGCCAATACATCACATTTTTTTCGAGTTGGGATAGGCGATTGAATTGCTCCTGTAAAATTAAGCGCACATCTCCGAATACAAAAGTACCCTGGCGAATAAACTCCCGTATATTGCCACAAAATAATTCCTGAATTGCTGTAGCTACTATTTGTAATAATAATGGATTGCCTCCATACCAATTAAGTAATATTTGGGATTCTTCTGGTGATAGTTGACTCAATCCCTTAGATTCAAGAATATATAAGCTTTCTTGTTTACCTAGTCCAGTTAGTTTACAGGAGCGAACAGGTAATTTTTCTCCTTCTAATGCGGCGATTTCTGATGTTTTTTCTCGACTAGTTAAGATCAAACAGCTTTGATGTTGCGATTCTCCGACACGTTTAATCAATTCTTGATAAAGTTCATATCCTTGATGATATTTAATCGGTGATATCAGAGAAGTCACGGGATAATTTTCTGTGTTGATATGACTATTTTGCGAGTATTGATAATTACTCCCTAACAAGGAATCAAAACTATCCAAAACAATTAAACAACGGGCAGAACGTAAACAATCTATCAATAGAGAGATTTTATCTGCTAGGGTAAGTGAAGTTTTATTTTGTGTCTGGGAAGATAAGGCACTAATGAGTTGATTTAATATCTCCTCTAGGGTAGGTGCAAGACGTAGCGATCGCCAGATAACATAGTCAAAGTTTTGCTGTATTTGTTGGGCTAGTTTCACACAAAAGGCAGTTTTCCCAATGCCCGCCATGCCCGATATTAATAATAGCCGACAACGATCTTGTATAACCCACTGTTTAATTTTTGCTATTTCTGTAGTTCGTCCCTGAAAATTACTAACATCAATTGCTGCACCCCAATCAATTCTGGGTGTTGGTTTAACTTGAACTACGTTAGTTTCTGATTTTTGGGAAACTTTGGGATTAGTGTTAATAACTGTTTGTAATTGCAATCTGTCTTTTTTATACCCTGCTTTTTCTAACAAATAAGTTACACGACTCCAATTTTTGACTTTAATTGCGTATCCTGCTTGATTACTTAACATTTCTTCTATATACTTATACAGTCCGTTAGACAAATAAACTCTGACTGTACTACTATTGCGACTTTGATAAACTACACTGGCAATTTCAGCTGGGCTACAGCCACACAATAAGCCTCTGAGGAATTTCTTTTCTACGGGAGTCAGAGCTTTACCTTTAGTCGATGCTAAATCTATGTATAATTTTTCTAACTCCCAAGTGTTTGTTGCTTCTAGAAATTCCTCTATTTGACTAGAATTAAATGTTGTCATTACTGCTTTCTATGTATTTAATGTAACCTAGGCAATATATTAGCTATTCTTCTATAAAGTCAGCATAAAATACAGATAAATTTATAACGAATTTCCTAACTTTTGTTAGGTGACTATCCAGTAATTAATTAGCTATGGTTAGGCTTAATAGAAAATTTATATGGCTTATTTGAAACTTTAAGTGAAGCAGTTCCGTCACTCTTAACTAGGATTACTCTCTCTTTTGATTTAATGTTTCACTATGACATCTTACCGAGTCAAATACAGCACAATCAGAGATTATTTAACTCGAATAAACACAGGGTTTTAGTCAGAATATTTGCAGTTTAAGGTGTAAAAAATGACTAATTTTAGAAATCATCAACCAACTTGATCAATTTACTGGTTTGGGCTGAAAGGATACTGCATATTTCCCCATCATTAGCCCAAATCTATTAATGTGGTGTGTAATGAGGCATCAACCATGATTCGGATTCGTGACGTTGTGCAACAGGCTTTAATAACTGGTTATCTAACGGTTGAAGCAGAAAACCAATTGCGATATTTATTAACTACTCAGTATGATATGGAAGATTTAAACGCCTTCATGACTTTACAAGAAGCTGCCATGAGCGGCAACGTTAAGCAAGAATCCCGTGAACAGTCGCAAAAAGCAAGTAGAGTTTAGCTAAACAGGATCATTTACGGGGTTGATCATCTTCAAAATCGTCGTCTTCAAAGAAACTCCAATCCTCATCATCTTCGTTGTTAACATCATTAGTTGGTGGTTGATAAGGCGGAATGATGACTCGGTAATCAGCATCGTAAACTGATTCTGTCTTGCCTACAGTAGTGTTTTTTGGCTCACGGTAACTATAAGAATAGGTTGAACCAGTTTGAGAACCTGTTTTGGGTTGTTGTGGGCGTTCGTAAGTAGTAGAGTCTTTAATTGGCTCAGTTTGGGAACTAGACTTAGGTGGTGGAGATGACTGTTGATCAAAATTCCAGTCATCATCTGCACTGTTCTTTTCCCAATCATCAAATTCATCGTCAAATGTCTGTTTGCTAGTTGACTCGGCTTGGTTTTTTGGTGGTGGTGGAGTGTAGGGTGCAGATGTAAATGTTTCTCGACTTTTAGTTTGAGTACGCCTCGAATTTGTATTGGATGCAAAAGGAATCGGGCGCGGATCAAAATAATTAGATAATTTAAACAAACTAGTAATTAAGAAAGATGTGCCAGCACCAGCCGCAGTGCTGAACAAAATCCACATTGCCAAAGGTAATGGCTGGCTTCGCATACCTAGAAAGACTAGGGATAGCACAGGCGACCAATTTTGAACTAACAATAGTGTTAGTGCGCCCATAATTGCTATTAATAAAATTAAACGAATTACAGCCATAAGTCAGGAAGCAGGGGGCTTAATTAATTCAAAATTCAAAATTCAAAATTCAAAATTAGGGGGCAGGGGGCAGGGGGCAGGGGTGCAGGGGGATTTTACTTCAGTATCCAATCTTTCAGTTAATATTCAACACTCTTTTACTTTTAACTTATTTATTGCCTTCCCAGCGTTCAATGGGTATGCAATCAATATCTAGTTGATCTAAAGTACGAGCAACTACAAAATCAACTAAGTCTTCGATGGTTTGCGGGTGATGATACCAAGCGGGAATAGCAGGCACAATGCGGACTCCAGCTTCTGCTAACGTTGTTAAGTTTCGCAGGTGAATTAGGCTAAAGGGAGTTTCACGAGGAACGATAACTAATTTACGTCCCTCTTTAATTTGTACATCGGCAGCACGTTCTAGCAAATCGGAACTTAAACCGAGAGCTAATTTGGCAACGGTACTCATGCTGCAAGGAATGACAATCATCCCCAAGGTGCGAAAAGAACCACTAGCAATATTTGCTCCCACATTACTCCAAGGGTGACAGCGTAGCTTACCAGCAAGAGGAACTCCAGCTTGCTCCCGCCAGAATTGCTCTTGCTGATTTGGCTCTGCTGGCATCCGAATATCCTGTTCAGCTTGCCAAACCATGTAACTTGATTTAGAGGCAACTAATTCAACTTCATAGTCTGCTGCTAGCAAATATTTGAGGGCGCGAACGGCGTAAATCAGGCCAGATGCTCCTGATACGCCGATAATTAGGGGTTTATTATGATCTGTCACCGGTAGTTAACAAAAATTTACTCTTCCTCAGCATAAGGGTCTAAATCATCTGGCTCAAGATCGTTAGATAGGTAGATATCCGACATATCGCCATTGACGCTATCAACACCTAAGCCTTTAACTAAGCCATCACTGCCGACGGTGACTAAATCTATTTGTTGGCGATAGTAATCAACACTTTTGACTTGGACGGAGACGCGATCGCCTAATCTATAGGAAGCGCGATTTTTTCTACCGAATAGTGCCTGTTGTCTAGCACGATATTCGTACCAGTCATCTTTGAGGGAGCTAACGTGTACGAGTCCTTCTACCCGTAAAGGTACACCTGGATTACCCTTAATTTCAAAATCTACGGCTGGAACTTCAATTTCCACAAAGAAACCATAGGATTGTACGCCGGTAATTACCCCTTGAAAGACTTGCCCAATGCGCTGTTTCATGAGCTGGGCTTTTTGGAGTCCGGCTAAATCAGCTTCGGCTTCTTGGACTTCTTTTTCCCTGTCGTTGATTTGGATAATTACCCGCGTCAAGTCGCTTTGTAGTTCTTGCTGCAATTCTGGGGGTAGGACATTCCAGTTTATTTCCCCATGACTGTAGGAGTGGCGCAGGTTCACCCGTTCTTTGACACGGGTATTGCGGCGATCGCGCCCGTGTTCTAGTAGCTGATAATACATTCTCTGCATCAGTAAATCAGGATAACGCCGTAAGGGGGAGGTGCAGTGAGTGTATTGTGCTAAAGACAGACTAAAGTGAGGGGCTTGAGTGGTGCTGTATGCTGCTGGTTTGAGGGTATCTTGCAACAGATAAGTCAGCACTTGTTCAGAGGGGGAATCAGCAAAGGCTCTAGTCAGGTGTTGATAATCTAGGGGTTCGATGTCTACCTCTGGTTCTAGGGCTAATTCCACACCCAAGTTAATAGCTAACTTGAGCATTTCCTGAACATCTTCAGCATCGGGTGTACCTTGTACACGCCAGATGGCTGGCACACCTAGGGCGTTGAGATGAATAGCCATTAGTTCATTGACTAATAGTACTAATTCTGTTAACAGCGATCGCACTGGAGAATCGTTGGCAATCACAGCCCCTAGACTGCCTTCATCATAATAGGGGTTTTGGTTGGCGGGTAAATTTAACTGCAAGCAACCACGCGCCAGGCGGACTTGTTTGATCCCGGCGGTGATGTTGATCAGATTTTGTAGTAGTTCGATAACTTGTGCAGATTCTTTTTTGGGTTTACCTTGGAGAATATTTTCCGCTTGTTGTTTGGTGATAGCTGTATCTACGTGAATTACACTTGGTTGGATTTCCCATTCCAAGACTTTGCCTGATTCGGGAGCGATGGTAATTAAAAACGAGATGGCCAAGCGATCGCTTTTTGGCACTAATGAACAGCGATCCGCTACGCCATCTGGCAACATTGGCAACACTAAATCACCTAAATATACTGACCTACCTCGTTTTAGTGCTTCCCTATCTAAAGGTTCGTCAGGTTGGACGTAGTGAGACACATCGGCGATGTGAAAGCCTAATTGCCAATTACCAGCGATAGTTTTTTCTAAACTCAAGGCATTTTCTACTACCTTAGTATCATGATTAAGTTCAGTAATTGCGATCGTGAATAAATTGCGTAAATCGAGTTTATTTTTCAGGTCAGCTTTCAACAACCTTTTAGATAACTTAGCGGCTGCATCTAAAATTGACTCTGAGAAAGTCCGAGATAAATCGTGTTTACAAGTAACTAAATCTATATCGGCTGCCGCTTCCGCATCACTACCGAGAATTTGGACGACTCGCCCCAGGGGGGGATACTGAGCTAGAGGATAGCGTAGCACTTCCACATGGGCGAGGTGGTCGAGTGCTTCCTCTAATTTCATACCGTTAGTGAGGATTTTCAGTTCAAATAGGAGTCTGTCATCTAAAGGAACAGCCCGAAAACCCCCTTCTACTTGTTTAATCCGTGCTAATAAAGTGTGATTAGAGCGTTCTAAAATCAACTTTACTTCTCCTTCAGGAGAACGGCGGCGACTACCCTCCTTCAGAACTCTCACTAAAACGCGATCGCCATTCCAAGCATTACTCAAATGGCTTTCACGGATATAAATATCCTCTGCCCCTTCAACATCTTGAATGGCAAAACAAAAGCCTTTGCTAGAGCAACGTAATTTGGCTTCAATCAAACCTTCTTCTGTAATACGGCGATACTTACCCCGTTCCTTAGCCAACAGCCCGATTTTTTCCAACACCTCCAAGGCAATGTGGAGTTTTTCTAAACTGTCTTCATCCTCGCAACCGAGTTTCTTTTCCAAGACTTTGCGAGCTACCAATTTATCATCGGTGAAATTGGCAAGGAGTGTAGCGATTGAAAATTCCATGCAGTGAACCGACCTTTGGTCAAAACATCATGTTGGTTTAATCTGGTTCTTTGCCGTATGCCCTCACGGACTACAGTATATTAGCTGGAAACGAATTGCCCTGAGGCGGTGTTCCCGACATTCTCATCCAGGCGCATCTCCCCAGGTGGGAAGATGTTGTTTTACAAGATGATCCGTGTAGCTTGCTTTTCCAGAGGAGTACACTCTGACGAACTTCTCACTGCATGACAATTTCAGAGTTAGTCTACGCTTAAGTACCTCCACCTAACCAAACTCATGAAAGTAAGGCTGATTAACAGTTTTCCCGTTAGTGGTAATTACGCGACTGATTTTGAGACTTGGGTGGGAATAACTTGCCACTATCACCCAAAAACAGCGTCACATCGGGGAAACTACAGGTGTTTAATGGTATAGCTTGAAGGTGCTTTTACGCCATACTACTCTGATTTTTTACTAGGAGAAACTGCCGAATTACCCAATTTGTCCATATGTAGAATCAGTAACAATTAGGTAGCAGCCTAACAAGCAGTGAGGAAGAACCATTACTCCATTATTGTAGATTTAGAGCGTACTTCCAGAAAATACTTCTGGATCATGAATTGGGTAATTAGTATAGCATTAATAGTCAAGACACCGAGAATAATTGAGCATTTGTTATCAAAGGCGATCGCAAATGCTACAGCCAAAAACCATCCTGTAGCGATCGTTTCCACTCCTGCAATGAGTTACATAATTTTTTGCTCATACAAAATTGAGTGGATGTAAAGTTAAAATAAATTAATTAAACCATGTTAGACAAAGTTTTCCAAACCCCTAGGCAGTTCCACAGATAAATCATCCAAATTTATACAGATGACTTTTCTGTATTTCCCCTTGCCCCCTACCCCCTGCCCCCTGCTCCCCATCCCTTGGATAAATCTTGCAGTAGTATCAGCCTTATAATTTCGTAGACATAGATTTGGTGACAGTATTATGTTGGCTCAATTCCAGAGCTTGTATCCCAACGGCAGTTTAGTTTCTGAATTGGTAGAAATTTTTCAGGGAAAATATATTGTGCGGGCAAGCGTTCAAATAGAAGGTGTAACCCGTGCTACTGGTATGGCAGCAGCCGAAACCATAGAAGCGGCTGAAGACAAAGCTAGAGATAGAGCATTGATGGTGTTGGGAATTACCAATACAGCACAGACACCAGTACAAGTAGCAGCAAAACCAACATCACCACCACCATCTCATCCTGTGAGTTCTACCATACAAGAGACTCACTCCCCATCTAGTTTAGACACTAACTTTGGTGGTAATCAGTGGTCATTCACGAGTCATGATTCTCAAATGACACCTCAAGCACCTAGTTCTACTAATAGCATTCACAATTCAGATTTTAGCTACCCAGAACCTGACATCAGTACACTAGAGGAAGAATTACCATTAATCTCTGCTCAACCGTCAGATCATACTGCCTTCAATGATACTGCTGTCAATAATGTCACCCCATTTACACCACGTAATTACAACCCCCCAGAAAATGTAGCTCCCATATCTGGTACAGGGAAGAAAAAGAAAAAAGCTGAACCCGTAGATTTATCCGATGTCATCGCTAAAACTGATGTAGAGTTACAGCGTCTAGGCTGGACACCAGAACAAGGAAGAGAATATCTCATTAAAACCTACGGTAAGCGAGGACGGACTTTACTCACAGAAGATGAATTACACAGCTTCCTCAAATACCTAGAATCACAACCAGACCCCATTGCAGGATTTTAGGGATTTCTAACTAAAAAATATCTCATCATGGGGGTAGGGTCTTGTGCAGGGAGCAGGGAGCAGGGAGCAGGGAGCAGGGGGCAGGGGGAAGATAGAAAATATTACCTTTAAAAAATTCAAAAATTAAGAGGGGAAAAGGAAGACTGAATTTTCCTGTTTCCCCTGTTTCGGTTGCAGCAAAAGCAGTTAACTTTTAACCCACAACCGCCACGGGACGGCTACCAGCCGAATGACGGTCAATTACTTGGTCAATTAAGCCATATTCCTTCGCTTCTTCTGGAGACATAAAGAAATCTCGCTCAGTATCTTCGGCAATGCGCTCAATGGGTTGACCTGTGTGTTCAGCTAGATAATCATTCAGGCGTTTTTTGTGGTACAAAATCTCCCGTGCCTGAATTTCAATATCAGTTGCTTGACCTTGCGCGCCGCCTAAAGGTTGGTGAATCATAATGCGGGAATGGGGTAAACTCATCCGCTTACCTTTAGCACCAGCACTGAGGAGAAAAGCACCCATACTTGCCGCTAGTCCAGTACAAATAGTACAGACATCAGGGCGAATATGCTTCATGGTGTCAAAAATCCCCATGCCAGCAGTTACAGAACCACCAGGAGAATTTATATACAAATAAATGTCTTTTTCTGGGTCTTCAGCATCCAAAAATAGTAATTGGGCAACTATTAAGTTAGCTAAATGGCTATCAACTTGTTGACCGAGAAAAATAATCCGCTCACGCAACAGGCGTGAGTAAATATCAAAAGCGCGTTCACCGCGACCCGATTGTTCAATGACGATAGGAATAGTCATGCAGCTTACTTGTAGCTATTTTAAATTCCATTTTATCGATGAGAATGACTGATTGTCGTCTTTAGCGAAAGTTCAGAGGTATGGATATCCGTCTCTCCTAACTGTCCCCTGCCTGACAGGTGTAGGGGTATAGGGGTGTAAGGGTCTAGGGGTGTAGGGGTTAGTAAAACGATGATTCTTTTGTTAGATGCGAGAAATATCTCCAGGCACTTTTGATAGTAAAAGTACGTCTACAAAAGTGAGTGTGCTGGGACGCGATTTCCTAAGCGACTTCTATATCCCACTGATTTATTTAGCTTTTTATGAGCAAATATACCAATAATTCCGAAGAAATCCGGTAGAACAAGGTTAGGGGGTGTAGTTAGATTCGCCAAGCTCACTAGCAATGCTGTCAATTGAGGTAGACCTGCCATGCCAACAAGACTTGTGCAAGCCGCCATCATCACTTTCTTACTTTATGTGATTGCGGGACTTAGCCCCAATACAAGAGTACAATCAAGGGCTGTTTCACCCTCACCAGAAACACC
Organism: Trichormus sp.; assembly: GCA_050633005.1. Taxonomy (GTDB): domain Bacteria; phylum Cyanobacteriota; class Cyanobacteriia; order Cyanobacteriales; family Nostocaceae; genus Trichormus. The sequence goes on along the minus strand of JBODRP010000046.1, from coordinate 14,269 downwards.
TGTGCAAATAATTAGTATGTTATTTCGTTCTCGAAATTAACAATAATTTTAGTTTTATCGGCAATTTTGACAAAAAAATTCAAAATTTAAAAAGAATTTTGGGGCATTGGGCATTGGGCAGAAAAATTCAAAATTCAAAATTCAAAATTGAAGAGTTTTACTCCCCCTGCTCCCTTGCTCCCTGCTCCCCTGCTCCCTTGTCTACCTTGTCTCCCCCTGCCCCCTGCTCCCTGCCCCTACACCCCTACACCCCTATTTCTCCCAAGATATATATTTAGACATTGAGATCAAGACTAACAGCAGGTAGACTGAGCAAATAAGGCAACTATCTGTATACTCACCATGACTAATCGCCTTGCTCAAGCCCAAAGTCTTTACCTCCGCAAACACGCCGAAAACCCGATTGATTGGTGGTCTTGGTGTGATGAAGCTATTGCTACCGCTAGGGCAGAGGATAAACCAATTTTTCTGTCGATTGGTTACTCTAGTTGCCACTGGTGTACTGTGATGGAAGGTGAAGCTTTTTCTGATCAAGCGATCGCTGAATATATGAATGCTAATTTCTTACCTATTAAAGTAGATAGGGAAGAAAGACCAGATATCGATAGCATTTATATGCAGGCGTTGCAAATGATGAGTGGTCAAGGAGGTTGGCCTTTAAATGTGTTTCTATCGCCGGAAGATTTAGTGCCGTTCTACGCTGGAACTTACTTTCCTATAGAACCGCGTTACAATCGCCCTGGGTTTTTGCAAGTTCTCCAAGCTTTGCGCCGTTACTATGATACGGAAAAAGAGGATTTGCGCCAACGTAAGGCTGTGATTGTAGAATCTCTGCTTACCTCTGCGGTTTTACAAGGGGAAGCTACACAACAAGCCCAAGCCCAAGAATTACTGCGACGGGGTTGGGAAACTAGCACAGGGATTATTACCCCAAATCAGCAGGGAAATAGTTTCCCGATGATCCCCTATGCACAATTAGCATTGCAGGGAACTCGATTTAATTTTGAATCCCGTTATGATGGACAGCAAATTTGCATCCAGCGAGGACTAGATTTAGCTCTGGGCGGGATTTACGATCATGTGGCTGGAGGGTTTCATCGCTACACAGTTGACCCCACTTGGACAGTCCCCCACTTTGAAAAGATGCTCTATGATAATGGTCAAATTGTCGAGTATCTGGCGAATTTGTGGAGTTTAGGTATCCAAGAGCCAGCATTTGCTAGGGCTGTATCTGGTACTGTGGAATGGCTGCAACGAGAAATGACTGCACCAACTGGTTATTTCTATGCGGCTCAAGATGCTGATAGTTTTACTCAGCCTGGGGAAAAAGAACCAGAGGAAGGAGCTTTTTACGTTTGGAGTCACGCTGAACTCACACAACTATTAACACCAACAGAACTATCAGAATTACAACAACAGTTTACAGTTACCCCTAACGGGAACTTTGAAGGTCAGAATGTATTGCAAAGACGCAATGCAGGACAGTTAAGTACAACGTTAGAAGTGGCGTTAGGAAAATTGTTTACAGCTCGTTATGGGACTCCGGCTGATGCACTCCCGACTTTTCCCCCAGCACGAGATAACCAAGAAGCTAAAACGACGAATTGGCTAGGACGTATTCCCCCAGTCACAGACACAAAAATGATTGTAGCTTGGAATAGTCTGATGATTTCCGGTTTAGCCAGGGCGGCGGCAGCATTCCATGAACCTGAGTATTGGGATATAGCAGCACAAGCAGCAAACTTTATTTGGGAGCATCAGTTTGTAGATGGGCGTTTTCACAGGCTCAATTATGAAGGTGAACCAACTGTATTAGCCCAGTCTGAAGATTATGCTTTGTTTATTAAAGCGTTGTTAGATTTACACCAAACTCAGAAATTCTCTGGAGACGCAACCAAGTGGCTAGAAAAAGCGATCGCTCTCCAAACTGAATTTAATGAGTTTCTTTGGAGTGTAGAATTAGGTGGCTACTTCAATACAGCCAGTGATGCCAGTCAAGATTTAATTGTGCGGGAACGCAGTTATGCTGATAATGCTACACCATCAGCTAACGGAATTGCGATCGCTAATTTAGTCCGTTTAGCACTACTCACCGATGATCTCCATTATCTAGATTTAGCTGAGGCAGGATTAAAGGCTTTTGATAGCATCATGCAGCAAGCACCCCAAGCTTGTCCTAGTTTGTTCACAGCTTTAGATTGGTATCGTAACTGTACTTTAATTCGTACCAGTTCTGAGCAAATCAATTTCTTGCTCCCCAAATACTTACCAACTGCTGTGTTTAATGTCGTATCTAACTTACCAGGAGACAGCGTTGGTTTAGTTTGCCAAGGTTTGAAATGTCTCCCCTCAGCCGCCAGTTTAGAGCAGTTGTTACAGCAAGTGCAGCAGAGTCAGACTAGGGGGTGAGGTGTGAGGGGAGACAAGGGAGACAAGGGAGACAAGGTAGACAAGGGAGGCAGGGGGCAGGGAGCAGAGGTAGAAAAACTCTTGAATTTTGTAGGCGCAAGCCTTTCCTGCGGAGGCGTTAGCCTAGCCGTAGGCTATGAGTGAATTTTGAATTGGGAGCGCAGCGACGTGACTCAGCACTCAGCACTTATTACTACTATTGTCTTAGCTGGTGGTCAAAGTTCTCGGATGGGTGAGGATAAAGCTTTGATTTCCGTGCAGGGTATGCCACTGCTACAAAGGGTGTGTGGTATTGCTGCTGAGTGTGCTGATAGTGTGTATGTAGTGACTCCTTGGCCGGAACGCTATCAACACATAGATTTACCGAATTGCGAGTTTATTCGAGAATCTCCCCATTCCCAAGGGCCATTGGTGGGGTTTGCTCAAGGTTTAACAGCAGTACAAACTGAGTGGGTTTTATTGCTAGCTTGTGATTTACCGAAGTTGCAAGTTGAAGTATTGCAAGATTGGATCGCAAAACTTGATAGTGTAGATGATCATGCGATCGCAGCTTTAGCTCATCACTCAAAAGGTTGGGAAGTTTTGTGTGGTTTTTATCGCCGTTGCTGTTTACCGCAACTCTTAGAGTTTATCAATCAAGGCGGGCGATCTTTCCAACGTTGGCTCAAAGATTATTCTGTAGAAGTTTTACCCTTATCAAATCCAGATATCCTTTTTAACTGTAATACCCCAGAAGATTGCGCTGTACTTCTAGGTTGAAGCCACAGCCATCCATATATCAACTGCATTTTACATTTATCAGTATCAGAATATCCTACAGAGTAAAGCATTTGTCACTCCGTAATCCTGCTAGGATTGGTAAAACATGATAATTAAAACTCAATAATCTTACTTAAAGAAAATTTAAAGAAAGTATTATTTGTGATCTAGCCAACATTAGTTTCTCCGTTTCTTCCTGTATAGTAGGTAAAGCTTTTCTCAAAAACCTTGTATACCTCCTAGCGAGTAGCATAACCATCTGAACTTTAGGGGATTTTGGCTGGTGTGTTTACTCGCTCTTTTTATTTGGCATTTAAGTTATTCTGAATAATGCAGGACTTACGCAGTTGTCACACTCCACCTATCTTGTAGGGTGCGTCAGATGCCAAAAATCTGTTGAGAATAGCAAAAAACTCAAATCTGACGCACCTTACGAATGTGCCAGTTGCGTAATTCCTATAATGATCTATCGATTAATTTTTAATATGTTGCGTTCTTGGATATCATCTGTTTTAGCAATTCTGTTAAGTATAACTATTAGTGCTTGTACAACTGCAACTAATCAACAACCACAAACACAGGTTACAAATGCTCCAGAATTAGCACAATTCACTGCCAAAAGAGTTGTCACCCTTTCCTCTTTAACTACAGATATTGTTTATCAACTCGATCCTACAAAACTTGTGGGGATTACTGGTAGTACACTCTTTAAAAATGACCCTAATTTCCAAAATTTACCTCGTGTCAGTGAAGGTCAAACACCACCGAATTTAGAGAAAATTGTCGCCCTCAAACCAGATTTAGTAATTGGTGCAGCAGGCTTTTCTAACCAAGTTACTCAACGTTTAGAACAGCTAGGTATTCGCACTTTACTAACAGAAGTTAATAGCTGGGAGTCTTTAGAGCAAGTTACTAAAAAACTGGCGCAATTAATTGATGTTAATCCTCAACCTTTATTAGACCGATATCAAAGTTTTTTACCTGAACAGCTAAATCAACGTCCTTCTACTTTATTATTGGTGAGTATTCAACCGATTTTATCACCCAATAAAAATAGTTGGGCTGGGGATTTGCTAGAAAAATTTCAAGCTAAAAACTTAGCAGCAGAAATCCAAGGTAAAAGTCCTATTGCTGGTTATGTAACTTTGTCGGCTGAGAAAGTTATAGAAGCTAATCCAGAGGTAATTCTGGTAGTAAGTTCCCCAGGTAGTTCTCCCACATCTGTGTTAGATGCTTTTAAAAAGGAATCTTTTTGGCAAAAATTACAGGCAACTAAAAATAATCGAGTCTATGTTTTTAATTATTATGGATTAGTTAATCCAGGTAGTATAGATTCCATTAAACAAGCGTGTCGGCAGCTTAAACGAGACTTATTTAATTAAAAAAATTAAATAAAGAATAAAGTTTTGCATAATTATGTTATTTTTTACATGCCACTGGGAAAAGTAATACTACAGCTATGGTATTTTTCTCCAGTTTATCAGGATTTTGGCTGATGCTGAAAACAATAAATATTGAGAAAAATATAGCAAATAATGCTTAGTATTACTAGTGGTATGTATGCTCAATAAACTGAATCATCTATTAAAGTGTCGTTTTACTAAAACTCCAGTCAAACTGAAATATATATTTTCCACATGGTACATATTGTTATTTGCAATTATAGTAGCGATCACAACTGATGCTACTATTTATCAATTCAATGAAATGGCAGAACGGAGCAATAACACTAGACTGCTGCTAACTCGGCTAAAGGAGCAAGTTAGCAGACTTAACGCTTTGGAATGGGAGGGATTTTCCAAAGGTAAGATTGATGAAGACTTAACAGAAGAACTTGCGGAAAATAAGGAAAGTACCGACAAGATACTTAAAGAGTTGCAAGAACTTAAAGAATCGAATAATCTGAAAAATATTTTGGCTCTCCATACTCTCTACCAAACTGAAATCGACAAAGCACTAGAGCTAATTGCTCAAGGTAAAACTAAAGCAGCGATAGAACTTGATGCAGATGCCATTGATAAAATCTATGATGATTTCTATGCAGAAGTTGCAAATCTAGAAAAAATTTATGTAGAGCAGAGAGATAAAACCAGAAATATTGCAGATATTGGTACTACTTTTTCTTTAATCTTATCTGCTGTAATCATTGGGATTTTGTTCCGTAATTTTAGCAAAAGCTTGTTGAATAAAAATCAAGAATTAGAGACTGCCCTGAAAGAACTCAAGCAAGCACAGAATCAATTGATTCAGCAAGAAAAAATGGCAGCTTTGGGACAACTCATCGCTGGAGTAGCCCATGAAATCAATAACCCTCTAGGCATTATCAAAGCATCAGCAACTAACACAAATCAAGCACTACAAGAAGCCCTAACTGAACTTCCTTCCTTACACCAGCGCTTGACTTCTGAAGAACAAGAAAGCTTGTTTCAACTCATTGCTCAGGCACTGAAGAACGAAACATCAGTTACTTCCCAACAAAGCCGCGCGGTGAAACGCAAAATTACTGCTTATCTTCAAGAGCAAGGTATTAAAGATGCCAGATATCTTGCTGATCTGTTGATAGATATGGGTTTTAGTGAATACATTGATTTTCTGCTACCCATCTTAAAGGGTAATCACGGTGAATGGGCTGTTCAGTTTGCTTACAACCTCACTTGTTGCTTTGTCAACAATCAGATGATTCTCAATGCTGTTGATCGCTCTTCTAAAATTGTTTTCGCGCTTAAAAGCTACTCTCATTTTGATCAAAGTGGCAAGAAGCAGTTAGTACAAGTCACTGAAGGACTAGAAACCACGATCGCTATTTATAATAATCTACTCAAACGTAATATTAATTTAATCCGAGATTATCAAGATACTCCCGATGTTTGGGTGTATCCCGACGAACTAATTCAAGTCTGGACAAACCTGATTTATAACGCGGTGCAAGCGATGGAATCAGGAGGGACATTGACTATTGCCACCTGTAAACAAGAACAAGGTATTACAGTCAATATTACAGATACCGGATCTGGTATTCCTCCAGAACTACAGCAAAAAATCTTTGATGCCTTTTTTACCACCAAACCTGCTGGGGAAGGCAGTGGTTTGGGGTTACACATTTGTAAAAAAATTATTGATAAACATGAAGGACGTATAAAAGTAGCGAGTCAACCAGGGCATACTCAATTTAGTGTTTGGTTGCCCATAGAATCTTTAAATAACTAAAGGAAATTTAACTATGTCTGATGCTGCTATTCTTTGTGTAGATGATGAAGCTTCGATTTTAAAAGCTCTCAAGGAACAACTCAAAAGATTATTTGGCAATCAATATGTTTATGAAGTTGCCCAAAGTGCTGAGGAAGCCTGGATTGTGATTGATGAGTTAGAACAGGAAGAAATCAAAATTCTAATTATTGTCTCTGATTGGCTGATGCCAAATGTCAAAGGGGATGAGTTTTTAACTCAAGTTCATCAACGCTTCCCAGAAGTGATAACTGTGATGTTAACTGGACAAGCTGACGAAGCAGCTATTGAGCGCGCTAGAAAACAAGCTAATCTTTACGCTTGTATTCGTAAACCTTGGGCGGAAAAAGAGTTAGAGGAAATTATTAATACAGCTTTGAATTAATTGAGCGATTACATAACTGGCACATTTTTTATGTAGTGGCGTGTCAAGGCTAAAATAGTGTATTAGATGTAGGTTGGGTTGAGGAACGAAACCCAACTAAAATAGTGTATTAGATGTAGGTTGGGTTGAGGAACGAAACCCAACATAAATAGGGAAAACTTAACATAGATACTAGTGTTGGGTTTCCTAGCGTCAACCCAACCTACAATTTTTTGGCAACATTTTAGGCTTGTCAGTCCACTAGGGTGTGTGACGCTGTGAAAGTATTTCAACGCAGTAATAAAACTGATAGCGTCACGCACCAACCATTGATGATATTTTCAGTCTTGGGCAGAGGTGATTGATTTTTGCTCAGTTGAAATATTCTGATGAGGTTTCATAGCACCACCAGTTAAACTGCGGAAATATAAGCCACCCACAGTCACTAAAAATACAACATATCCTACTGCTTCCACTAAATAGAGATGTTCTCTATAGCCAAATAAGGATTTGAGAATTACACCAGGAAATTGTTGATCAGGTAATACTTTACTAGTATTCCAAACCATTGGCCCCAAAATACAAGAATGGATTTTAGTAAAGTGTTCGTAATAAAAACACAAACTTTCTGAGGCGCGGTTACTCAAGGCAAGATTAGCAACAGCATCATCAAAGTGCTTGAGCGTAGAAGCTACTAACCCAGCCACAATCAATACTAATAAAATACCCATCACTTTAAAGAACTGACGGATATTAATTTTGACACCTAATTTAAATAACAATACACCGATCGCAGCTGCTGTGGCTAAACCTGCCAGTGCGCCAACTGTGGGTACTAGTCCTTGTTGAAAATTGGCCGCGATAAATAAAACTGTTTCAAAGCCTTCCCGGACAACAGCAATCAAGATTAAACTAAAAACGCCCCAACCAGCTTGGGAATTTTTGACTAAAGCTTGGTTAACTGCTCCTTCAACTTGGGCTTTCATGAATCTGGCTTGCTTTGTCATCCAGATTAACATCCAACTGAGCATGGCGATCGCCAACAAACTAAACACACCCTCTAGCATAGGTTCAACTACAGGGGTGTATTGTGGATTTGCTGCGCCGATGGTTGTAATTAACCAAGTGAACAGTACACCAATCAGCGCACTAACGACAATCCCAACGGCAATCCCAGCATATACCCAAATGTTGAGGCGGGATTGTTTAGCTTTTTTCAATAATGCCAAAACAATACCAACCACTAAGGCGGCTTCGACTCCCTCACGGAGTGTAATTACAAAAGTAGGTAGAGCAGTGCTAAAGTTCATTGTGATTCGTCATTAGTCATTGGTCATCAGTCCATAGTTTTTAGTACAACAGGTAGTTGACTATTGACTATGGACTCTTTACTATTAGCTGAAATCGCGTAACATTTTTCTCAATTCTAGGTTATGCAGTTCTTCTTGTCCGATCATTGTACGGGCAAATTCTTCGAGATAAATACTGGCATCTGCGACAACATTAAGCAAACTTTTATACATTTCTAAAGCTTTTCTTTCGTGGTTTAAGCTTTCTTCCAAGATATCTTTCACGGAATGCTTGAAAGTTTCTTCCATTGGCGCAATTCTTAAGGTGGGATGTCCATCTAACCCTGTGAGGATTTCTCCCACTTGTTGAGCATGAAGTAAAGATTCGCTTGCCTGAGCTTTGAAGAAAGCAACAATAGGAATACGATTGGGGCCTGTTACCATCAGGGAATAGTGTGTGTAGCGCACTACTCCTGCAAGTTCAAATTCCATGATGGCGTTTAATAAGTCGATGGTCTTTTGTTGATCAAGCTCTTGCATTGGTCGTTAAATTACAATTACGAAGGTAAGTTTATGAGTAAGGGGTGATACCAACTCAAAATTAAGCAAGTCAGATTTTATCAGGGTGACTGAGAAAAGGATCTGTTGTTGAATTTTGAAGAACTGGTTTTACAGTTTTAAAAGTCTATTGTTCACTTTTAAAGAATTACCTCACTGCCTTAATCATTTTAAACTCCTAATTTGTGGCTTATGGTACTTGACAATACTATCTTTGTGCTTGGGTGCTGGATTGATCAATCACTTTTTGGGAGTTGAGTTCAATAGTTTTTACTAGCTGAGTCACTTCATCTGGTGTTTTTACGGGTTGAGTAGGTGGAATCGCGCTAGGCCAAACTTTGCTCAATTCAGTAAAACTAGTTGCAATGGCTTTGTGTGCTTCGGGATTGCTTTGTGTTACTTGAGTAGCAATTCCTTTGTAGAGTTCGTTAGCGTAGACGACAAAGCCACGAGAGTCTTGATATTCAATGGCTTCTGCTACTTTACCATTGGCGATCGCTGCTCCGTATTCGGAGTTAGCTGCATCTAATAAGCCGTTAATGACTTGCAAAACAAAACCAGGTTTACTGCGTTGCGCTTCTGGGAGAGCAGCGATCGCGCCATCTACTGACTGCACGGAAGCGGTAAAATCAGCTTTAACTTTGCTATTCTTCGGGTTAGATTTAACTAAATCTTGCAAACTTACCAAAGTTGTCTTAAATTCTTTGACTTGGCGTTCATTGAGTTGCTCTTCGACATCAATGTAAATCTCTTCTACTGGGTGGCCAATATGGGGTTCAGCTTGTTTTGGTTGATTGAGATCGAGCAGTTCTTGCGCTACTACAAGATGACCTTTCATTAACCCCATTTTGGTCATATAGTCAACGTCTTTGGCTTCACCTGTTAACACGACTTCCTGAACAGTCACCATGTCTTTAATTTGGTCGAACTGTTCCTGAGTGATCACTTTTTTAGTGACTAAATCCTCTGGACTACCATAGGGACGGCTAGCTTGAATTTTGTTTGATAAGGCTGGGACACCTAATTTAGCTTCAAATTTATCTAACTCCGACAAAATAGCAGTATTGATATTAATTTGTGCTTTCCTACTATGACTATTGTGGGTTACGGCTGCTGTTGTTTGGTTAGTAACTGGTTGTTGAGTGTTATTTGCTGTTTGTGTACCCCCATTGCAAGAACTTAGGGAAACTATGACGCAGCTAGCGATCGCTAGACAAATATAGCGGGGTTTAATCATAATCTTGATTTAGCTAGAAAAATTTTGAGAATTATTATTGATAACTTCAAATTGTCCCATGCAACCATTTTCAGCGATCGCATCTTGATGAGGATGGAACATATACTTACCGGGATAGCGAAACGCAAACTCTAAAATATGTCTTTCTGCGACACCCATTGTGATCACATCAGTTTTTTCGCTGGGTTTCATTGTCATTCCCGAACGATAGACATCGAAGAAATTAGCGTGGAGGTGAAATGTTACCGCCGGATCAAATTCAATAATATTGAGAACATACAAGCGAATTAACTGGTTTTGATAAATCTTGATGGGATGGTGCATATAATGATGCGGTAGCCCGTTGAAAGCATAATATTCATTACGCTGATCATCATTCACGTCATACCCAGCCATTACTAACACCATCTCATCAGCCGCCGGACGAGGTGTAGGGGGATCAATGATAAACATTCCGTATAATCCCTTGGCGATGTGGCGAGTCACTGGTTCAATGTGACAGTGATAGAGGTGAACGCCGTAGGGTTCAGCATCAAATTCGTAAATGGTTGCTTTGCCGTTACTTACGGGACGCACTCCATCCATTTCTGAGGGATGCACGCCATGAAAATGCAACGAGTGGGAATGTCCGGCTTGATTTAGAAATAATATCCGAATGCGATCGCCTTGTTTGGCTCGCAGTGTTGGCCCTGGAATGCGATCGTTTACATCCCAGATGTTGTAAGATACTGCACTGTTGAGTTGAATAACAGAAGTCCGGGCAGTTAATTGGAACTCTCGGATGGTACGCCCGTTTTCTTGCTTGATAGTTCCATAGTCAAAGTCTCTGAGCATTTTCATGGGTTGAGCTACCTTCTCAGAGGTATCCATCTCTATTGATGGAATTTTGACTATTGATTTATTTTTGCTATTAAAGTTGTTTACTAACGCACCTGCACCTACTACGCCAGCACCACATAACCCTAGTTTTAAAAGTTGGCGACGACTCCAAAGCTCTTTTTTACCCAGGGTGAAGTTATTGGGCATGAAATTCCAACACCATACTAACTTGCAAATGATTTTCAACTACCGTTGTGTATAGTATAGGAGTTAGGATTTATTGTCAATAATTATCGGGAGATTGAGAAGGGAAATTTTAACGCGGAGGGACGCGGAGGTATGCGCGGAGGTACGCGGAGAGTTTTTTATCAATTAATATAGTTACAAATCTTTATGGACAAATTTTTTATTAATTTAAGTAATTTAGGTAAATATATTTATTCAGGCGTATTTATTAATAGTAGTAATTAAGGAGGATTCGGGTAGATAGTTGATGGGTTGGCTATCTTTATAGTTCTAGTCAGGTAAACAAGAGTATGCGGATATGGCAGCATTAAATAGTCTTGGTAAGCTTTAATGCACTGATTTTGCTCGAATTGTCTTTGTGGAATGAGAAATTGTCTGGAATTTTTAATTTTTAGTTGTGAATTGTTGGCTAGGGTATATGCTGGTTTAAACTAATTCCTTAAACTAAAATTTTTGAGGTATAAAGTGTGCTGAGAATGGTTCTCACATCAAAACGCGCCTCGCTGATATTGATGGGAGTTTTGAGTTTTTATCTAGTGGTGAGTGCATCTAAACCAGCTTACGGGATGCACATTATGGAGGGTTATTTACCAGCAGGGTGGGCAGTTTTTTGGTGGTTGGTGGCTTTACCGTTTATAGTTTTAGGGGTGCGATCGCTAACTCGCATCACTCAAGCTAACCCAGAATTAAAATTACTCTTGGCTTTGGCAGGAGCTTTTACATTTGTTCTATCAGCGTTAAAATTACCATCTGTGACTGGTAGTTGCTCTCATCCTACAGGTACAGGCTTGGGTGCTGTGTTATTTGGCCCTTTGGCTATGTCGGTGTTAGGAACACTGGTTTTATTGTTTCAAGCATTGCTGTTAGCTCATGGTGGTTTAACGACATTGGGAGCAAATGCTTTTTCAATGGCGATCGCTGGCCCTTTTGCGGCTTTCTGGATTTATCATTTAACAATCAAGTTAACTGGTAAGCAAAAAATCGCTATCTTTTTAGCCGCCGCTTTAGCAGATTTACTCACTTACATTGTTACTTCTGTACAACTTGCACTGGCTTTCCCTGCACCTATAGGGGGATTTCTGGCATCTTTAGCCAAATTTGCCGGAATATTTGCAATTACTCAAGTTCCCTTAGCTATTAGTGAAGGATTGCTCACGGTATTGGTGTGGAACTGGTTACAATCCTACAGTCCTCAAGAATTAGAATTATTGCAGTTAATTAAGCGTGAACCTCCAACCCATGAATCAATCTAAACGCGGAATGAGTAACTGGCTGTTATTGCTGGGAGTAATTGTTTTGTCAGTCACACCTTTAATCTTTTTACGGGGTGCAGAATTTGCAGGTGCAGATGGACAAGCTGAAGAGGTAATTGGGAAAATTAAGCCTGGATATGAGCCTTGGTTTAAACCTTTATTTGAACCACCTAGTGGAGAAATAGAAAGTTTATTATTTAGCTCACAAGCTGCTTTGGGTGCGGGGATTATTGGCTATGCAGTTGGTTTATATAAGGGACGTTCCCAGCAACAAAGGAATAAGGAATGAGCCTGCAAATAGATACCCTGGCTTACACAAATAAATTACGGCGATTAGCACCAGAGCAGAAATTAGTGTTTGCGATCGCCTTACTGATTATCTCCTATTTTGCTCATCCTCCAGTACAAATTTTTATTGCATTTTGGATAAGCATTTGGACAATATTTTATGCAGGTATTCCCACCAAAATTTACCTGAGATTAGTTTATATCCCGATGCTGTTTTGGTTGGCTAGTTTACCTGCTTTAGTAATTAATGGTGTTGATATTAACCAATTAAATTTAATTCAAAATGATGCTATTAGTGGGTTTAATATTGGTGCTTATTATTTGTATATTAGTCGTCACGGCGTTGACCAGGGATTGAGCATTTTTACAAGAGCGATCGCTGCTATTTCTTGCATATATTTTATCATGTTAACTATCCCCTTTACTGACTTATTACAAACTTGCAGACGGGTAGGTTTACCTGTACTGATCACAGATTTATTATTATTAATGTATCGGTTTATTTTTGTCCTGTTAAATACAGCCTCAGAGTTATGGATAGCCCAACAATCACGTATTGGCTACCGCACATTCAGCCTGAGCCTGAAAAGTTTATCCCTATTAATTGCACAATTATTTCAACGTACCCTAGAAAAATATCGTCAAGTTTCCCTCAGCCTAGAATCACGAGGGTTTAATGGTGAATTTAAAGTCTGGCATTCCTATCGCTATTATTTATCCAAACGTTATGCACTGGAAGCAATTCTAGGATGTTTAATTTTATTAGAACTAGAATGGAAAATAGCATTTTTATAAAAAATTGGTAGGTTGAAATCAACCATTCTTAAAAATTATCAGATTATGCAGCAATCATTACTGGAGTTCCAGCAGGTATACTACAGTTATCCTGGTACAGAAAAACCAGCATTACATGGCATCACCCTACGGATTCCATCAGGAAAAAAATGCGCCTTAATTGGTAAAAATGGTTGCGGTAAAACTACACTATTTTTATTAGCTAATGGTCTATATAAACCCCAAAAAGGGTTAATATCTTGGCAAGGTCAGCCTTTACAATATGACCGTCGTTCTTTGATGAGCTTACGTCAAAAAATTGGGTTAATATTTCAAAATCCAGAACAACAATTAGTAGCCTCTACCGTTGAAGAAGATATCTCCTATGGATTATGTAACTTAGGATTACCAACAATTGAAATTCAACAAAGGGTAGAACAAGCGTTAATTGAATTTGAATTAACTGAATTAGCAGAAAAACCAGTACATCATTTAAGTTTAGGGCAGAAAAAGCGGGTTTCTCTAGCCGATGTTATGGTTTTACAGCCAGAATTACTATTACTAGATGAACCAACAGCTTATCTAGATAAACCACAAACTCGTAATTTAATACATATCCTGAAAAAGATTCATACAGGGGGTACAACTATACTCATGGCTACCCATGATTTAGATTTTGTTTATAGTTGGGCTGACTGGATTTTTGTCATGGATCAAGGCAAATTAGTTTTAGAAGGAAAACCACAAGATTTATTTGCCCAACGTGAGATTCTGGAACAGCTACAGTTAGGTTTACCACTCATCTATGAAATATTATTTGCTGACGGTAAAATTCCAGAAGAGTTAGTTGTAGAACAGCTTCGCCAAAAAATTTTAAATTTATTACTTTAACTACTGTATTGATTTTATAAAGAAATTTATTAATTCAGAGGACTTATACAAGTTTCACAATTGATGGTTAGTGCGTGACGCTATAAGTCTTACAACTACGTTGGGCTTGCTGAAAAAGTAGTAAAAAAACAACAGAAGAATAGAGTAGGTAATCAGG
>JBODRP010000045.1:0-25267 GCA_050633005.1 Trichormus sp. | reverse complement strand
GCAAGATATAAGCCTCCCACGGGCGCGGTTAACGCTCCCGCAAAATATGAAACAACCACATTTTGATGATATTTCTCAAAGCCTTACTATATCAGGGTTTTAAAATGTGCAAGTTAGGAGTAGATTTAAAAAAACAATAGACTCGACAATTATAACTAACAGAGTTACAATCACTCTATTAGCTTGATGATTGACCAATCGAAGCGGGGTCAAAAACCCTGGGGATTCGTCAAAAAGCCCAGAACCTTGACAACATAATAATTACAGCGTTTCGATAATTCGGGAAGTTGCAAATTACTCGCAATAAGGTGGGCTGAAATCGACCTGATTTTGCGATTCGTCAAAATGCTTCCCAGGAAGCTTGCTCTATCTCAGTTTCAGTACCGAGCAGTTTCTAAACACCTTTTCCCCGCAAGGGGACTGAAACTTAAAAAATTTATTTTGTTCCTTTAATGAGTCTTGCCAGTTTCTAAACACCTTTTCCCCGCAAGGGGACTGAAACTTCACAGTGACCCTAAATCTATGAGGGTCACTGAAGACGTTTCTAAACACCTTTTCCCCGCAAGGGGACTGAAACATACCTTAAGGGTTTCTACCAAAGGACAGGATAAGGGTTTCTAAACACCTTTTCCCCGCAAGGGGACTGAAACAAAAGAATCCAATCAACGCCATTGCGTAGATTAATGGTGTTTCTAAACACCTTTTCCCCGCAAGGGGACTGAAACGAAATGAGTTACCCAGTACTACACCGGAGTGTGTTGGTTTCTAAACACCTTTTCCCCGCAAGGGGACTGAAACACTTATTTTTATAGTTCTATTGACATAATAAATAATGGGAGGTTTCTAAACACCTTTTCCCCGCAAGGGGACTGAAACTACCCATTTTTGGGTAGCTAGAATCTCAAAATCAAGGTTTCTAAACACCTTTTCCCCGCAAGGGGACTGAAACTTTACAGATGGTAGACACAGATTTGCAGCGTTAAGAGTTTCTAAACACCTTTTCCCCGCAAGGGGACTGAAACTATGTCATTCACGGATGACATACAGAGATGACATAGTTTCTAAACACCTTTTCCCCGCAAGGGGACTGAAACTAGCTTCACAGATAACTAGACAACATAACCTAGAACGTTTCTAAACACCTTTTCCCCGCAAGGGGACTGAAACTTGCCATGCAGCGTTACGGAGGTTAAAAGCATTTCTGTTTCTAAACACCTTTTCCCCGCAAGGGGACTGAAACTAATGTTTTTGGGAGGGGTTTATATATACCTTCTAGTTTCTAAACACCTTTTCCCCGCAAGGGGACTGAAACACATTGGTCGCAACATCAGAGATGCACAGGTTTTATGTTTCTAAACACCTTTTCCCCGCAAGGGGACTGAAACACTCCGGGGGGGTTGTTAAAGTGACTTTATCGAAATGTTTCTAAACACCTTTTCCCCGCAAGGGGACTGAAACTCTTCAAGATACCGGGTTGCTGAGGAGGCAGGGGGGCAGGGGTTTCTAAACACCTTTTCCCCGCAAGGGGACTGAAACTAAAGAGAATTAACTATTGTTGTATTATTAAGTGTTTCTAAACACCTTTTCCCCGCAAGGGGACTGAAACATTTTATGGTTTCTCCCATATCAAAAATCACGCTGTTGTTTCTAAACACCTTTTCCCCGCAAGGGGACTGAAACGATACAGCAAACCAGCTAATTTACTGCGCTTGCAGGTTTCTAAACACCTTTTCCCCGCAAGGGGACTGAAACAAGTACAGAATGAACCCTCTACGGAGGAAGTACTACAGTTTCTAAACACCTTTTCCCCGCAAGGGGACTGAAACAAATAGAGACAAGAGGTAAACCAGATATTGCTTGGTGTTTCTAAACACCTTTTCCCCGCAAGGGGACTGAAACGCCGCATTATCTTCTGTTGTCTTGGTGCGGTCTGCTGAAGGTGGTTTCTAAACACCTTTTCCCCGCAAGGGGACTAAAATAATATGCGTGTCGTAGCATTAGTTTAAACCACCGTGAGTTTAGTCCGGTGAGAGTAGTTCTCATAGCCTTTTTTATGAGCATCCTTGATTTGTTGAGCTATCCAAGGAGGATCTAAAACAGTGGCACTTGCACCGTATTGTAGTATTCTTTGATGAAACCAAAAGATAAAGTCTTCCTGAGCCAGAATATCAACATATTCTGTGTTTTCTGGGGAAGAGATGATTTTCTCATGGGGCCGGCGGGGTTTGTAGGTGGCTAAAGCACCTGTGAGGCGATAGGTGATATCTATTGTGGGGAATTTAGTATAAACCCAAGGTGTTTGGGAAGCTGCACCAATTCGGATGATACGATCTACTCTAAAAGCCGAGTTCTGCTCAACATTTGGTCTAGTTTGAATATTGCGACTATACCAATCTGGAACTAAAGCGAATAAATATAGTGAACCATTGTGTAATCTCAATTCTGATTTGTCTAAATCCCAGTGTCTTTCTTCACCCTTGCTGTTACGATACCAAATGACGAAACGGCGTTTCTGTTTTAAGCGTTGTTGCAATTCTTGTAAAACTTCATCTAAATTTTCTTCGCTATAGTTAGCGGGAGGATGAAAATCTGCGGCTAAATTGGGGATGTTGGTTTTGCTGAAATGGCCAATACGCGAGATGTGACCGGCTTGAGCCGTAAAACCCATGTCTGCTAGCAATTCCGCCGCCATTGCTAAAGCTTGTCTTTGTTCTGTTGACAAAATCACCGGAAATACGGAGTCTACTAACTCATAGGGACGATTAGGCGCGCTTTTGATGTCAAATCCAGAATCTCTGAGTTTCGCAATGGTACGGACAATTTTTTGGGATAAATCTCCAGCGTCAAAACCGCGATCGCCTAATGCAATAATTAATTCTGCTTTCTTGTGTGGTTTTTGCGCCAGTAGCTTCAATATCTCTAAGGCAAACCCCAATTGGTTAGAGTTAATATCATTTTTTGATACCATCTCTATTTTTTTGTGTATTAGACTTGTGACAACATACACCACAAGCTTAACGTGAAACTTAAATTACTGCCCCTTTATTCTCAACTTAACCCAGGAGTTGGGGCTTGTCCTCTTGGGTGTACGGAGACTTGCCAAGTAAAAAAGCAAGCTCCTAAATTTGGAGAAGGTTCTGGTTGTCCTTTATCTTCCCACCAAGCCGAGACTTATGCCGCTATTCTTCAAGGAGAATCTGAAGTTATCTTTAACACTTCAGCCACAGGTGATGGTAAATCTTTAGCAGCTTATTTGGCGGGGTTACTTAACCTTGATTTGCGAGTCATTGGACTGTACCCGACTATTGAATTAGTCACAGACCAACAAAAGCAAGTTTTTCGCTATTATGAACAGTTTAACCCAGAAGGACAGTCATTAATTGACATTCTTTATGGTGCTGAGTTAGCCCGGAGGGTAGAGCAAGGACAAAAAGGTAACAAATTTAAGGAATTACTGCTGACATTTAAGCAAAAACACGTTATCTTGACTAATCCCGATATTTTTCATTTAGTAGCGCATTTCCGCTATTTCAACCCTGCCTATAATCGGGCAGAGTTACCGATTACTTTGGCTAGAAATCTCGATTTATACATTGCTGATGAGTTTCATATTTTTGGTGTGCATCAAGAAGCCGCAATTCTCAACAGTATGCTATTAATTCGTCATAATCGCCCGAAAAAACGTCCCATGCGTTTCTTGTTTACTTCTGCGACTCCTAAGCCAGAGTTTATGAATATTCTCAAAACTGCTGGGTTTAAGGTGACTGAGGTATCAGGAAATTATCAAAGTGAGTCTACACCAGGATTTCGGCAAATATGCCAAGCTGTGAATCTGGAGTTTATCCAGTTAGATCAAGATACTGATTCTTTAAATTGGTTAACAAAAGAAGCTGAAAATATTCGCACCCTTTTACAAGCCCAAGGAAGGGGACGAGGGTTAATTATTCTCAACTCCGTCGCCTTGGTAAGTCGCGCTGTGCGTCAACTACAGGCTTTACTTCCTGATGTGATTGTGAGGGAAGTTAGCGGACGAATTGACCGACAAGAAAGGGCGATAACCCAAGCAGATTTAGAAAATGCAACCCAATCAGTTTTAGTGGTGGGAACTTCTGCGGTTGATGTGGGTGTAGATTTTAAGATTCATTTGCTGATTTTTGAGGCGAGTGATTCTGCTACCTTTATTCAAAGATTAGGCCGTCTCGGTCGTCATGCTGGTTTTTCAGCTTACCAAGCGTTTGTATTGTTACCTAGCCGTACTCCTTGGATTATGGCGAGACTTAAGGAAAAGTTAGCAGATAAAGAAGAATCCAGTCGCCTCCAATTCCGCGAAATTATTACCGAAGCTTTCGATCCTCCCAAAGAGTTTGAACAATATCGCAAATATTGGGGCGCACTGCAAGCCCAAGGTTTATTAATTAGTATGAGTCCCAAAACAACAGGAGTCATGCAACCGCTACAAACCAGCATGGCGGAAGATTTGCGGCGGGTTTATGGAGAACAATTAGATAAAAAACGGGGACATTGGTTTAACTTGGGGAATGATTCCACAGGGAAAACTATCCAAGAAGAACTATTGAGATTTCGGGGAGGTTCAGATTTACAAGCAGCTGTTTGGGATGAAGGACGCTTTTATACTTACGATTTGCTGAGATTGTTACCTTATGCAGAAGTGGAAATCATTGATAGAGCAGAATTTATCCAAGCTGCACAACAAGCCAACCATCCCGCCACAGAATTTCCAGAGAAATATATTCAAACTTATCTGAAAGTCCAACGCTGGTCTGATCAAAGATTCCCCATCAGATTAGAATGCGATCGCGGTACAGATGAACTCAAACAATGTACCCTTTCCCTCATTGATAGACTCAGCATCGCCGGACACCCCCAAACCGCCGTCAGTCGCTGTCTGGGTAAACAAAAACTCCTCACCTTCCTAATCCAAGTCAATCGCAACCCAGATACCAGCCATTGGGACATTAGCCGCGCCTTACACCTCAACCCCACCTTCGGACTATATCGACTAACAGACGCTGACGAACAAAGCCACGCCTGCGCCTTCAACCAAGATGCACTACTCCTAGAAGCCCTCAAATGGAGGATTCCCAAATGCGATCGCACAAAACCCTACATCTTCTAATTTTGAATTTTGAATTTTGAATTGATTCATGCTCACACTACTACAAACCCTACTCATAGAAACCCTCCCATCCGACACCGACCCCATTTTACAAACCTTCATCCAAACCATTCTCCCCGCAATGGAAAGAGAATTTGGATTAATTCCCGCAATGGGAGGCTCAGAAACAGCCCACTATCAAACCCTCATCAAACAAGGCGATCGCTATGCTAATGAAAACGCTCAACGCTGGGCAGCAAAACCCGACCAAAGTCTATTAGTTCACGTCCTCAATGGACTCTTAACCGCCTGGAATCTCAGCCTGTATTTACCCCAACACCGACAACTCAAAGAAGCCGAAAAACGCTTACTATGCTTAGGTTTAACCCTACACGACTACAACAAATATGTACGGGGTCAAGGTGAAGAACAACCACCACCAAAAGCCCATGAAATTGACGCAATTATTAACTTATGCCGTGAATTAGGCGAAAAACTAGACTTTCAACTATTTTGGGATCAATGGCGAGATTATTTACTTGAAATTGCCTATCTCGCCCAAAATACTCAATTCAGCGTTGATAGTAACTCGATTCTGTCTAATTGGGAGAACGATGAACGCCAATTTACCATAGATGACCGTCGTTTGAATGATATTTTACGTCACCTATTAGCCTTTGGGGATGTGGCGGTTCACATGGGTGATCCCGCAGAGATTATCACCACAACAAAAGGCGATCGCCTCAAAGATCATCTCGACTGGCTCAATATCCCCCAAAAATTGGTTTACCATCGCCTGCGGGATTGTCGCGGTTTAATTACCAACCAAATTCATAACGCCGTCGTCAATTTTGCCCGTCAGTTGGGTTGGAATCCGATTCTTTATTTTGCTCAGGGTGCAGTATATCTCGCCCCTAACGATTTAGTCACACCTGACTTAGCAGATATTCAAACTGCTGTCTGGGAAAGTCTGATTCGAGGCGATGAAGACAACAATCAACGAGGATTAGCCGCATACTTCCAAAGCGGTGATGTGGGGTTTGTTCGTGATGGGAAGGGAATGAAAATTGCTCCCCAGACTTTAGAATTGTTTACCCCTGCTGACTTGATTCGTCTACTTCCTAGTGTGGTAAAAATCAAAGTCGCCAATGTCAAATCTCCAGCTACACCCAAGCGGTTAGAGAAATTAACTCTCACGGATGTAGAAAAAACCTTTTTATTACAAGGTGCAGATATCCGCGCTGATAGATTAGCCGAGTTGATTATCTTGGCACAACGAGAATTTTTTGAAGGTAGCCAAGACTACATACCTTGGATGCTGTCAGCTTTGGAATTGCAAGGCACAATATCACCAGAACAAACACAAGTACAATCAGGGGGTGTAAATTATGGCTGGTATCAAGCCGCAGCCCATTACATAGCAACTCACGCCACCTTAGACGAGGGACAGGTAGAGGAGTTTTTAGGAAAATTAAGCGATCGCCTCGCT
The DNA here is from genome assembly GCA_050633005.1 of Trichormus sp. Lineage (GTDB taxonomy): Bacteria > Cyanobacteriota > Cyanobacteriia > Cyanobacteriales > Nostocaceae > Trichormus. The sequence continues at coordinate 18,662 of JBODRP010000045.1, read as the reverse complement.
ACTTGGGCAGAGCAAAATAATTTACTCAAAGCTAACAGTAGTCCTACTTATGAGGCTTTTATTCACTACCTAGCCCAATATTTGGAAGTTTCCCCATCTAATCAGCCAGCAGTTGAGTTTGCTAATGAACTAAATACATATTCTCTAGCAAAAGTCAATAATCAAGCTATTTGTTCTTTAAGTGCAGGCGATCCTGATGCTGAGGATCAACTAGATACCGTTGTCCTATTCAAACCCCAACAATACAGCAACAAAAACGCCTTGGGAGGAGGACGGATTAAACGGGGTATTTCTAAAATCTGGTCGTTAGAAATGCTGATGCGTCAAGCCTTTTGGACTGGTGCGTCGGGAAAATTAGAAGAACAACAGCCTGTATTTTTATATATCTTCCCGGCTTACGTCTACTCACCCCAAGTTGCTGTCGCAGTGCGGCGACTGGTGAAAGAACTCAAACGCGTCAACCTGTGGGAAGTCCGCAAACATTGGTTAGATGGGGGGATGCAATCTAGCGGACTGCAAACTTTGTCTTGGCGAGATGAGGCGGAAATCGGTAGATATGGTGATAGTTACTCCCGTACAGACTTGCCGTTTATGGCAATGACTTATACCACTACCAGGGGTAAAACTACTACAGATGCTTGGGTAGAACCGAGTTTTTTAGCCTTAGCATTACCTACACTTTTAGGTGTGAAAGTCGTTGCTACAAGCAGTCCTGACCCACTTTACGCCAGCGACCAAGAATTTGTGGAGTCAGCCAAACTAGATGGGGCGGCGGGATTTTGGCAAATATTAGGTATAAATCAAAACCTACGATTGCAGGATTTAGCACCAGCCTTAGAACGGCTATTGATAGCTTACAGCATTCATTTAGAGTTTCGCAGTTCCCCACCGGACGCGCGTTGGCAAGCCTTGAATGGGACAGCCAGAGATTTAGCCACCGATGTATTAAATGTATTTGCGATCGCCAATGAAGGAATCCGAGAAAACAAACGCGAACCCAGCCCAGAAGATGTTAAACGTATTTGGAAATATGCCCAACTCTGGATAACAGGAGATAAAAAGATGACCGAAAAATTGCAATTAATTGAACGCTTGGTGAAACAGTATCGCCAATTTTATCAAGTGAATGTCGGGGAATCTAGTCATGCAGTTTTACTCCCACTGGCGAAAGCCTTGGAAGTAATTTTGACAGTTCCCGAACAGATAGCCAGAGAAGACATAATTTTGCAAGCGGCGGGACAACTCAACGATGCTCTAGAGCGACAAGAAGTTTATAAACGTCCATTGTTAATGGATAAATCTGTGGATATCGCTACTCGCAAAGCCCAGGAATTAGCAGCAATTCATACCTTTATGACGACTTGCGTTGATGAATTATTCTTGGGAATTTATCTAGGCGATCGCGCTTTACTCCAAGAAAACCGCAACCGCATTAAATCCGGTGCTGAATTTGCTTACCGCTTGTTAGCTACACAAGAAAAACAAACCGAAAAAACACAAACAAAAGGAGAAAAATAAATGAATATTCTTAACACCATCAAACCAAAATTTCAAACAGCTTTCCCCCGTTTAGCTTCCGGTAAATACGTTCACTTTTTAATGGTGCGCCACAGTCAATCCTTCCCCGTATTTCAAACCGACGGAGTTTTGAATACAGCCCGCACCCAAGCGGGAATCACCACACAAGAACCCATCAGTCGCTTAGTCATGTTCAAGCGTAAGCAAATTACCCCAGAACGTTTAGCAGGGAGAGAGTTATTACGCTCCTTAGAATTAACCAGTGCTAACGCCGCCGAGAAAGATAAATTCTGTGAATATAACGGCGAAAACTCCTGTAAAAAATGTCCTGATTGCATTATCTACGGCTTTGCAATTGGTGATAGTGGTTCAGAACGTTCTAAAGTTTACTCCGATTCAGCCTTTTCTCTCAGTCCTTACGAACAATCTCACCGCAGTTTTACTTTTAATGCCCCCTTTGAAGGGGGAACAATGAGTGAACAAGGTGTGATGCGGAGTGCCATTAATGAGTTAGATCATGTATTACCAGAAGTGACATTTCCCACAGTCGAAACCCTGCGCGACCCCACCTATGAAGGCTTTTTATATGTGTTAGGAAACCTAATGCGGACTCGTCGCTACGGCGCACAAGAATCAAGAACTGGGACAATGGCTAATCATATCATTGGCATTGCTTTATGTGATGGTGAAATTTTCAGTAACCTCCACTTTACCCAAGCCTTGTATGATGCCTTAAAACCAGATATTAACGCCCCAATTGCCGACATTCTCAACAAAGCCACAGAAGTGACAACCAACTTACTCAACCAAGAACCCATTCGGAAAACTCAAGTCATTACCGGTTCTCAATTACATGATTTATTAGGAGAAGTCGCAACCATTTATCAAGACGAAACCCAACTACGGGATACACTGAATACTTTGTATCAACAAACCAAAACTTACGCGGAAACCTACGGCGCGATCGCAGGTAAGAAAGGCAAGGGGAAATAAGGCAGGGGGGCAGGGGGAGCGGGGGGAGCAGGGGGGGCAGGGGGAGCAGGGGGAGAAAAATACAATGCCCTATGCCCTATGCCAATGCCCTATGCCCTATGCCCAATGCCCCATGCCCCAGTCCCAATTCGCAAGTAAGAGAGTTAACAATGATAATTTACGAATGCAAACTAACCCTCCATGATAATGTATTTTTTGCGACTCGTGAAATGGGGATTCTCTATGAAACTGAAAAATATCTGCACAATTGGGCGTTGAGTTTTGCTTTTTTTGAAGCAGAGTATATCCCAAAACCTTATCGACTTAAAGGTGCGATCGCTCAAAAACCTAGTTATTTAGACGCAAGTCAAGAGCAAAATCTGTTACATCTCAACCAAGCAGAAATTTATGTTTTTCCCGCTTTACCTGTGGTTTGGTCTTATCAAGTCAATACCTTCAAAGCCGCACAAGTCGCCTACTATGGTAAATCTGTACAGTTCGGTGGTGAAGGTGCGAAACGTAATTATCCCATTAATTACGGTCGTGCTAAGGAATTAGCGGTAGGTAGTCGGTATAAAACTTATATTATCGCTAGTGCAGATGTGACAATTCCCCATTGGATTAGATTAGGTAAATGGTCGGCGAAGGTGCAAGTTGAAACCACAAAAATTACACAATGGAAGGAACGCTCTGGACAATATATCAGCAAGCATCCCTTAAATCCCTTAGACTTACCCCCGTCATCCAGACTACTACTCTACAACCGCATTGTCATGCCTCCTGTAAGTTTAGTCAGTCAAGCGCAACTGACTGGCGACTATTGGGAATTACCTGATAAAACCTGTTTACCTGCTGGAGTCTCCTATGGTGCTGGAACTGATATCATCACCGCCTAAATCCACTAGCTTATATGCTGTGGTAATTCAACTGGGTGCGGCTTCAGGAAAGATTATCCCTGCTAGTCTGGGGAGAGCAATTCATGCTCAAGTGATGGAGTGGCTGAGATTAGCAGATCCACAAACCGCAGATATTATCCACCGCGCACAAGTTTCACCCTTTAGTGTTTCCGGCTTGATGGGATACCGTCGTCAACCCCGAAGCAAACCAGGAGATGATTTTATTTTTCGCATCGGTTTGCTAGATGGTGATTTGATTGAGCCATTATTAACAGGAATAGAACTCTGGAATAGTGAACTGCTAAATTTGGGTGAATGTCAATTTGTCCTGCGCGGTTTTTATACTTTACCTGGTACTCATCCTTTAGCAGATATTTCTGATTACAACACACTGGCAAATATAGACAATATCTCTGAAGAAATCACACTAAAATTTCTGTCTCCGACTAGTTTTAAGCAAGCTAAAAAAGTACAACCCTTTCCCTTACCAGAGTTAGTATTTGATAATCTGTGGCGACGTTGGAATACTTTTGCACCCCCAGAATTAAAGTTTCCGGCTGTAGAATGGAACGCGCAAATTGCAGCTTTTGAACTGAAAACCTATGCTTTAAAGTTAGAAGCTAGCGCAGAAATCGGGGCTGAAGGTTGGGTGAAATATCAGTTTTTAGAAGCAGAAGCAGCGAGAATTGCAACAGTATTAGCCAATTTCGCCAGCTTCGCCGGTGTCGGACGTAAAACCGCGATGGGGATGGGACAAATATCAATTCAAAATTCAAAATTCAAAATTCAAAATTCAAAATCTAAAATCTAAAATTGATATGAGTGAAGATTACTTGCCCCTAGCGTATCTTAACGCTTGGGAATATTGTCCACGCCGATTTTATTTGGAATATGTGTTGGGTGAAATGGAAGACAATGAACATATTATTTTAGGTCGCCATATTCACCGTAATGTGAATGAAGAAACCACATTTCAAGACGGAGAAACCCTAATTCATCAACAACAATGGGTGTGGAGCGATCGCCTAAAAGTTGCTGGTATTATCGATGCTGTGGAAGAATGCGACGGTCAACTTATTCCAGTGGAATACAAAAAAGGCAAGATGGCAGAGCATCTTAACGACCACTTTCAACTGTGTGCAGCAGCTTTGTGTTTAGAGGAACGCACTGGACACACTATTACCTATGGTGAAATATTCTATCACGCCAACCGCAAAAGACAGACAGTAGCATTTACGCCAGAACTCCGGCAGATGACAGAACAGGCGATCGCACTAGCTCAACTTGCTGCCTATAAAGCTATGCCTGCACCAATTGACCACACCAAAAAATGTAAATCATGTAGTTTACAAAACATTTGTCTGCCTGTGGAAGTTAGACAGCTACAAAAATCCCATCTCTCCACAAGCGACGATTTCTAACCTTATTCACCAACTATTTCACATCTAACTAATATGCCTATACTTTACGTCACTCAAGCTGATGCTGTTTTGAGCAAGAATTATGAAGCCTTTAATATTGCTCTCAAACAAGAAGATGGTTCTTGGAAAAAGCAAAGTGTCCCAGCACAAACTGTAGAACAAGTAGTGTTGATGGGAAATCCCCAAGTTACAGGGGATGCTTTAGTCTATGCCTTAGAATTGGGAATGCCAGTGCATTACCTTTCTCACTTTGGTAAATATCTTGGATCTGCACTTCCTGGTTCTTCCCGTAATGGTCAACTCCGGTTAGCTCAGTATCAGGTATATCATGATCCTGTGCGGCGGTTGGAACTAGTGCAAACAATAGTAGCGGCTAAAATTCACAATCAATATCAAGTTTTGTACCGCCAGAATCAACGGGATAACCCCCTAAAAGAGCGTAAAAATCAAGTTAAAAACCAGAAAACCATAGACCAAGTCAGGGGTATTGAAGGGTTAGCCGCCAAAGAATATTTTGCTTGCTGGCCGGATATGGTAGGAAAACAGTGGACTTTTAACGGCAGAAATCGCCGTCCACCCACAGATCCTGTAAATTCACTCCTGAGTTTCGCCTATGGTTTGTTGCGAGCGCAAGTAACTGCGGCTGTTCATGTCGCCGGTTTAGATCCATATATAGGATACTTACACGAAGTACATCACGGTCAGCCTGCAATGGTACTCGATTTAATGGAAGAGTTCCGAGCTTTAATAGCCGATAATATCGTGCTAGCAGTATTGCACAAACGCGAAATTCAACCGCAAGATTTTGATGAAAGTTTAGGTGCTTATCGGTTGAAAGAAGCTGCTAAAAAATCATTTTTGCAAGCCTTTGAGCGCAAAATGAATGATGAGTTTAAGCATCCTGTGTTTGAATATCGATGTACTTATCGCCGCGCCATAGAGTTACAAGCCAGGTTACTCAGTCGTCATTTGCAAGAAGGGATTCCTTATAAAGCTTTGGCTTTACGTTAATTATGACTACGCTATTTTATTTGATCATTTACGACTTGCCAGACAATAAAGCGGCAAATAAACGCCGCACTCGGTTACATAAAATGCTTTCTGGTTATGGCAAATGGACGCAATACAGTGTATTTGAGTGTTTTTTAACATCAGTCCAATTTGCTACACTACAAACAAAAGTCGAAAAACTCATCAAACCTGAAGAGGATTCTGTGCGAATATATGTACTAGACGCGGGTGCAGTGAAAAGAACTGTTACATATGGTTCAGAAATACCTCGACAAGAACAAGTTATAGTCTTATGATGGGTTTAGTAACTTGATGTTTGACCAGTCGAAGCGGGGTCAAAAACCCCAGGGATTCGTCAAAATCGCCAGAACCTTGACAACATAATAATTACAGCGTTTCGATAATTCGGGAAGTTGCAAATTACTCGCAATAAGGTGGGCTGAAATCGACCTGATTTTGCGATTCGTCAAAATGCTTCCCAGGAAGCTTGCTCTATCTCAGTTTCAGTACCGAGCAGTTTCCATCAACCATTTCCCCGCAAGGGGACTGAAACGGATGAAGGCAGACCAACATCTGCCGCTTTTAATGGTTTCCATCAACCATTTCCCCGCAAGGGGACTGAAACTGCTTTGGATCTCTGTTGTTTTTGAGGTATGTTGAGTTTCCATCAACCATTTCCCCGCAAGGGGACTGAAACACGTCACCAGTCGCGGAAGCCAAGTTCAAATCAACAGGTTTCCATCAACCATTTCCCCGCAAGGGGACTGAAACTAAAAGGATCAATCAACTCTCGTAGATGTGTTGTTGGGTTTCCATCAACCATTTCCCCGCAAGGGGACTGAAACGGTTTTTCTTTAATTCGAGAAAGCCATCTATCGCAAGTTTCCATCAACCATTTCCCCGCAAGGGGACTGAAACTAGACATTGTATTATTCACCTGAAAATAAATGAGAAGGTTTCCATCAACCATTTCCCCGCAAGGGGACTGAAACTAATATTAAATATAGGGTTGTCTGAGGAGTTCACCGAGTTTCCATCAACCATTTCCCCGCAAGGGGACTGAAACTTACCAAATAATTTCCATAACAGTTGTAGAGCTTGGTGTTTCCATCAACCATTTCCCCGCAAGGGGACTGAAACGCTCAATTATCTTTACTATTGCCTTATTACCATCTACGTTTCCATCAACCATTTCCCCGCAAGGGGACTGAAACTGGTTAAAGTTCGCTGGTGGTACTCCCTATAGATTCACGAAGGTTTCCATCAACCATTTCCCCGCAAGGGGACTGAAACCTACAATGTTTCATTGATAACATTATGGTAAATAAGGTTTCCATCAACCATTTCCCCGCAAGGGGACTGAAACAACAATATGACTTTGTATTGTGAATCAGGGCAAACAGGTTTCCATCAACCATTTCCCCGCAAGGGGACTGAAACGAATCTATAGATTCCTATTGTTCGCTAACGTTCAAAAGGTTTCCATCAACCATTTCCCCGCAAGGGGACTGAAACATTCAATGATTAATGAAGATATATTTCCGCGTCCCAAGTTTCCATCAACCATTTCCCCGCAAGGGGACTGAAACCAGTAAGAGGTTATGGAATCATTTTGAGCATATGCCTGTTTCCATCAACCATTTCCCCGCAAGGGGACTGAAACTCAAGCATTTCAACCTTTGAAATCTGAATCCGAATAGTTTCCATCAACCATTTCCCCGCAAGGGGACTGAAACATCCCATAATTGAGCATGATTGATGGGTAAAGGGAAGCGAGTTTCCATCAACCATTTCCCCGCAAGGGGACTGAAACTTATCAATAATTATCCTGTTATGTTGCCTAGCAATAGTTTCCATCAACCATTTCCCCGCAAGGGGACTGAAACCATTCCCGCCTCGTCAAAAAGAACTACAGAGTGAGGTTTCCATCAACCATTTCCCCGCAAGGGGACTGAAACACACCAAATATCCCAAGAATAGCGGCAGAATAAGCAAAAGTTTCCATCAACCATTTCCCCGCAAGGGGACTGAAACCATTACTCAGAGTGAAGATTGCAATCAGCATCCAATAGTTTCCATCAACCATTTCCCCGCAAGGGGACTGAAACATTTGATTGATTTAATTGTGATTGCTCTCCCTGAAGTTTCCATCAACCATTTCCCCGCAAGGGGACTGAAACTCTATATAATCTTCACGCCATTGAATAGCAGATTCTAGAGTTTCCATCAACCATTTCCCCGCAAGGGGACTGAAACTCTCAATTGTATACATAAGTCTCACAAAAAAGCAAGTTTCCATCAACCATTTCCCCGCAAGGGGACTGAAACGTAGCTCCTGTACCTCCTTTGTTAATAGAAACAGAGGTTTCCATCAACCATTTCCCCGCAAGGGGACTGAAACTCAACAAGCCACACCTTGTTAGGCATTCCTGGCACTGTTGGTTTCCATCAACCATTTCCCCGCAAGGGGACTGAAACGGTGGCTTATTAGTGTTAGGGACTAACATTTTCACTAGTTTCCATCAACCATTTCCCCGCAAGGGGACTGAAACAAACAAATTCTCAATGCTTTATCTAATGGAGGGATGTTTCCATCAACCATTTCCCTGCAAGGGGACTGAAACTAGTGTGAAGTCTTCATAGGATATCCGAAGCCCTTGTGTTTCCATCAACCATTTCCCCGCAAGGGGACTGAAACAGGATAACTGATTTAATTGGGTATTTTGAATTTCCTGGCAGAGAAGTAGTTAAAAGTTAAAGCCGTATTGTTGTTCGTATTGATTTGGGGATTTTTGCCTAAGAAGGGTGAACGATGGGCTTGTGTAATTGACACTCCCCCGCCTCAGCAAGTTTCGCTTTCGCTCACTTGCTGAAAAAGGCAGGGGATTCTTGGTTCGACGAGTCCACTTAACCTAGACTCCTTGCGTTATCTAAGCCAGAGGTGGTTCTCTCCACGCCAGTGAGGGAGTCGGCAGAGCCGCCCAACGCACTGGCTTCCAAGCGTTAACTTTTGGTCTGCCCGACCATAGTTGCACAGTGTGCAATATTTGTTTGAAGTTTAATGCTGTTCGTCTAGTACCTGTGAATCTTTTACCTACTTCCAGGCGATACTAGAACTACGAAGTAGAACCCCCTAGATTCAGTTGTCTTCGCGTTAGCGTCCCGTAGGGAAGGTTCAGCGTCTGCGTATTAGGCAGCAAATGGGTTTTTTTAAGTGGTTGATTACCCTTCCACAAACATATTCTACCAAAAGCCGTCCTAGAAGGACGGGGTTTTCAACCCAAATTTTCGATAAACTTAAAGTAAAAGTTAAAATACCGGCTAACAAAAGTCTTTCTATCATCATCCTCCTCCCCAAACCACAAAATATAAAATATATTTATGTCATGCTTAAGCGTAGTTTATTATTTTTTCAAAAATGCGATCGCCAACACTGGACGATAGCCATCGCCAAAGGTGAGTCTGTAACACTGACTAAGGACTAGAATATTTATGGTTACTTCAATAATACTTGTTATATATATCGCTAGTTAAGGAAGAAATTACGCAAAAGTATTTTTTAAAATTGACATGATGAAAATAACCCCAATTTCTTTAAGAGATTAGGGTTTTGACACTCTCGCCGCTAACCGCTTGCGCGGTGTAGTGGGAGATTCTTGCTTCTCAGAAACACGCTTTTTGGCACAAGTACCAACGAGACTTACTGCTTCTCCACAAGCTTGAAGTTCGGTATGCCCTACCGTATTTGCTGACAGCCTTTCGACTTCGCTCAAGGCAAGTATTCTTATCCCCTCTGCTCTCAAGTTCCGTGATGCGTTTTCATCTCTATCATGAGTTGTTTGGCAACCTGAACAAATCCACTCACGGATACTTAAATTCAGCAAATTATTCTTATATCCACAACATGAACAAAGTTTTGTACTGGGAAAGAATCTGTCAACTTGGATGAATTTACCTCCCTCTCTCTCTAGTTTGTAGCTGATGAAATTAAGCAGCATACCAAAACCAGCATCATGTATTGACTTGGCTAATTTGGTATGTGCTAATCCCTTAATACAAAGGTTCTCAGCTACTATGACTTGGTTATCGTCACACAACTTTCGTGAGAGTTTATGGAGAAAATCTTGTCTAGTGTTAGATATTTTTTCGTGAACCTTAGCAACTACTTTAATTGCTTTACGTCTGTTGCTAGACCCCTTAACCTTACGAGATAAAGCTTTCTGTCTAATTCGTAGTCTTTTAGCGTACTTTCTAGTTGGCTTGATTGGGTCAACTTTATAGCAGGTTTCACCATCAAACACAGTTATTAAACTGGTTAGTCCTAAGTCAATTCCTGATATTTTACCTTCCTTAGTGTTTGCTAAATCTTTCGTCTCAACGCCACTTGCTACAACGGGGGAAACCCCCGCAACGCAGTGGCTCAATAAAATTGCAGCAAAATATTTATCTGTACTTGTTTTAGAAACAGTTACAGATTTAATCTTGCCATTAATACTCTTTGAAAGGCTAGCTTTAACAATGCCAAGTTTAGGTAGCTTTAATCCACCATCTTTAATTGAACAACTTTCAGGAAATCGGATTGACTGTTTAGAATGCTTGCTTTTGAATTTTGGGAATCCAGTACGTTTTGCAAAAAAGTTTTTAAACGCAGATTCCAAATTTTTAAGTGATTGCTGTAGAACAGCAGCAGTTGGTTCTTGTAGCCATTCATAATCAGCTAGTTTTTTCAACTGGGTAAGGTATGCCGCCATCTGGCAGTAAGTCATACCTTTACCCGTTTCTTCATATTGAGTATTAGTTTTATTGAGGTAGAAATTCCAAACAAAGCGAGAACATCCAAAGCTTTTGGTTAAGGATATTTCTTGCTCTTTGTTTGGGTAAATTCTGACCTTCAATACATCTAACATCAATACAACATTAAAAAAACTATTGTCGTAATATATTACTACTTACCGCTATCTCTTGTCAAAGCAAGTCCAATCATGGTTTTAGGTCTGTTTACAGACTTAACGCTCATATCGTTTTAGTTGTGAAATACCGAAGAAAAGCTATTAATGCAGAAATCCTAAACAGGTTAAAAGAAATAATCACGGATACCTTAAAAAAATGGGATTGCGAACTGCTAGAGTTTAACGGTGAATCAGATCACGTTCACATATTAATTGACTACAAACCCGATAAAACTCTCTCAACACTGATTGGAAATATCAAAACAGTGAGCAGCAGGTTAATACGTAAAGAGTTCCCTTGGTTCATTGGTGACAAGTTAAGGAAAAGGGGAAATTGTCAAGAGTAGTATTTGCCAAGGTCAAAAATAGTGGGAAACTCAATCTAGACAGGTAATTGAGCGATTGAGTCCAGCCATGACCACCAGTAAAAAAACCAACAGAGACCACGCAAAAAAGAAACAGCGACCAATGGTGGAAGATGAAGTAATAGCCGAGCAATTGGAAAGGTTACTGACACCAGCGATTAAAAATCAAGAAAATTACTACCGAAAACTAGGACTCAGAGAACGGATACTGAATTTACCGTTGATGATGGCTGCGGTGCTAACCTTATTATGGCGAGACGTAGCCGGAGTCAGAGAACTGACAAGAATGTTAGCTAGAGACGGGTTTCTGTGGTGTAATCCCACAAAAGTTAGTCAACAAGCCGTATCACAGAGATTTTTGACATTCCCATCGGAATTATTTGAAAAAGTATTTAAAGATTTATTGCCTACTTTAAGAGCAGGTTGGCATAGTAGAAATAAACGTCCACTGCCAGAAAGTATTCAGTTTACCTTATTAAAATTTGAGAAGATTTGGATAGTAGACGGTTCAACATTGGAGGCATTATTTCAGAAATTACACAGCTTAGAAGAGGCTCAAAGAGGACAATTAGCGGGAAAAATGAGTACAGTCATTGATTTAATGACTAGACTACCTGTAGAGATTTGGTTTGAAGAAAATCCCAAGGCATCTGACACTAAACTAGAAGAAAATATCCTAAATTTAGTCACAGAAAGAACTTTGCTCTTATTAGACAGAGGGTTTTATCACTTTAATTTTTGGCATCAATTAATCGAGAAGAAAGTTGATTTCATTACGAGAATAAAAAAAGGAGCAGCAATCAAGGTAGAACAGGTATTTACAGATAGCTATGGACTCAGAGATAGAAAGATACGTCTGGGTTCTGGCACAAAAAAGACTCCATTTATTCCTTTACGTCTGATTGAAGTACGGTCAGGAAAAACATGGCATTCTTATTTAACTAGCGTCCTAGATACTAATGTTTTACCTCCTTATGTGGTAGCAGATTTATATCGGCGAAGATGGCGAATTGAAGATGCTTTTAATACAGTCAAAAGACTTTTAGGTTTAAGTTATTTATGGACGGGTTCAATTAATGGAATTAAGTTACAGATTTGGGGAACTTGGTTATTTTATGGGGTTTTAGTAGATTTAGGTGATGCTGTAGCCGACGAACTTTCTCTCCCTTTTGACGATATTTCATTAGAAATGATTTATCGCGGCCTTTATCATTTTACTATGGCTCATCAAAAAGGTAAGGCAACAGATCCTGTTAAGTATTTTGCTGACCCCAAAAATCGAGATTTAGGTATTATCAAACAGAAGCGAAAACCAAACGTTAAGTTAATTGTCGCTCCTTTTCCTGATCTCCAACGAGGGTCTGACCAGTTTTTTTTCAACAATTCTCTAAAAGCCTCTTGACAAAAGACTTATAGTCTTAACTTGTCACCAATGCCCTTGGTTGGCTAAAAAATACTTTTACAACAAGCCTTACTTTTGGACTGGTGCGTACTTTGTGCGGAGCCGGAGACGCTCCGCCTCCGGGCTAGTTGCGGAGGTGTCACATTTGAGCAATTAAAGAATTACGTGGAGAACCAAGAACAACCAAAACAATGATTCGCTGCGCTCAATTTTATACTGGTCGCAATTCATCTCCCGTTAAGTCTGACGACTGTAACGGGAGTCCTCTTACTCCATTAAGATAGATTTGTTAATCAGACAAGATACATCATGCTGGCAAAGATAAGCCTGTAACAGCTATCACACCGCCAATGATACTAGCCACGAGGGAAGATAGTGCTGCACCAAATAGCCACCAAGCTGCACTAGCAACGGTTCTGCGGGTGGCTTCGGCTTGCTTTCTGGCTTCCTCTTGCATGGCTTTGATGCGTTTTTGGGTTTCTTGTTGAATCCTTTCGGCGCGTTGTAATACACTATCCCGTGCGGCTTCGATTTGGTTAATGATGCGGTTAGCGTCTTCTTGGGAGATATCCTCACGGGAACTCAGGATAGCTACTAGGGTATCACGGTCAAATTGACTGAGGCGATCGCGCAAAGCTGCAAATCCCACTTGCGGATCATCGAATAATTTGGCAAAGTCTTGTCTAATACCTTCATAGCTGAGTTCTGGACGCTCTAAGGAGTCGAGATATTGACGAATCTTGGCAAAAATTTGGTCAATGGCTGACTGGAATCTTTGCTGGATTTGTTGGATTTGCTGCACAATTGAGTTACGGGTAGACTCGATTTGCTCAACAATACGGTTAGCTTCCTCCTCTGAAATATCTTCTCTTTGGGATAGTAACGCCACCATTGTCGAACGGTCGAATTTAGAGACGCGATCGCTTAAATTTTCTACTCCCAAGCGGGGATCTTGCAAGAGTAATCGTAAATCCCGTTTGATTCCTTCGGGGTTGAGTTCTTCTTTGTTGGTGTGACGCAGATAGTTTTCTAGACTAGTTGCAAAATCTCCTACTCTTTCGGTAGTGCGTTTTGCCAAGCGGCGTGGTGTTCTGATAATATTGGCGATCGCCTCTTGTACTTGGTCAATGGTGCGATTAACTTGCTCTTCGCTGAGGTTTCCTTGTTGGCTGAGGAGTTTCACCAAGGTTTCGCGGTCAACTTGTGCTAATCTGTGACGTAACGCAGTTGCACCCTCTTGTGGCTGAGTCAGTAAAGTTTCTAAATCCTGTCTAATACCTTCCGGGTTGAGTTCTTCGAGGTTAGTATTGCGGAGATAATCAGCAATAGTTTTGATAGTGCGATCGTACTGTTCTCTAGCTTGTTCTAATGTTGCTTGTGGTGCTTGTAAAACGTTATTCCACACAGATTCTAACTGGTGAATAATTTGATTGATTTGCTCTTCACTCAAATCTTGACGCTGAGTTAGCAGTTTCACAAATGTATCACGATCAAACTGCGATAAGCGTGATCTAATCTGCTTAATTCCTACTTGCGGATCTGCTAACAATGCCTGAAAATCTTGTTTGATACCTTCAGGATTTAACTCATCTTTGTTAGTATTACGGAGATAATCTTCTACCCTTTGCCATAATTGATTAACTCTCGTTGTGGCTTGTTCTTGTTGTTCTCTGGCTTGATTGGAGACATCATTGCAGATACCTTCAAGTTGACTAACAATATTGTTAGCTTCCTCGGCGTTAAAATCTTGCCGTTGCAAGAGTATCTGTACAAAGGCTTCCCGGTCAAATCCTTGTAACAGAGTGCTAAAATCGATAGATTGGTCGTCTAATTCTGTTAACAAGTTGGTAAAATCTTGCTGAATCGCTTCTGGATGCAGTTGTTCTTTACCAGTCGCACGTAAATAATTTTCAATGCGAAAACGAACTTTGTGACCTGTATCTACTTTTTCAGATTGACGCACATTTTCTAGCACTTCCTGACGGATGCTTTCCATTTGTTGCGCGATTTCTGTCACCCTCGCTTCACTAAGATCACCTCGTTGTGTTAGCCAGTTGCTAAAGTCATTTTGCTGGAGTTTTTCTAGTTGCTGACGGACATTTGTAGGATCTGCTTGGGGGTCATAAATGACCTCTGCAAATTCATCTTTAATAGTGATGCGATTGAAATGCCAAGGAAAAGAATGCAAAATATAATCTTGGACATCTGATTTGATGGTGTTTTCACTGGGTGTAGGAAATCTCCCAGAAATTTGCTCAGTGGTTTTATCTCTGATTTGTTGAATTTCGTGGGTGATTTTCTCGACATCGATATCTTGCACTTTGTCTTTTAACTTTTGTAATTGATGGGTGATTTTCTCCACATCGATATCAGAAACATCAACTCGTTCTAAAACGGCTGGAATAGCAGCAGTTACCCCATATTGTACAGCTTGCTTAATTAAGCCATTTCTGCCATTACCGTTTCTTCTGCCGGTGGTGACTAACTGCTGTAATCGTTCCCCTAAATCTTCCGATTTTAATTCTTCGGGAGTAGCAGATTGTAGCAAGTTAATTACTTGTTCTGTAGGGTTACGACGCGCAAAAGTTTGTTCCCAAGCGGTGTTTAATTGGTCAGCAATTTGATTGATATTATCCTGAGATAAATTGGTTTGACTGCTAATTAAATCTACGAAAGTTTGGCGATTAATATTTTTGAGTAAATCACCATCAGCGAGGGAACGCCAATCTACATCACTGAGAATTTTATCAAATTGACTGCGAATTTCTCCTACATCTAATTTTGGCAGTGGTAGAGATGTTAAAGACTTTTGGAGAGTATTGGTAATCGTTTCCGCATCCAAACCAGCAGTTAATTCTCTCCGCACTGCGGCTGTAATTTCTTCTGCTGTAGAAACCGCTTGTTGTTGTACAGCAGCCGCACCAATGGCTGTAGTGGCTGTTCCCATCAGGGATTGTAAACCAGAATTAACAGTATTGATAATCGAACCGAGTAAAGAACCAACTGCAAAAGAACCGAACCAAGCTACCAATAAAAAATAGCTAGACCAAATGACAACGCCAATAATCGCTCCTAGCAGTACACTGTTAATTAAACTCAGTTTCACTGCTAGAAAACAAGCAGTAAATAAGGCAATACTGGCGGTTACTATTCCCCAAGTTCCAACTTTCGCCTCAACTTGGCGAATTTTTCTCCCAAAACTGGCTGATTCTCCATCATCATCTACATCAGTTCCTAAAGTAGATATTCTGGCAGCAACCGAAAGATTAGTTAATAGTAATTGAAACGCGATCGCCATTAAAGTACCAGCTAACAAAGCTACTACAAATTTAGAAGCTGAAAACCCAAACAATGGTTCTATTGGTACTATGACATCTGGCATTCCTGTTGTTGGTGCTACACCAAAAGATAGCCAAGGCTGCATCAAAATATTTGTCAATATTTGCCACATATTATTTTTCTCTTACGCTCAAAATATGCAATCTCCATTTTCTAGAGAATGCCTTATTTCTGAGTTTAGATATCCCTTGTATTTGATTTACACTTTCTTAGGTAGTAATTTAAATTATCGAAAGTTATATAAATATAAAAATAATTTTCACTGTTAATTTATTAATTCGGTAATTGGCTGTATGTAAATCAAACTATGTATTTGACAATCTAAAAGTTAAGTTGCTAGTCAGGACTTTATTCCTTTTGATTGTTATACCAATTCTCGATGAAGTTGCGCCAAATAAATGAAGTAGAGACGTTGCATGCAACGTCTCTACAGTACAGAATAAAGCAAAGATGATTATCAAAAATGGAAACATGACCGATGACGTTGTATGCAACGTCTCTACAGTACAGAATAAAGTGCATCTATGGCTACGCCAGGCAAGCTACATCAAGAAATGGTATTAGATGTAAAGTTTTTTAAAGATAAATTATGTTGTGGATGGTAAGAATCAGATATGGTGTAAGTGTATTCTCAAGTCTTCGAGATGCTGCATATGATGATGAATTGCAGTACTCAGGCTTGGCTATATTGCCGTTCTGTGACGCTCTTAAAGTCTTTGAAGGTAGTAATGAGACTTGTAGCATCACGCACCAACCACCAATTGCGACACTTGCGTAAGTCCTGAAAGTAAGCAAGTGTAAATAAATATAGCTAATGATTAAAATACTCAGTTTTGAGACTAACTCCTGACTTATCGTGATTGACAATTGCCAAGACTAATGATTATGTTTATTTACATCTGATCACTTAGAAAAACTGTTTTGATTACAAAATAGAAAAACTATGGAAACCGAACAACAACAACCGGAATCCTTAAATGCGACTCTACCACAAGGCACAATTGCACTGCCCACTCCAGAAAATGCTCAAATACAAAAGCTACCACCTGCAACTGATTCCAATGCCCAATGGCAGCAAAGTGCAAAACAAGTAGCTGATGTTTTGGGACAACTCCCTAATTATCTAGGAAGTTTTTATCAACAATACAAGCAGCCTATTGTCACTGTTTTGATAATTTTATCAGTTATAGTGACACTGAAGGTATTACTGGCTTTGCTAGATGCAATTAACAATATACCTCTGCTTGCACCAATTTTTGAAGTAGTAGGAATTAGTTATTCAACTTGGTTTGCTTTTCGTTATCTTCTTAAGTCTTCAACTCGCAAAGAACTAATAACAGAAATTGATTCTGTAAAAAATCAGCTTTTTGGTGGCTAGAATTTATCTCAACTAATTGCTCTAATTTTCAACCCCGTTTTCTTTAGCAAAATGGGGTTATTATTTTTCGTTCTTCAGTATCTAGTATGCTAGATTGAAGCTTGAAAGAGGTAACGGGGTTGGGGGAACAGATGAATTAATTAAGACTTTTTTAAAGATAATAAAAATTAATTTTTTCATGCCCAATGCCTAATGCCCAATGCCCATTTTCAAGGCAGTCTAGTCTGATTTCAATATATCTCAAGACATAAATACATATTCAAACTTCATTTTTTAACACTACTAAAGATAGTAGATTTATATTTTCCAAAAGCATAACATTGTTCTCGAACTTTTAACAGTTGTTTTAATGAGGACATATTTATGACTAAGGAAAAAAATAGAGGAATAGACTCATCTGAACGTGTAGAAGTAGATACTTACGATAGAGGGATTGTCCCGGCTGAAACTGCTGCTCGCAAAGCCAGAGAAGGGGATTTATATAAAACACTCCCCACGGAAGCAAGAGAGGCTGATGCACCTACTAATGACCAAACAAACCCTGAAAGTATTCACACTACAGACGGCTATACTGTAGACAAAGAAGGTTTGTTAAATAACTATGCAGTTGAACCGGAAATGTACTACGAAGTTCCTGGTGATGCCAGAGCCGCAGCCGAACAAGATACTGCTAACAGAATGGAAGAGTTGGCGGAAGTTAATGAAGATAAAGAAGGCGAATTAACTGAAAAACGTGATGTTAGAGGTAAGGGAACAGGTTTAATCTAGGACTGCAATTTTATCTTCAACACAAAAGTGTTGAAAAATATTAATTTCCCCTGCGCGTCATACTCTCATTAGGATCAATCTCAAAACCTGATTAATTCAAAAACCAGGTTTTGAGTTTACTTTGCTATCGTAGTTGCGGTACATCCGAAAGGCAAATGCTACTGGTAGATAGTCTCAAATAATTTAAGGTTGGGTTTCATTTTGAATCTTGCTCTGATGTTCAAAATAAGAACGTAATACCGTATTCATTAAAGACTGATAGCCTTTACCTTGATTTTTAAACCATTGCAAAACATCACTATCAATTCTTAATGAGATTGCTTGTTTAGTGATAGGTTGAACAAGTTTGGCATTTTCCCAAAAATGGGCATCTAATTCAGGAATATCAGAAGTATCAATATCTTCATCCGGAATATTCTGAATTTCTTCAAGTCGTTTGGCTGAGATATTCATAGTATACTTTCCTTTCTTGTGGAGTTGCTTTTCTAGCTGAAATAATACGGATAACTCCTGCTCTGTCGGTATGAGCAACAGTAATGATTACCACATTTTGTATTGCTCCTATACTAATTTCTCTAATTTCTCCATAATCGAAACGGTCATGAAGACTATCATGCAGCGATCGCTTTTTACTTTATCATCT
>JBODRP010000044.1:0-26240 GCA_050633005.1 Trichormus sp. | reverse complement strand
TAATTGGGTCTGCGCTTAAGGCTGAGGAAACATAAGCTTGACCTACATTTAAACCTAATTTGTCTTGTAAACTCCGAATTTGGGCATCAATACCCGTAATTGTTTGTTGAATTAAACGCTGTTGGTTTTGGCTATTGGTGACAGCACTCAACAGACTACCGTTTTCTGCTGCTAATATAGCCGGACGCTCACGGCGGTCGTAAATTTCTAGTTTCTGTTCGGCAGCTTGTAGTTCTGACTTGGCCTGGGGTATCCGCTCATTAATTTTTTCAATAATTGCTCTCAAACGCCCTGTATTGATATCGCTACTCAACTTCACCATTGCTTCCATCAATGCCACTAATACTTCTTGGGCGCGTTTGGGGTCGGTGTCTCGATATCTTAGTTCAATAATATTTGATTCTAATTGCCCAGTCCGGGGGTTGCGCCTTGGTAGTTTCAGGTTGACACTTGCTCCCAGAGTTTGGGGTTTAAGATTCATTTTTGTGGCGACATTTTCCACCAACTGGTCTGAGAGCAGAACTTCTTCATTCAGTTCTTGACCTTGTTGTTGAATTTCGCTACCAGTAGCCGAGAAAGAAACTGGTGGACGGGAATAAGTTAATGCACTGTCGGCTACATAGGTAGTTGGGGGATCGGGTTGGATAGCCACCACTGTTGACCCCGCCACAATTAAAGCAAAACTGGCTAGTCCAACCCATTTGTATTTTTCAAAAGCAATGATGTAACGCTTAACAATTGGTGGGGTCATAACACAGGCAGAGATAAACAAACAAGGGTGAATAGAATCGGCGATCGCTACTTGTCATTATAGTTACTGTTATTATTCATGATGGACGATTCATTAGTCACCCCCGTTATTTTATTTTGCTACATTCTTGATTTAGTCTTTATCAGTTTAATATTGTCACAAAAATATCTTAATTTCCTCCGCCAAAGTTTTCAAAGAAATTCAGGAAGGAACGCACATTGAAAAATGGCTGAGTGATTGTACTAAGAAAGTTGGTAATTCTGCCAATCAGGTTGCGACCAACTACAATTACATCATTATCTTGCAGTGGCACATTTTGCGCTACATCACCACTCATAGCCTTTTTGGCATCTAAGGATTGGGTGACAGCTTTACCTTTCTCTGGGTCAAAGCGCACTAAAGCAATATCCCGTAGGTTAGCAGTATCAAGATTAATCCCACCCAAGGCATCTACAAAAGTGCTGCCATTGGGTAATGCTTGGGTGACAATTCCCCCAGCCGCATAATTTAAGATCCTGACTCTAATCTGGGGTATAGCCAAGGAAGAACGAGATACTAAAGTGCGGTCATAGCCGTCATCTGTACCAATTTCACGCCGTGGCACAATAATTGCATCCCCATCTTGCAACCGTAAGCTAGGTAGTGCGCCGTCATTTTGCAGTGTTCCATACAGGTCAATATTTTGTGCAATGGTAGAACCATCCATCAACCGACGACGTACTTTTACTTGTCTCAAGTCAGCACCAATGCTAGAACCCCCAGCTAACAGCAAAGCATCAGCTACCCGTGGTAAAGCGGCGGAAATATTATAAATACCCGGTCGAAACACTTCCCCACTAATAGTTACCTGTACAGGACGGGGACTTGCCAGAGACACTACTAACAAGGGGTTGACAGTAATATTACTTAAACTCAAACGAATTTTTTCTTGGGCTTCTTCCAAACTCAGACCTTGCACAGAAACTGTACCAACTTGCGGCACAACAATATTACCTTCTGGACTAACTTGAGCTTGAAAACTTAAATCTTGACGCTGTGATGTCAAAGATAAAACAACCACAGGATCAATCACATATTTATTCAGCAAAGAACGAATTTTTTCTTGGGCTTCTAGTAATGTTAAACCTTGCAATGGTACTGTTTCTAACAGTGGAACAATGATATTACCTTCTGGGTTAATGGCAGCTTGAAAGCTCAAATCTGGAAAGCGTTGCACAACCACACTAATTCCGTCTCCTGTACCTAACCGATAAGGGCCAGGAGGACGCTGAAAAGTCACATTAATCACATCTCCCGACCCTAACAAGTAACGGGTAAATTGGGGCGAAACTTCGCTATTCGTGCTGGGTGGGGTTACTTCATTCTCTGGTGGAGGAGCAGGAAATCTTACTGGTAATTCCCCTTGAGGTGGTAAATTTTGAGCAAAAACAGGTTGCAAAGTTTGTAAAACAAGCCCTAATTGAAAACTTACACAACACAGGAGACTCAATGCACGCATAGAAGAACTGGTAAATATTAACATTGCTGACTTAACAATATATGGAAAGAAGTGATCAAACTCATTGAGTAGTCCGAAAAACTTCTGTCATTAATGTGGATTGTACTGTTTCACCAATAGACTGTACTAAAGGCCAAGTAGTTTCCACGTCGCCTAAAGGTTCCATCGGCACAAGAATATTCACAGCAACCCAAGGCGCACGATGTTTCTGCCATTGTGCCAGTTGATCAGCTAAAAACCAACGAAATGGAGATGAATATCCACTATTTGGTAAAGCATACCATTGTAAGACTGCAAAGGTGTCTTGCTTGGTAGCAACGCGAAAGAATTGGGCTTCTACTTTAGTTTGGCTATTGCTTTGATTAGCTGATTGCTTGACAATGAACTCAGCTGAACGCTCTTGAGCTATATCCCATTTTCCCCAACGAGACTTTCCCCAACCGCTAATATCTGTCCATTCAATTTCCGGCTGATCCATTGGGCCATTTTGCGGCAATAACAGTAATATAGCTTTTTTTTGTGAGCTTTCTTGTTCAATCAGTTGCAACGACCATTTATTTGTGCCAATTTCTTGTTCTACTTGTTCTAGAATTTTCCAACCTGATAAATTTAAACCCTTGCTACGGATTTCTTTCAATAACTTGAGATTAGTCACAGGTGGTGGTTGTTTCCATTGCCATTTTCCTGTTAAGTATCCGGGAACTGCCCCTGTGACTAGTAGCAGTAATAAAAGTAACAGAACGCTGAAATAAGTAAAATACTTGTATTTAAAAAATTTAGATAAGGAAGTCATTGGTAAAATTTGCTATATTTACGCAAAATTTTACCTGAAAAAATGACACTGTAGGTTCAGTAAAAGTAAGGCTTAATTGGGAAAAGCAGGGGGCGGGGGGCTAATTAATTCAAAATTCAAAATTCAAAATTCAAAATTAGAGAACCTGGCCAAGGAGCGGGGGAGACAAGGAAGACAGGCAGGGCTGTTTCATTCGCTTGTGTTGGAGATTTGTCAAGAGGATAATCTCACGCAAAGGCGCAAAGACGCAAAGAAAAATTACATATTTTGGGTTGAAGACGCAAATATTTTTGACTAAAGTTGTGCGTTTACCCTCAATTTTTACCTCTTTGAATCTTGTAATTTTACCCATTTTAGGGAATGAAACAGCCCTGGGAAGACAGGGGAGACAGGGGAGACAAGGGAGACGATTATATTTTTTTCTGAGTCCCCAGTCTCTAATCACCTGTTTAAGCTTCTATTTCTGGTTCAATTTCTGGGGGTGCTGAAAGATGTTGATCTAGCCAATTCAATAGAGGTACTAAGGAGAGTAACATCAGGGCAGAATAAAGATCGCCGCCCCAACTATCGTGTAACCATGTAAAAGCAGCGTTCTGACCAGTACCATGAAAAAAGCTGAGTAAAGTGTTACGAATGATATTAGCGATTACACTAATGCTCATAGCTAGTGATAAAAACCAAATTGTCACCCGACGAGAAGATAAAGCCCCTGTCCAATAGAGCAACATCAAACTGACGTAAATAGTGGTAAAGAGCATTTTCAACCCTGCACAATAGGGTGCTACTTCGACGATTTTGCCCCCAACATAAATGTTGATGCCATCGACAACTACTTCCATGCCAAACTGATTGAGGATAAAACCTGCTGTTGCAGCAATGAAGCTTTGCAGAGGAAATGTATAAGGGGCAATCAGGTAAGGTACTGCGGTGGGAGTGGCAAGGAATACTAAAATCAGGGAAAATCCCTGTAGTCGTAACCCTGGAAAACCCTTAAACCACAGGCATAATGCTGCTAGTATTATGGGTAACGAAAGATTTACCCACTCTGTTACACCACTTAAATAAAACACTCCCCCAATCACTAATAAAGCTATACCTAAAGGATGGGTTTTGTTGGGTAGTCTTTGCCATTGTTTTCGATGTTTCCAACTCAGATAACCTGCAAATGGCAAACCAATTAAACCATGACTAAAATATTCATGTTCGATGCTAATAGTTTTGTGTAGCCAACCGTCTACCCAATGGAGTAAGACAGGAGCATACAGCAAGACTAACAGACTTAAAATTCCTATACCTAGTACTTGGGTTGTGTCTCTGTTTTTTATTTGTTGTTGAAGTGCCATAATTTTCAACAAGTCAGTTAATAGTTTCTCAGTGTCCGTGTGGTGCATGAAGCATTTTTTAACTACAAAGACACTGAGATTAAAGAAAAATATTGTAACTTTTAATATACTACACTACTTCAGTAGTGGATGTGGGTTTGACAGGTGCTTGACTAATGACACTGGAGATAGCAGCTACAACTTCTCTAGCTTGAGTCATAGTCAAGCCAGGGTACATTGGTAAGGATAATATTTGCTGGGCTAGTTTTTCGGCGTGGGGAAAATCTCCACTTTCATAGCCGAGGTGAGTAAATGCTGGTTGGAGATGACAAGGAATTGGGTAGTGAATACCAGTTTGAATACCTGCTGAAGTTAGCTCTGCTTGGAGTTGCTCACGGTCTATAGGGCAAGTATGATCAACTTTAATCACATAAAGATGATAAACATGACCGTCACCACTGTGGTTTTGCATGGGGATAATACCAGCAGAGGCTAAAGGTGCTAGTTCTAAATCATATTGTTGGGCTATGGTGAGGCGATCGCTATTCCACTGCGATAAATATGGTAATTTTTCTAATAAAATAGCTGCCTGTAATGTATCCAAACGGCTATTTGTACCCATTTCCATGTGAACATACTTTTGGGATGAGCCGTAATTTCTTAACCGCCTAGCTTTTTGCGCTATTTCTGCATCGCGGGTGAGTAGCATTCCCCCATCTCCCAATGCTCCTAAATTCTTGCTGGGATAAAAACTAAAAGCTGCGGCTGTACCGACACCACCAGCTTGGTATCCTTCTCTGTGTGCTAGATGGGCTTGGGCTGCATCTTCAAAGATTAAGACTTTGTAGGTATCAGCAAAATCTAGTAGTTGCTTTGGTGATACCATTTGACCATACAAATGCACTGGAATAATGGCTTTAGTTTGGGGTGTAATGGCTTTGGCTGCGGCTTCTAAGTCAATTAAAGCTGTTTGAGGATCACAATCTACAAAGATGGGTTTTGCTCCCGCTTGTAAAACTCCAATGAGGGTAGCAACAAAAGTATTGACTGGTAAAATTACCTCATCTCCAGCCCCAATGTTACAGGCTTGCAAACCTAATGCGATCGCATCCGTTCCCGATGCTACACCTACTCCATATTCTACTCCTGACGCTTGAGCAAAAGCTATTTCAAATTCTCCTAATGCTTTTCCTAAAATAAAATCCCCTCGCTCTAATACACTTTCTATTGCCTGCTGGATTTTACTTTGAATTAACTCATGTTGTAATTTCAAGTCTACAAAAGGAATTATTCTCTTAGTCATTGATTTTTTAACCTCTCAAATTAGGTAGGTAGAAGCTAGTTAAGTTGGGAACTCGGAGCAGAGGGAGCAGAAGGAGCAGAGGCAGCAGAGGGCGAAAGAATCTGCCCATCATCTTTTTTTTTGATTAGATGATAATTTATTTTCTACAATTCCCTAATTATAGAGATTACTTTATGCTGAAATATATAGAACTCACGCAACTAGATTATTTGTAGGGTGTGTGAGGCTGCGAAAGTATTTTAACGTAGTCATGAGATTTATAGCGTCACGCACCAACCATCAATTTTGACACTTGCCTAAGTCCTGATATAAAGTTAATGTGTTTAATCCATAATTATTTATGATTCATATTATTCCAAAAGCCGCTATTTATAATTAATCAGTTTTTATTCACGATGGATTTTTTATTTTCCTTGGTAAAATGACTGGATATAAACTGGTATTTTTCAGGACTAGCTATTTATAGCCATTTGCATGATATCAGAAATTATTTTTAGAAATAAAAATCATAGTTTTTACATTTTAGAGAGTTATATTTATCAGCCATAGGTGAAATTATTCTTGATTTAGGAGACTTTACAGTATACAAACGCTAACAAAATGGTGTTTTATCTCATGATTATATTGATTATGAAAAGACGGATTTTATTTTCAATGATTTTGAACAGTATACTCCAGATGTTAGGATACCCTGATTACGCCATAAACTAACGCTATCTCCGCATTTGAATTTTCTGCAAGCAGTAGTACAACATTAATGACCGTATTTACCTCAGAGGTAGAAAAATTTTGTTCCTAACTTGTTTGTCAGCAGGCAAATTGGGGAATGCTTAAGAATAGTAAATCATAACCCTGCAAAAGTGGTTATATAAATTACAGTATCGAGCAATTATTAAGGTAGCGGTGGCAATGGTAGAGCCGGATAAAAAATTATTTGTTCTTAAAGATGGTTGGAGTTCTCAAGACACACGAGAACAGCAACGTCTCAAAGCATTGTCAGAATTAGGTTTGCGACATCCAGAAACGATTCCAGTTTTTGAAGAAGCTACTCAAACGGCTGCCCATTTTTTGGAAGCACCAATTTCTGTTTTAGGATTTATAGATCAAGAACGCCATTGGTTTAAATCAGCTGTGGGTTTATCTAGACTGGGCTTAATGAACAATTTGGCACAAAGTCGCCAGTTGTTACGGGGTGAGTCATTTTGTACTCAGGTGATAGAAAGTTTTCAAGCTCTTGTAATTAACGACACCCATAAGCTGACAGATAACTTCATAGTGGGGAGTAAGTTAGTACAAGATTATGGCATCCGTGCTTACTTAGGCGCACCACTAGTTGATGCTACAGGTAACTGTCTGGGTGCTTTGGCAGTGATGGATTTAGTCCCCCGTAATTTTACAAATCGAGATGTTGAGTTTTTACAAATCATAGCTCGTTGGAGCATGAGCGAATTTGAGCGGAATCGACTCGTGCGGTTAGGACAATCAGAAAAGGTGAGTTTGAAGAACTCGACTTCTTTGTTACTCAATGAAGAACTGAACACAGTCACAAAAGTCACTGCACCGAGTTTACATAAAGAAACTGACGAAACCAAGCAAATCAAACTGGAACTGTTAGCACAACTAACTCAGGAACTACGGACACCCCTGACATCTGTATTAGGGATGGCTAGTGTTTTAGGAAGGGAGATTTACGGGCCTTTAACCACTAAACAAAGAGAATATGTAGATATCATCCAACATAGTGGTCGGTACTTACTTTCTTTAGTGAATGAAATTACTGAACTAGGAGCAATGGATGAAAATGCTACGAGCATTAATTTAGTGCCTGTAGATGTAGAAATGCTGTGTCAGCAGGCGATTAATACTTTAGAAGAAGCAGCTAATCGTCGTGAGCAAGATATTCGCCTATCAATTGAGCCAGGACGCGGCCGGATTTGGCCTTTAGACAAAGATAAAGTCAGACAGATACTATATCACCTGATATTTAGTGTGATCCAACTTTCTGCCACTGGTAGTATCATTCGGATTCACGTTGCTTACAAAGAGAATACCCTCAATATTACTGTGTGGGCTTCCCATCCCTGGTTAGGAGATGGTATCACAGAGGTTGACCCTTACTTCCGCCTCAATTCCTTAACTTTGATGGAGTTAGCTGGCGAAGCCGCACCTTACAGTATTCATCTGGATAGTTATGAAGAAACTGGGAGCTTACCAATTACACTAGAAAAGTTACAAAATCTAGATAGCGATCGCGCCAATATGTCCGATTTAGATCCAGAAGCCGATTTAACTCCAGGACAAAGTAATTTATCACGGGAAAGCTTAGGTTTGTTACTTAGCTGTCAACTAGCAGAATTACATGGTGGACAAATTACCATTCAAGGTTCAGCACAATCAGGGCATCGTTATGTACTGAGTCTGCCATTGCAACTAACTAACTCCCCAGAAACTAGCGATATTTCTTAACCTGCGTCCGCCTATAGAGAACTGCTATGGTAGCGATTTATTAACAGCAAAAGGTTCAATTACCAATTTGCAATCTGCATTATTACTTTATAATGAGCCGCATTATGATCAAGTCCAAGTGCTAAAAGGGCTTGCTAATTGATCACAGTGGGTTTTATGAACTTAGTCTGGCAACAGTTTACTTTATCGTATTTACCGCTCAAACAATATCTTTCTGGTAGTTATTTACATCGGATGCTAGTAGGATTATTGTTTCCTTGGCGGCAAAGTAGTGTTTTACTCCAGTGGGGAGATGTGATCGCTGCTGCTTTACTGAGTTTAGTATATGCACTAGCTCCTTTTGTCTCTAGTACTCTGATTGGAGTATTACTTTTAGCTTGTGTAGGATTTTGGCTATTACTGACTTTAACTGATGAACCAACATCAGTGAGAACTTTCTTTGCTACTCCTATACATCTGCTGGTATTGGCTTACTGGGGAATTGCCGTCGTGGCCACAGCATTGTCACCAGTAAAACGAGCGGCGTTGAATGATTTAATGACCTTAACCCTGTATTTATTGCTATTTGCTTTGTGTGCTAGGGTATTGCGATCGCCTCGTTTGCGGTCTTGGATAATTAGCATCTACTTACACGTATCATTAATTGTTAGTGTATACGGTTTAAGACAATGGCGGTTTGGAGCAGTACAATTAGCAACTTGGGTTGACCCAGAATCGCCTTTATCTAAAACCACTAGGGTTTATAGTTATTTGGGTAATCCCAACTTGTTAGCTGGTTATCTTGTGCCAGCTGTAGTGTTTAGCCTAGTAGCAATTTTTGCTTGGCAAGGTTGGCTGAGAAAAGCTTTAGCATTAACAATGCTAATTGTCAATGCTAGTTGCCTAATTTTAACTTTTAGCCGTGGGGGTTGGATTGGGCTATTGGTGGCGATGTTGAGCGCGATCGCTTTGCTAGTTTATTGGTGCATTATACAAATGCCACCTTTTTGGCGCACTTGGTCACTACCTATACTCGTAGGAGGAGTGATTGGGTTATTGCTGCTAGCAGTGATATTTATTGAGCCAGTGCGCTTCCGGGTTTTGAGTATCTTTGCCGATCGCCAAGACAGCAGTAATAATTTTCGTCGCAATGTTTGGGATGCTGTATTTGAGATGATCCGCGATCGGCCGATTATCGGCATTGGCCCCGGTCATAACTCTTTCAATAAAATTTATCCTCTTTACCAACGTCCTCGTTATAGTGCCTTGAGTGCCTATTCGATTTTCCTAGAGGTCGCTGTGGAAATGGGTTTTGTGGGTCTTGCTTGTTTTCTCTGGTTAATAATCGTCACTTTTAATACTGCATTTTTACAATTACACAGATTAAGAGAATCTGGTAATCTCCAAGCAATGTGGTTAATTGCAGCATTGGCAACTTTGTTAGGGATGCTGGCTCATGGTACAGTAGACACCATTTGGTTTCGTCCTGAAGTTAATACTCTCTGGTGGTTAATGGTTGCCTTAATTGCCAGTTACTGGACACCTTCAACCGACGATCAAACTCAAGTAGATAGCTGACCACAGCCACAGCCAACAGTGAATTAAAGCAATTCGCAATTCCCTTTGTCGAACTCCTAAGAAATAAAGCAGGGGGCAGGGGGCAGGGTGCAGGGGGCAGGGTTCACAAGTGTAGGTTTTTTGCCAAGCAGTGAGTAATGACTCTCAGACTAACGAAAGAATCATCGTTTTACTAACCGCTACACCCTTACACCCCTACACCCCAAAACCAAGGTTTTTGGTACAGACCGTAAAAAACCTACACCTCTCAGGCAGGGGGCAGGGTGCAGGGGGAAAGAGGATTTTACTTGTTTCTTTCGCCCTTCCCGTAGGTGCGCCTCCGTTGGAGACTCACGTTTTGTTAAATTTTTTCAAAAACAATAGGCACGGTATGATCAAGGCTAGTTCTCCCTACCGTGCCTCTAATTGTATATCAACAAAAATACTGAAGATGCTCAGTCCCGATAACTAGTAGCTCCAGGAGCATTGGGATCACGATAACGGGTTGGTTCTTCGTGTTGTCTTCTACCAGCTAAACCAGCTAAACCTAATAGACCAATTAAACCCAGCCAACCCCAATCAAAATCATTGCGTTGAGCATATGTAGTTCTGGGGACATTATCAACGCGAGGCGCGGTATCAACTTGAGCTTGTGCCGGTAGACTTAAGGGTAAAATGGCCGCACTTAAAGTCAAAAAGCCAGCCCCAACAACTGCGGTGAAGTCACGTTTCATGGTAGCAGTTCCTCATTGCTTCCAAAGTTACCCACTACTGTAACGACTCCCGAATCGAACAGAATCAATCTGCGGCTATAAACTAGGTGTTTGTAGCACTCAGGCTGAAGACGTATAGATAGGGCGCATGGGGCATGGGGCATTGGCGTAACAATTTCTCCCTTGTCTCCCTTTCCTTGTCTCCCTTGTCTCCCTTGTCCCTCTTCCCTTGTCTCCTCCTGTTCCCTGTTCCCCCAACCCTGTTCCCTAATGACTAATAATTTTTCATTGCCCTTTGGATATCGCGCTGATCTTGGCGGCGTTTGAGGTCTTCTCGCTTATCGTGGAGCTTTTTCCCTTTACCGAGGGCAATACTAATTTTCACCCAGCCCCGCTTGAGGTACATCTTCAAAGGTACTAATGTTAAACCTTGCTGTTCTACTTTACCGATGAGTTTGCGAATTTCTTGGCGATGTAGTAACAGCTTGCGGGTACGGCGTGGTTCGTGATTAAAATACTGTCCACTAGCGGTATACGGAGAAATATGTACATTAATTAGCCAAATTTCCCCATCACGAATCAAAGCATAACCATCTTGGAGGTTAACTTTACCTGCACGAATTGACTTAACCTCTGTTCCCGTCAACTGAATCCCTGCTTCATAGGTTTCTAGGATTTCATACAAATAGCGGGCTTGTCGATTATCACTGATAACTTTGTAACTTTCGCTCTTATCACTCATTGAAAATTGTTCTACTGTTGATTAATTTATATTAGGGTGACTAATAACTGGTTATTTTGCTATTCTGTGAAGAATTGCAACATTTGCTGTGGTTTTGTATGCTTGGCTGTTGTAACTACGTTTAAATTTGTTAACCTTTTTATGGATTTAAGATTTTCTTTATAAATCACCCCTAAGACAGTCATTAGCTGCTAATCCTGTCATAGTATGAAACATAAGAACACTATTGTAACGCGTGTTCTTAGACAGAGCTTATAGAAGGAAATTTCTGAGTAAAAATGCTAGGGGTGTACTTTCCATGCCCTTGACCATTCTTGTTGTGGATGACGATTTGGGCACTCGTCTATCTATTAGTGATTATCTTGAACTGTCAGGCTATTCGGTAATTACGGCCAATGACGGTCAGGAAGCTTTGGCAATGGTTGAAGAATATCAACCAGATTTAATTGTTACTGATATTGTTATGCCACGGATGAATGGCTATGAATTGGTACGTCGGGTACGTCAAAAACCGAATTTTCGTTTGTTACCTGTAATTTTATTAACAGCTCGTACCAAGACCCAAGAGAGAATCCTTGGCTATCAGTCTGGGTGTGATTTATACTTACCTAAGCCTTTTGAGCTAGAAGAGTTAGCAGCAGCCATTCACAATTTGTTAGAGCGATCGCAAATTATTCAATCTGAGTACCGCTTACCTCAAAAAGATACTTCAGCTAGTCCTACTTCTACTAAAGTCATCCAAACCCATAACTCGATTTTCAGTCATTTGGAAGGATCGGGCTTAGTTTTATCTTTGACTATCAGAGAACAGGAAGTCTTAGAACTGTTGACACATGGTCTTTCTAATGCAGAAATGGGATCACAACTACACTTAAGTCCCAGAACAGTAGAAAAATATGTCAGTAGCTTATTAAGGAAAACCGACACCAGCAACCGGGCTGAACTGGTGCGTTTTGCAATTAAGCATGGACTTGTGGAGTAGGGACTGGGGACTGGGGACTGGGGACTGGGGGCAGGGGGCAGGGGGCAGGGGGAGACAAGGGGGACAAGGGAGAAATATTTAGCCCGATGCCCAAAATTCTTTAATTTTGAATTTTGAATTTTGAATTTTGAATTTGTCTGCCCAATGCCCAATGCCCAATGCCCATTAATTAACTTGCTGACTGGTAATATGTTGTAAGAGGCCTTCACAAGCATCAAGGAGTAAATCAATTACTTGATTAAAGCCTTCTGTTCCACCATAGTAGGGGTCTGGAACTTCTTTGAGGGTGTGGCGAGAACAAAATTCACACATCAGAAGCACTTTATGGTGATATTGTCCAGAGGGATCAAGGGCAATGATGTTGTCGTAATTATCTCGATCCATAGCTAAAATCAGATCAAATTCCTGAAAATCCGATTTTTGCAGTTGTCTAGCTCGACCTTTGAGCTTAATTCCTAATTTATTTAAAGCTGCGGCACTCATGCGGCGATCTGGGGGACTGCCGATGTGGTAGCTAGATGTACCAGCTGAATCACAAAGAATGCGATCGCTTAAGTTGGCTTCGTCTATTAGATAATTCATAATGTTCTCTGCCGATGGTGAACGGCAAATGTTCCCCAGACAGACAAACAAGAGTTTATAATTCATAATTCGTAATTCGTAATACTTCGGCTACGCTCAGTACGAGTTCGTAATTCGTAATTCGTAATATAAATTTTGTAAAGACGCGATGAATCACGTCTTTACTAATAATTATTGATTAAAATCCAGGTAATTCTAGTCCACTGGTCAATTCTTCCATACGTTCGCGCATGGTTGCTGTGGACTTTTCATAGGCATTTTTCATGGCTACTGTCACCAAGTCAGAAAGCATTTCTGCGCCTTGAGTTAAAGCATCGGGAGAAATTTCTACCCGCTTGGGTTCTTGGTTGCCACTGACAATAACCTTTACTAGTCCACCACCAGCCTCTCCCAGAATTTCCATTTGCTCTAGTTCTTCTTGGAGTCGTTTTGCACCTTCTTGAACTTGTTGTGCTTTTTTAAACGCTTCGGCTAGTTCTTTCATTTTGCCTAAGCCAAAGCCAAATCCTTGTCCTTTTCCTGTCATAACTAAATTATCCGCGTGTGCTTTGAATAACAAATCAAATTCAATTATAGAGTCGGCTGGGAATTTGCCTATTAATTAATGGGAATTGGGCAGACAAATTCAAAATTCAAAATTCAAAATTCAAAATTCAAGATTTATTTTCTGCCTTGTCTCCCTTGTCTCCCCCTGCTCCCCTGCCCCCTGCCTACTAAACCCCCGTTAACCAATACCTTGAAATTCACCGATCATTTTGACTTCTGGTTCTAACCAGATTGACCAGTTTTCTTGGACTGTATGCTGAATATGGCGAATCAGGTTGAAAATATCGTTGGCTTTTGCTCCACCACGATTGACGATAAAATTGGCGTGGAGATGGGCTACTTGTGCGCCACCAATTTGATAGCCTTTTAAACCTGTGTGTTCGATTAACCAGCCAGCCGAATAAGGCTTGGGATTGCGGAATACGCTGCCACAGCTAGGGAAGTTGTAGGGTTGGGTACTTAAGCGATGCTGTTTGTGTTGTTTGGTGATGGCTATGACTTGGGCGGGATCTGCCCCTGGTTGGAGTTGCAAGGTGGCTTGAGTGACTATGCGATCGCTACCTTGTAATAATGAGGTGCGGTAGGCGTAACTTAATTGATCTGGTGTGAGAGTTTCGATTGTGCCATCTGGTGATAGAACTTCAGCACTCACTAACATATCTGCGATGCAGCTATTATGTGCGCCAGCGTTCATGACTACTGCACCTCCCACTGTTCCGGGGATACCAACAGCCCACTCTAAACCTTGCCAGCCTAGTTGTGCTGCTGCCCATGCCAAACTGGGGATTGATTCTCCTGCTGCTACAATTAATTGACCTGTGGACGGATCAAAGTGACTGTAGCGGAGATGGCGTGTAGCGATTACTAAACCTGGTAGTCCGCGATCGCTCACTAACAGATTAGATCCTGCCCCTAGGGTTGTTACACTTAAATTATGTTCTTTTGCATACTGGAGGCTGGCTTGAAATGCCTCTAGATTTCGGGGCGCAACGTACCATTCAGCTGCTCCCCCAACTCGATAGGAAGTATATGCAGATAACAAAGCTTGGGACTTAATCTCGCAATTAGTACCTGGTAAGTAAATGGTTTTACCTTTACCTAAATGATGGTTTTCCTGTTTTTGTACTTGAGAAGCAGGAACTGTGCAGGCGTTTCCAGCTGCCTGGGAAATTTTCATCTTTACATCAATAAATTGTGAAATTTTTACATTTATGTGCTGTAGGAATACAGCCATAGAGGAAATTGTGAAAACTGCTACTCGCTAGCCACTTTTATGATGTAGCTGTAGCGGGTTCGCAAAGTGTGGTGATGATTTCAGGAATCGCCTGATTTAAATTACCTGCACCCAAAAACAGTGCTAAGTCTCCAGTCCGTAGATTTTGCAGTAAGAATTGACTTACAGCAGGTAAAGTTGGTTGATATACTACCTGGGGATGTTCTTTAGCAACAGCCTCTGCTAACTGTTCACCACTGATTTGACCTAAATTTGGTTCGCCTGCACTGTAAATATCAGTTAGTACCACCAAATCGGCATGGGTGAAGGATTCAGCAAATTCTGCTAAAAAAGTTAATGTGCGACTGTAGCGATGGGGCTGGAATATCGCTACAACTCTTTGTCCTGGTCTAGCTTGTAGTCTGGCGGCAGCTAGGGTGGCGCGAATTTCACTAGGATGATGAGCATAGTCATCAATAAAGGTAATGCCATCAACTTCACCGCGAAACTCAAAGCGTCGTCTAGCACCCTCAAAGGTGGCAATTCCTTTAGCGATCGCTCCAAATTCTAAACCTAAAGCGCGCCCTACGGCTACACTTGCTAGGGCATTACTCAGGTTATGGCGACCTAATAAGCGTAAATTCAGTACTCCCAAGGCTTTACCTTTTTCCCAGACTAAAGCCGCCGTTCCATTGGCATGATAATCAATATTAGTAACGGTATAGTCAGCGTTGGTTTCTGGATGTAGACTGTATGTGATTGTGGATTTAAGGCGATCTTTGGCAGCATTGCCTAGCAACTCCCGTACTGTGGCGCAATCAATGCTACCCACTAGAGTTTTACAACCCTGGGCAAATTTTTGGAAGGTATCAACTACTTCTTCTAAGGTGTCGTAGTGGTCAGGATGATCTAATTCAATATTAGTAATAACACCAATCTCAGGAGCGTGTTTCACCAGCGAACCGTCAGATTCGTCTGCTTCGGCTACTAAATAACGACTTTGACCTAATCGAGCATTGCCTTCCCAAGCATTCACTTCCCCACCTACAATAATTGTAGGGTCTAAATCAGCTGCCAATAGCATATAACCAATCATGCTACTGGTTGTTGTTTTACCATGAGTTCCTGCTACGGCTATACTATGATATTCGGCAATCAAAGCTGCTAGTAAATCTGAACGATGCCAAATTGGACAACCCAATTCCAGAGCTGCTTTATACTCTAAATTGTTGGCATTAATTGCTGTTGAACAAATAACTTGAGGCAGGCTTGAGTTAATAACAGGAACTTGTTTTTGTGAATTTAATTCTATTTGATTAACTGCTACCTTCGGGTGAAAAAATTCGAGGTTACTAGCCTCTTGTCTACTAAAAATATGTGTCCCAATAGATTCCAACTTACGTGTAATATGATTCGGTCGGAGATCAGAACCTGATACTGGCAATTGACGTTTAGCCAACACGTATGCCAAGGCAGACATACCTATACCACCGATACCAATAAAATGAAACGGTCTACCGCCAAAATCTACAGCATTATTCATTGATTACTCCTCTTAAACACCACACCACACCATAATCACAAATGACACGCGTATCATAACAGGATTTTGATTTTTACCGTAACTCCTCCTATATCTTTTTCATTTTCGATATTTTCTGGAATTTTTGTTCTGTATTTTTTTGGTTGACAATGATTTTACATTGATTGGAGGTTTTTGCTATTTCCAAAGTGTTTTTAAGATTATTCAGGGAATTTTTGTCACATCGGGAAAGAAATTCTTGTAACTTGAAATACATATTCTTTGATTCCTTACTGGTGTTAGCTAGATTAAGTACATTCGTAGCGAAAATACTTTGAAGATTTCATCAAGCCAAAGCATGAATTGATTAAGATATTCCTTTAGGGATAAAAATGATTCTCAATTGCATAAAGCCAAGGCATAAGCAGATGCAGCAACTAGCAATCTTTGGCGGCACATTTGATCCTGTTCATTGGGGACACCTGCTAATAGCTGAAACAGCTTGGCATCAAGTACCCATAGAAAAGGTGATTTGGGTGCCGTCCCGAAATCCTCCTCATAAAAAAGCTGCTTT
Source organism: Trichormus sp. (assembly GCA_050633005.1). GTDB lineage: Bacteria > Cyanobacteriota > Cyanobacteriia > Cyanobacteriales > Nostocaceae > Trichormus. Next base: position 9,697 of record JBODRP010000044.1, on the reverse strand, counting down.
ATTTGAGCATCGGGTAGCAATGCTACAATTAGCTACAAGAGAAATATCAGCGTTTACGGTCTCAGAGATAGAGGCAAAACGCTCGGAGGTTTCTTATGCGATCAACACCTTGATCGACCTGTCTGGCTGTTATCCCAATACTCACTGGTACTGGATTGTAGGTTTAGATACCTTCCAAAGTTTACCTCGTTGGTATCGTAGACACGAACTAGCAAAAATGTGTGATTGGTTAATCGCACCCAGATCGCTAAGTGGTGAGAATATAGCTCAAAGTGAATCAATCTGCAAGCAGGTAGAGAAACAACTGAAAAAGCAGTTAGTCACTATTCGCTGGCAACTATTGCATACACCATTAATCAGAGTTTCGTCAAGTTTAGTTCGTGAGCGATGTCGAGAAGGTCAATTAATTAATCATTTAGTGCCACAAGAGGTCAGATCCTACATTACTGCTCACAACCTCTACTCAGATGAATCTGAATAAAATATGTTTTTTTTTATGGATCTAACACTTTAAGGTTATAAATACTCCCCCCCTTTGCGATATGATTGGGGTCAAAGATATCAACTTATAGGCATAAATACAGAGGGCAAGACACTGTGATTAGAGTTGCAATAAACGGTTTTGGGCGTATCGGGCGTAACTTTGCACGTTGCTGGCTAGGTCGGGAAAATAGCAATATTGACCTTGTAGCTGTTAATGACACATCAGATCCTAGAACTAATGCTCACCTCCTAAAGTATGATTCCATGCTTGGGAAGTTAAAGGATGTTGACATTACTGCCGATGACAACTCTATCATCGTTAACGGTAAGACCATTAAATGCGTATCTGATCGCAACCCAGAAAACTTGCCCTGGAAAGAATGGGAAATTGACCTAATTATCGAAGCAACAGGCGTATTTACCAGCAAAGAAGGGGCTTTAAAGCACGTTAATGCTGGTGCTAAGAAGGTTCTCATCACTGCCCCCGGTAAAAACGAGGACGGTACATTTGTAATTGGTGTGAATCATCATGATTATGACCACAACATACACCATGTTATTAGTAACGCCAGTTGTACAACCAACTGTTTAGCTCCCATTGCCAAGGTGTTGAATGATAAATTCGGGATTATCAAAGGTACGATGACTACCACCCACAGCTACACAGGTGATCAGCGTTTATTAGACGCTTCCCACCGTGATGTACGCCGGGCTAGAGCCGCAGCTATCAATATTGTCCCCACCTCTACCGGTGCGGCAAAGGCTGTAGCATTGGTAATTCCAGAGCTTAAAGGTAAGCTGAATGGTGTTGCTTTACGCGTACCTACCCCGAACGTCTCAATGGTAGATTTCGTAGTTCAGGTTGAGAAGCGTACTATTACTGAAGAAGTAAATCAAGCCCTTAAGGATGCTTCTGAAGGTCAACTCAAAGGCATTTTAGACTACAGTGAATTACCTTTGGTATCTTCTGATTATCAAGGTACTGATGCTTCTTCCATCGTTGATGCTAACCTAACTATGGTTATGGGTAATGACTTAGTAAAAGTTATGGCTTGGTATGACAACGAGTGGGGTTACAGCCAACGCGTTCTCGATTTAGCTGAATTAGTAGCCGAGAAGTGGGTCTAATCAATTCAAAATTCACTCATACCCTAGGGGTAGGCTTACGCCTACAAAATTCAAAATTAAAAAAGCCGAAATTTATAAAGGTTTGTGACTTTGGATTTGTTGGTAAATTGTGGAGAATTGGTATAAATCTAGTCAGGAGTCAGTATTAACTTTTGACTGTTGAGTATTAACCAAAATGTTGAAATCCCTGACTGAGAGACAGAACTCGATCAGGGATTTTCTCTTGTTGAGTGTGTAATATGACTTGGCGATGAGATGTAATAGTCCCGATAATAGCTGCGTTTTGGTTTAACTGCTGTATGAAATTGTGTGCTGTTGCTGGTGGTAGACACAGCACTAATTCAAAATCTTCACCGCCATATAAAGCATATTCTAGGGCTTGCTCTGGAGTTAACCAATGAGTAAAAGCTGTAGGTAAAGGAATTTTCCCACTTTCTAAAATAGCACCAACTCCACTGGCGCGACAGATTTGTAATACTGCGTCTGCTAAACCATCACTGCTATCCATACCGGCAATAGGAATGGGAAGTGGGGAGTTGAAAATGGATGTGAGGAGAGGTAAGACATCTAAGCGCGGTTGGGGACGCTGATGTGCTTTGATTAAAGGTGTCTTTTGTGCTGGTGTGAGGTTTTGACCCAATTCGGGGTTTAATAGCAGTTGTAACCCGGCGTGGGATGCGCCATGCACACCTGTGACAACGATCGCATCTCCCACTTTAGCAGCAGAACGGCGGATAATCTTTTGGGGGTGGACTTGACCAAAAGCGGTAATAGAAATTGTGGTGATGGGCGATCGCACCACATCCCCCCCGACAATGGGAGTATTATATTGTTGCAAGCACTCTGTCATCCCCTGATATAAGCTTTCCACCCAACTTACGCTTAAATCTCCCGGAAGTCCTAAGCCTACCGTGATACCCAGAGGCGAAGCACCCATTGCGGCTAAATCAGATAAGTTAGCAGCCGCAGCCCGCCAACCCGCGTCTTCAGGAGAAGTAGTAATCTGACTAAAATGCACACCGTCAATTAACATATCTGTGGTGACAACTAAAGATTGTTCTGAGTCTGTAACCAATACCGCCGCATCATCACCAATGATTTCTGGGGGACAAAATCGCTGTAATTTTTCTAAAAGGCCTTGTTCGCCGATATCTTTAATTTTATTCATAGTCATTAGTCATTAGTCATTGGGCATAAAGTATCATATTCTCTTCGGTTTTCTTTGCTTGAGGACTGGGGACTGGGAAAGCAGGGTAAGAAAAACTTCAATCATTACTCAGTACTCATTACTCATTACTTATTACTCATTACTCATCACTCATTACTCATTACTCATTACTCATCAGTTATTACTCTTGAATCACCACCGTTGTTAATTGTAGAGGTGGTTAGCCCAGATTCTATTAAGCGGGACTATCGCTATAAACGGTCTGAATATGCGGCGGTGGAAGTGCCAGAATATTGGATTGTAGATCCGTTAGAGAAAAAGATTTCTGTGCTGTTATTGGAAGAGGGATTTTACGAAGAAACAGTGTTTACTGGCGACCAGAAAATTATATCGCGGACTTTTGAAAATATTGCGATCGCGGTTGAACAGGTTTTAAAAGTCGGTAATATTTGACCCTCAGAAATTACTCATATATTTTCAATCTCTTGCAGAAAATTTCGTAAAAGTATAGAGTCATTATCCTTGCGCCAAACAGCAACGATTTCTAAGATTGGTGATTCTTCTTGAATATCACGATAGACTACTCCATTTCGTTGTAAATTTTCGACGTTAGCAGGTAGTAGTGAAATCCCCATTCCCCCTGCAACTAAACTCAAAATTGTTGATATCCAAGCTGCTTCTTGCTTAACTTTAGGCTGAAAACCTGCTTCTTTACAAAGACTATTAATCTGCTCGCGTAAGCTATGTAATAGGTGTTCTGGTGGTAAAATAAATTGTTCATTTGCCAATGTCTTCAATGAAATGCTAGTTTGTTTAGCAAAACGATGGTTTTCTGGTAAAACGATCACTAGTTTTTCTTTGAGAATACTTTTACTATCGAAGAGATCATTATTTCTCTGGGTATTTTCTAAATTATGTCGGTGAAAGAAGCCTACATCTATTTCTTGATGTCGTAACTTTTCAATTTGTTCGTAGGACGGCATTTCATATAATATTATTTCTACTACTGGAAACTTTTTGTAAAATTTTCTGATCATTTTGGATAGTATGCTATTGGCTATAGATATATTAATTCCTACATTGATTTGTTCTTTTTCAGCCCTATTTAATTGTTGACATAATTCGATTGTTTGCTCAAATTGATTGAGCATTTTACGAGCTACATTTAAAAACTCATTACCCGCATCTGTTAATTTCAAGGGAGTTATTTTAGTCTTAAATATTTTGAACTGCAAGCGGTTTTCTAGGGATGTAATCTGTCTACTCAAAAAGGCTTTGTCAATGTTCAAATATTCAGCAGTTTTAGTAAGTCCCCGTTGCTCATATAAAGCGATCGCATACTTTAATTGTAGCAATTCTATTTCATCCCATCTGCTCATTTGTCAGTGACTCCAGATTTTTGTTTGTTGAGCATTATATAGCCAACCTAAATCATTGTTGAGGAATTACATCAACAAAATAGTCATCAACTGTTGTCTAAAGCAGGTCATCTGATGACGGTTTTTTCAGATATGTTGATGACAACAAAACAATTTGTGCAAGGAAAAACTCACAATGAAACTTAATAATCATGCCATCAATCGTGTTTTGATTGTCGGTGGAACTCACGGAAACGAGTTGACTGGAGTATATTTAGTCAAATGGTTTCAACAATGTCCTGAGCTAATTCGCAGATATACTTTTGAAAGCCTGACTTTGTTGGCTAACCCTCAAGCTATTACAGCCGGAAGAAGATACATTAAGAAAGATTTAAACCGATGCTTTTTACAGGAAAATTTAGAGGATATCACTCGAGCTAATTATGAAGATTTATTAGCTAAAAATATTAGTTATCTATACGGACAAAATGGTAAATATCCTGTCGATTTCATAGTTGACTTGCATAGTACAACATCCAACATGGGTATAACTATTATCTTGGATAATGATCAACCATTTAATTTACGGTTAGCTGCTTATTTAAGTTTTTTACATCCTGAAATAAAAATTTATAATTCGGGAAAATCTGGCCGGGCTGAGAATGGGTTGCGATCGCTTGCTAAATCCGGCATTGGTATTGAAGTAGGTGCAGTACCTCAAGGTGTTTTAAACGCAGATTTATTTCTCAAAACTCAAACCATAATTTACGCAACTTTAGACTATTTGGAACTCTACAACCAAGATAAACTACCCCCATTTTCCAATAGTTTTACTTTGTATAAATACATGGAAAAAATTGATTATCCGCGAAATGAACAAGGAGAGATTACAGCCATGATTCATCCGCAGATTCAGTTTAAGGATTATCAAGCTTTAAATCCTGGTGATCCTATGTTTTTAACATTTGATGGTCAAACAATAACCTATGCAGGCGAATCTTCAGTATATCCTATATTCATAAATGAAGCCGCCTATTATGAGCAAAGTATGGCACTGTGTTTAACTCAAAAACATCAAATAACAATCTAAAAAGATTGCAACAGAGATTTAGAGGATGTTTTAAAAGTATCATTCCTAACACCAAAATCTTAAAAACCTAACCCCCCTAGCCCCCCTTCCCTACAAGGGAATGGGGGTTTCAAAGCCTATCGACCTTTCGGGGAGAGGTTTGGAGAGGGGTTTCTAGTATACTTTTCGACTTTTCAAACACCCTCTTAGCTCGACTTTATCCAAAATTAAGAACTCGGCTTTCCTTATCCGGCAAAAATCCTGGTTTTTTGGCAAAGACTTTTTCCATGTCACTGATTCGCACTCAAGTCCAAAAACTAAAACTACCATCCCATAATGGTTTCAGCGTCGGGTTTTGGGCTTCGTAAAAATGGATAAAGTCGAGCTTAGACGTAATTTATGGATTAAGCTGCTTGGGGTTCGACTAAATTTTCTATGCCTTGAACTACAGTAGCAGATTCAATTTTGTCACCAGCTTTGAGTTTATCTAAGATATCTTTACCTTCAGTCAGATAGCCAAAAACTGAGTAACGACCATCTAAGAGGTTACGTCCGGCTGGGGTGAGTTCTGGTTCAAACAAGAAAAAGAAGACTTGGGAAGAACCGCCATTAACTTGGCTTTCAGGACGTGCCATAGCCAATGCACCGAAGGAAGAGAAAGGTAATACTGGCATATCCAAATAACGTCCAGCATCTTCTAAGGTAATGCCGTAGGTGGGTTTTTTATCACCTTCTACGAGAATTTCCAAAGGAATCGCACGATATTCACCTGTTTTGGGGTCAATAAAACCCTGTTCTTTTCCTGGTGGATCTCCGGTTTGTAATACGTAGGATTCTTCAGAACGGGTAAATTCTAAGCCGTTGTAAAAACCACGTTGGACTAAATCAACGAAGTTACCAGCAGTGACAGGTGCGCTATAACCATCTACAACCAAGGTTAAATCACCTTTATTGGTTTTAATGGCAATTGTGGCACGACCTTTGAGTTGAGGGAGGTTGCTGTATTCTTCGGGAACTTCAAAGGGAAATGCTTTAACCATTGATTCTTCCAATAAAGATACTAAATTTAGTAATTTGGCTCTTTCTTGGAGAATTTCTTCTTTGTTTTTACTTTGCGTCAATTCTTGAGTTTTTTGTACGCCAGTCTTTAATTCATTCAGCCAAGTTTCGGCTTGAGGTTGGCGTTCTTCCGGAACACTTGTTAGGATTTGTGAAGGTTTATCAAGAATGCGGGATGCTTTGCTCAGGTCTTTAGAAACAGCACCCCATCGGCGGTTGGCACGCAGTTGAGTAGAGATATCTTCTAGACTGGCTTGCAATTCGCGTACTGGCTTATTATCTATTGGGAGTGCATACCGTAATAGAGCTTTGCCGTCAGTGATGGCGTTTCCAGAGGGCAAGGCGGCGTTACTAGAGGGTGTCCAGCCAGCTGTATGTATGCCTAAAAATATTGTTACCAACAGTATTGCCATGAGGCTGTGATTCAGCCAGGATTTTAATAAATTCAACATGGTATGGCTCAAATGCGTAACTCATGAATCATCTTCCCATACATTGAGTAGGGCATGGGGAATGGGAGATAAGGGAGCAGGGGAGCAGGGGGCAGGGGAGACAAGGGAGAGAATAAATCTTGAATTTTGAATTTTGAATTTTGAATTTGTCTGCCCCATGCCCAATATCCATTGCTAATTACCTAATTACTACGCTAGAAGGGTACAATAAATGCCGATTGTCTTCCACGATTTAAAAGCTTCATGATTTCCAGTAACGATTTTCGACCCGGCGTATCAATTGTATTAGATGGGTCTGTCTGGCGGGTGATAGATTTCCTACACGTTAAGCCAGGTAAAGGTTCTGCCTTTGTACGGACAACCATTAAAAACGTCCAAAGCGGCAAGGTTTTAGAACGGACTTTCCGGGCTGGTGAAACTGTACCACAGGCTACTCTTGAAAAACTGACGATGCAGCATACCTATAAAGAGGGCGATGAGTTCGTCTTTATGGATATGGAAACCTACGAAGAGGGTAGACTCAGTGCTGCACAAATTGGCGATCGCGTCAAATATCTTAAGGAAGGTATGGAAGTAAACGTGATTCGCTGGGGTGAGCAAGTTCTAGAAGTGGAACTGCCTAACTCTGTGGTTTTAGAAGTGGTGCAAACAGATCCTGGTGTTAAAGGTGACACTGCTACAGGTGGCACTAAACCGGCGACTGTGGAAACAGGTGCAGTTGTGATGGTTCCTTTATTTATTTCCCAAGGTGAACGCATCAAAATTGATACCCGTGAGGATAAATACTTAGGCAGGGAATAAATTTATTTATTCTCATTCTGGGGAATATCTTGATTTCAATCCCTCTAGGGGGATTAAATCCCTGCCAAACTTTAAAATTATTAATTTACGAACAGGTCGAGGTAAAAATAACTGTGCCATTGGATTTTAATGAAATTCGCCAATTATTGGCAACTATTGCACAAACTGATATTGCAGAAGTAACGCTCAAAAGCGATGAGTTTGAATTATCAGTACGTAAAGCTGTGAGTGTGAGTAATCAGATTGTGGCTGTACCATCGGTTGCACCGATCGCACAGCCATCATTGCCAATTCCCGCTCCAGAAATGGCTAGTCGTATTCCTGACAATGGGGGAACTCATGCTAGCACAACAGTCGGGGCAGGTTCTCCACCTATTATTGACCATAAATTTGTAGAAGTGCCTTCCCCAATGGTGGGGACATTTTACCGCGCTCCTGCCCCTGGGGAAGCTGCTTTTGTAGAAGTGGGCGATCGCGTCCGTAAAGGTCAAACTGTCTGCATTATCGAAGCGATGAAGCTGATGAATGAGATTGAGGCTGAAATTTCTGGGCAAGTCGTAGAAATTCTCATCCAAAATGGCGACCCTGTGGAATATAACCAACCTTTGATGAGAATTAACCCTGATTAAGTATTAATCTATATAACAAGTGGGTCATTATTCTTAATGAATAAATGATCATTGTTAACATTGTCAGTCCTGCGGGTTAATCCTGATGAAACAAACGTTGCCTGTACCCCCAGAAGTGGTGCAACAAGTAGCTGAATATTTCAGCCTCTTAAGTGAGCCGATGCGTCTGCGCCTGTTGCATTTATTGCGGGATGAAGAAAAATGTGTCCAAGAGTTGGTAGATGCAACACAGACTTCACAGGCAAACGTGTCTAAACACCTGAAAATAATGTGGCAAGCTGGGATTCTTAGCCGCCGTAGCGAAGGGACTTGCGCTTACTACAGGGTGGAAGACGAGATGATTTTTGAATTATGTAATCGGGTTTGCGATCGCTTGGCCACAAGGCTGGAGCAGCAAGCCCGTAATTTTAGGGTGCTGAGTACTAAGAATTAGGGACTGGGGATTGGGGATTGGGGGGACAAGGGGGATAAGGGAGTTAAATCTGTTAACTGTTAAGTGTTAACTGTCAACTGTATAACCCTGTGATTAAAGTGGATACTCTTTTTTGAAGGTTTCACGGGTTATGGGTTGTTCTATTTCTACACCTTCACCGCCTAACACTTCTAATGGTTTGCCGTTGACTTCAATGTACACTTTGGCATTGGGGTTTAATGTGGTGGCGGTATAAACTACTTGACCTACACGACCTACCATAGATGTGCTGCCACCACCACTGAGAAAGTCTTCAGATAAGTTAACGTGGATTTCATTGTTATTTTCGGCTTTTAGCCCTAGTAACTTAGTTCCTTGGGGAATTGTGGTGGCGTTTGTGCCTTCTGTGGGGCCTGCTAATAAACTTTGAAAGGCTTGCTCTAAAACTTGGTTGGGTTGAGCAGCCGCTATTCTAATCGGCTGAGGAACTAATTCTACGCTTTTGTCATTGGTTTTGAGCCAGTAAACATTAGCTGTTTGCTCATTACCTGGCTGTGTATTGTATGGCTGCTGTTCGACTCTTTGGGATGGTGCTGTTTGTGTAGGAGGATTGGTGTTGGCAGTTAACCAAGCTACACCGCCACCAACTGCTACAACTGCGGCGGAGACTGCTGCAATAACACCTGAAGATATACGTTTTGATCCTTGTTGGTCATTCATTTTTATAACCTTCCTGACTGGGGGCTGAGGTAGTTTGTTTGTGGAGAGCAGCCTGGTGAGGGACGATAGTTAAAACTAGAGAGTTTCCAAAAATCTCAATGATAGCTGTGTAAATTTAAATCTTGACTGTTGACAACGGCAAAGAGCGGTTATGGCATTTAGCTGTGTATTAGCTTATCCATTAACTTTGGCATTTAATTGGCTTAACTATTTGGATTCTAAACTCTTTTTTATGTTTCATTTTAGAATTTCTGCTTGTAGTCCGTCACCTGCCAAATTATGTAAATCTGTAAATATTATCTTTTCGTTAGATTTTCGCCTATTTTATTAGCGAGATGAGGAACGCAGAGGACAAAATGATATTACAGCAGATTCGATGTTGATGAGGTACAGCACCTGATTGAAAAAAGTAATGAGT
>JBODRP010000043.1:0-26435 GCA_050633005.1 Trichormus sp. | reverse complement strand
GTAATGAGTAATGAGTAATGAGTAATAAGTAATAAGTAATAAGTAATAAGTAATATAGCGTTTCCTAGTCTGCTGAAGTACAAATCTTTGCGTACCTCTGCGCTTTACTTTGCGTCCCTTTGCGTTTCAAAATATTATCTGTACTTCACTTAACTGGGAATTGCTATAACTTTTACCTTTTTTCTCCCCAGTCCCCTGCCCCCTGCCCTCTGCCCCCTGCCCCCTGCCTCTTATTACCTATCCCCAGCACTTGCTTCTAACCAGACTTCCACATCATCAGCTAGTAATTTTTCTGCGGCTTCTAACATTAACCCTGAGATATCTTTAAGGTCTTCACGATTTTGCAAGTAAGTTTTCAGTGCTTCCATAGGGTCTATACTACTACTAGCACTTAACTCAGGAATGCGGGGACGTGCTAACTGACTCACCAATTCTGCTTGAATAGTGTAATTATGGGCAGCACTCAGGGCAGAATGTAAGGCAGCGTTATCAATTAAATCGATTTGCTCAGACCGGAGTTTATAAATTAGTCGCACTACTGCATCTTGCAGATCATGTTTATTAATTGCTTTTATTAAAGCACCTTGGGGGTCTTCTGCTTTCGACACATCTATTTCTAAGGTGCGAAAAGTCCGAACTGGTAAAGGACAAAATTCCCATTCTGCACTCCCCCGTTCTAATTCCACCATTACATAACCTTTATCTTCTTTTTCTTCACTAAAATCTACCCGCTCAATACTTCCCGGATAAATTACTGGTGGGTTATTAGATTTATTCAAATTTTGATGACGGTGGACGTGTCCTAAAGCCACATAATCAAAACAAGGACGAGTCAACAAAGATAACGGTAGAGTAAAACCCTTACCCACAGCTAAATAACGTTCAGCCCCCAAAGTAGCATTATCTGCCATTAAATGAGCTAACAGTACAGTCGGCACATCGGGGTTAAGTCGCCTAATTTCTCCTTCCATGACAACTTGCAAGCGTTCTGTTAATAATTGGTTGACTTCTGCTAGTGATAAACCCTCTGTTTCTTGGCGAGTCATCAACGTGGAACGAGTTAGCCAAGGTAAAGTTATCACTTGCACCTTACCGTTAGGGGTAGAAATATGATGCGTCATTAACTTATCCCCCACCACAAAACCCGGTACGCCCAAAGTCCGGTAGATATTTAAACTCGCACCTCCCAACCCTTGGGAATGTTGGTCATGATTTCCCACCAACAACACCGTCGGAATTTGAGCATCAACTAAACGCCGAAATTGACTAGCAAAAGCTTCCTGTACATATGGCGGCGGTGTCGCATCAGGAAACGCATCTCCACCAAATAAAACTAAATCTACGGCATCATTTAATGCCCGGTCAATACATAAAGATAAAGTCTGAACAAAATCCTCAAGTCGCGTATTTAAACCCGTCACGGGGTTAATTCTACCGTGGGAAAAACCGCTTCCCATATGGATATCAGAGAGATGAAGAATTTTAATCATAATTAGACACTAAATAGTATTGTTACTTAATCCAAATAAGTAGCCATCATGAACTGCGTAAACAATAAAACATGAAAAAGTCTTTCCCTTATACCCCTATACCCTTACACCCCTACACCAAAAACGCCGACTTAAGTTATTGTACGGAATCCACATTTATGTTTATCTAAAGAGATTAATCATATTTTTAAGTAAACACTACGGTTTTTACTAAGAAGAATTAAGCTATTTTAATTTTTGCATTGCTTCCATAGATATTTATACTGGAACTGATACCTTTAAAAAATAACTAAATTTGCAGGATTTTACGAGCATGAATAATTCAAAACGTCCTAATTCCTTGGGAGAATCAATGATTATGGGTGTTTTAATTATGTTGACTAGTGTCAGCATCATCACAATCATGAATGCTTTTTAACAAAAAAGAATAAAAAACTTAGCAACAAAGGTTAACAAAACTCCCCTCAATACTGAGAGGAGTTTTTACATTTGCAAACAAAAATGAGAAATGCAGACTTGCAAACAAAACTTAGAAGTTGAGTCTTGAGAATGAATAGGACTAAAGTCCTTACTACGAACTTGGGTATTATCAATTTAAACTTATTGAAAATTACCAAGTCTCTAATTCCCAGTCCCCAATCCCCAATCCCCAGTCATAATATAAGAGTCTCATAGTCACAACTGCTGGATTATGTATCAAACTGACCCGCCACGTTCTCCAAAAGAAGTATTACCTACGATGTATGATCTCAAGAGTGAAGATCCTGGAGAGCCTGGTTTGCCAGATCAGTTTCATTTGTTGCAACCCCGTCTATTAGACGAAACCTTTTGTCCCCCAAATTACCCCAGCGACCAGCTATTTACCGCTAGCGATTTAAATCTTTATTATGACCCGCGCCATCCGCTATGGTACAAAAGACCAGATTGGTTTGCTGTTATCGGTGTTTCCCGTCTCTACGAACAACGGCATTTACGTTTAAGTTATGTAGTTTGGCAAGAAGGCGTTAATCCTTTTATTGTGGTGGAGTTACTATCACCTGGGACAGAACAAGAAGACTTGGGTCAAAGCAAATTGCGCGATGTTGAACAACCGCCCAGAAAATGGGAAGTGTATGAGCAAATTTTACGTATTCCCTATTATGGTATCTTCGACCGCTATCAACATGAATTTAGGATGTTTAAATTAGATGGCGGTAGTTATTCTGAGATAGAACTAGCTGAACCAAAATTTTGGATACCAGAAATTCAGTTAGGTCTAGGTGTTTGGCAGGGTAGTTACCAAGATATCGAACAGCCTTGGTTACGTTGGTATGACCGTAATGGTAACTGGGTGTCAACTGCCGTAGAACAGGAAAGACGACGTGCAGAACAGGAAAGACAACGTGCTGAAAGATTAATGGCACAATTGAGGTCGCTTGGTGTTGAACCAGACGATAAATTATTATAGATATATTCGCTGCGGGCTACCCACTGCTGAAAAGCCATGTCAGAAACAACTCTAATTGAAATTCCACCTTCCCAAACAGAACTTCCCTATGACGATGGTGTCCCAATGGAAAGCGCAAGGCACAAAGCCCAGATGGACTTACTGATAGATGCCTTAATTCCTTGGTTGTCACACCGAGAAGATGGGTTTGTAGGTGGTAATATGTTTGTCTACCACAGTCTGGCGCAAGTGCGAAACAAAGACTTTAAAGGCCCAGACTTTTTTGTAGTTTTGGGTGTACCTAAAGGTGAACGCAAAAGTTGGGTGGTTTGGGAAGAAGGAAAAGCACCCGATGTAGTGATTGAGTTGCTTTCTGAAAGCACAGCCGCCACAGATAAAAACGAGAAAAAGCTGATTTATCAAAATCAAATGCGCGTACCGGAATATTTCTGGTATGACCCCTTTAACCCAGATGATTGGGCTGGTTTTTCTATCCAACAAAGAGTTTACCAACCTTTAGTAGTTAGCGATCGCAATCAATTATTCAGTGAGTCGTTAGGTTTAGCTTTGCAGCGTTGGCAAGGAAACTACAAAGGCATAGATGCAACTTGGCTACGCTGGGCAACGACTGATGGCGAATTACTCCCCACACCGGAAGAACAAGAACGCCACCGCGCTGAACAAGAACAGCAACGCGCTGAACAGGAACGCCACCGTGCTGAACAAGAACGCCGACGTGCAGAACAACAACAGCAACGGGCAGACAGGGCTGAATCACAGTTATTACAAACTGCCAGCAACTTACTCGCAAGTGGTATGACAGTAGAACAGGTAGCTAGTATTACAGGTATGGATATTTCAGCGATCGCTAAACTCCTACCTGCTTCCGAATCATAAACAATTATCCCTGATCATCAAAACTCAGCACTGATGTCTTAGTTTGCAACGTTTCGCCTTAAAATCTGGTGAGTAGCGAGACTGCAAACATACCTAACTATGCCAGAAAAAAATATATTACTGCAACCTAGCACATTATGGGACAGTGTTAAAAAACAAACCAACCATGCTTTAAAATGTGGTGCGCTGCTATCCATCCCGACAGAATTTGAATTTGTCGAACAGGATGGAATCAAATTTTTAGTGCGAATTTTAGCTAACCTTAACCGTAAAAATACTGCCAAAAAACAACAAGACCAACAAACCCAAGCTACTGGTAAAGAGTTTAACCCCTTCCTACCCTACGAAGAAGATTTATTTGTAGCCGATATTTCCAAAACTCACCTATGTATTTTAAATAAATTCAATGTTGTTGATTATCACCTATTAATTATCACCCGTGCCTTTGAAGAACAAGAAAGCTTACTCACCCTGGGAGATTTTACAGCTATGTGGGCGTGTTTAGCGGGAATTGACGGCTTAGTATTTTACAACGCTGGTAAAAACGCAGGCGCAAGCCAACGACACAAACACTTGCAATTAATACCCCTACCCCTGACACCTTCAGAAATCCAAATACCCATAGAACCGCTTTTAGCTGAGGCTCAATTTGAGGATGAAATTGCCACTATCCCCAAACTACCATTTCTACACGCTTTTGCTAAGTTAGAGCCGACCTGGATAGAGTCGCCATGCACAGGTGCTAAGGCTACCTTAGAAATTTATCACACATTACTACAAGCTGTAGGTTTAGGTGCAATTGATAGTGAACAACAAGCAGGTGCTTATAACTTACTAGCCACTAGAGAATGGATATTAATCGTACCGCGATCGCAAGAACATTTTCAATCAATTTCTGTTAACTCATTAGGATTTGCTGGCGCAATGTTAGTAAAAAATCCATCAGAAATGGAACTACTCAAACAGCAAACCCCCATGAATATCCTCAAAAGTGTGGCAAAATCAATTGCTTCATAAATACTGATTGAAAAAAGTAATGAGTAATAAGTAGTGAGTAATGAGTAAGGAATTTACTTATTACTTATTATTTATTACTTATTACTTATCACTTATTACTTATCGGTTTAATTGCTTTCTTCTATTCAGAAATAAACCCAATCCCACAACAGATAAACCTAGCATAGAAACTGGTTCTGGAACACGACTGTAATTTACAGATTGGGTTGCAGTTGCATCAGCATTGATAAAGTTTTCACTAAATACAAAAAACTGATCTGGTACTACATATTGCAACCCCAAACCTTGTCCACTGGGAATGTTCCCTAAAAAATCAGTCCAAACTGCTGCTAGTGGATCATCTCCTTCAGTAAAAGTTTGCCCATTGTAGTTAGCAACAATCTTTAAACCTTCTGAAACTTCTACAAATTGATCCGCCGCCGCAATTTCATCGAAAGAAAAAGAGCCTGTGAGAGTTTGATCAGCGTTAGAGAAGTTATAGGTAATATTGCCAGCTTGGGCAGGCATAACTTCTCCCAAAGTCAACATGAGAGTTGTTCCGGCTGTGGCAATTGCTAGTTTTTGGAAGATGGAGTTAATCATTTTTCTCTTGATGAAAGAGGATAGAAATTGTTTACAAACCTGGGCCTGTCACAGCAGCTTTCATGGCTTGGAAGATGTGGCTTTGGTCAACTACACCCCTAACACCAGGAACGGTGTAAGTATTACCAGTGCTATCTGTAAATTGGACATTCTGCCCCAAAGAACGAGTCAATGCAGAAGAGTAAGCACCTTGGAAATAAACAGGCACAGGACGGTTAGTGTGGCTACCCCAAAGGTATTTTTGCGTGGGATCTGAACCCCAAAAGTGACCAGCATCTTGAGGGTTGTGTTTGTTGTAGGTGATTTCTTTGGCGTTGTATTTTAACCCTCTAGCTAATTTAGGATTAGCATTAGGACTCAGCTTTGATACGAAGTCATTATTGAGGGTTAAATAGTGGTCATGGTCAGCAGTCACGAGGAGTAAATTTTTGCTCCAACCACCATTTTTATTAATCCAGTTAATGACTTCTTCAACTGCCTTGTCGAAGTCATTCATTGTACCGATGAGGTTATCCATATTGTCATCATGGGCTGCCCAATCGATATCACCACCTTCTACCATCAACCAGAAGCCGTCTTTATCTTTACCTAAGACACTAAGAGCGGCTTTAGTCAAATCAGCTAATGTGGGGTTTTCGTTGACTTCTCTAGCCACAAAACTAGCGTCTGTTTCCCCAGGAGCAAGAGGACGCACTGTATCTGGGTTAGGGCCATTTACTGGGTTGCCGTTAGCATCGAGAACGGGAACACACTCACTAATTGAGCCAGGAATAATTTGCCCTGATGGACAGCTACTTGGTGTTCCTCCACTGATTACAGAGCTATAAAGAGAGAAGTTATTTAAGCCTGTTGTGCTGTAGTCACCCTTGGAGGAACTTAAAGGCAGATTGCCGTTTTGTCCCCGCGCACCGTATAGACCAAAGAGTTTACCACCTTGATTGGGGTCAATCTTTGCGGCTGTGCTTAATAAAGTTTGAGTGGCGTTGGGACTACGTTCTAAAAAGGTGTAACCATAACGGTTAAGTGTGGGACTGGGGTTATTTTTGAAATGTTCGTAGGTGTCTTGTGTGATGTAGGTGTAGTCATTGCCAATATTGAGGGTGCTGAGAGGATGACCACCACCTAACAAAATATTAGGCTGAAAGTCTAGTAAAGTCTGTTGTAAAATGCTGTCTTGGTTGGTTTTAGTCGGGTCGTAAACACTGTCATACTTACTACGACGGTTGACGTAAGAAGCCGCAGCCCCTGGTGTAGCGTGGCTAATTGGTACGGATGTAAGTAATCCTGTGGCTTTGCCTTGTTCTTTGGCAATTTCTAGGATGGTTTTTAATTTCTTCTCGTATACGTCTACCCCCATAGCGTTGTTATAGCTCTTCACACCTGTATAGAGAGTGGTAGCGGTGTTTGCAGAGTCGGGATAGCTGTATTTGATGTAGTCTTTGTTGTATTTCCCAGGATTAGCCGGAGATAAAGGAATCCAAGGTGCAGGGCCGCCTTGACTTACATCGTAACCAACTAAGTTACCGGGTTGTGAGCTATTGCCATCGGCGCGATCGCCTGGGTTAAATGGAGTAGGTTGGAAAGTAAAATCAGGACGAACATTACTCAAACCTGTAAATGAATTAGATCCATCTAACGCAGAGTTACCTGTGGAATGTATCTGATTAGTAGGATCAGCCGGTGTACTTCTTTGAACAGTTGTGCCGTAAGTCGTCACCAGTCCATAGCCGGTGAGTTTTTGAAAGCTCAAACCAGAACCTTTCCCACTACTGTAAAAAGGCGCGCCTTTAGCTACAGCTGCGGCTCTGGCCATGTTCCAACCCATGCCATCACCAATCATAATGATGACGTTAATACCATTACCCGCCGCCAGTGCCGATTCTATGCCAGGATTGCCAAATACCAACAAAATCGCACAAAAAAGGCTCGTCATGGCCAGTGCTAGCACTCGCCTGTACTTTTCTAAATATGAAATCATTGCAGTATGCCTTGGATTTGATTAATTCGTAATTCGTAATACCCTACGGGTACTCTGCGAGAACGCCTTTGGCGAACGCGTAGCGTCTCGGAGAGAAGGCTAACGCCTACGTAATTCGTAATTAGGAATTTTGGGTTGGAGGTTTCTTTTGAACTATTGGTATTGATAGAAGTTGGGTTCTTCGTGACTATAATAAGCGTCTGGATGACCGACAATTATGGGTTTAACGACAGTTTGAGTGGGAATTTGCACTGAGGCAGTAGCTGGTTGTTGATCGGGTGTGGTGAAAGAAAATGCAATTGCTACTACTAAACCACATACAAAACAAGTTAGGGAACGCCAATGGCGTTTTAATAATGAAATCATCGCACAAGCTCCTCTAAAGTCGGAAATAATAGCTTTTCTGCTTGCTGGCGATCGCTACAATCTTCAGTTTTCACATCACAAATGCAAGTCACATCAGTAATCTGACCACGTAAACACTGTACACTCTGAATTACTAAATAGGCTGCAAATGTAGCTATTAATACCGCTACAATTAAGCTGATCACACCATCAGCCCAAGTCCAATTGAGCCAGATAACTGCGATCGCTGCTAACACTGCTCCTATTGAACTCGCTACATCCGCTAACAAATGTAGTAAAGCTCCTCTCATGTTCAGGTCATGATGGCTACATCTGTGTAAACATCTGGCGTTAAAAACGTTAACCGCTAAACCAATCAGGGCAGTTGTTAACATCGGTACACCAAGAATCTCTGTGTTGGGAGATTGCAACCGCTCTAATGCTTCTTTAATAATCCAGCCAGCAACAGCCGCTAAACTGATGCCGTTAATCAAGGCTGCTAGGACTTCTAATCGATAGCGTCCCAAGATTGTTCGCTGAGATATAGACTGAGATAACCAAGCTGCAACCAATGCTAAACCCAATGCTGCTACATCTGAAAGAATGTGTTCAGCATCAGCTAAAAGAGATAAGCTGTGACTCCAAATTCCTGTACTTAGTTCTATGCAGAAAAAAACGCTCAGTAAAACTAAGGCAGTCCAGAGAGTCTTAACTTTCTGCTGTAGGTGGGTTGATGTCATTGCATCTGAGCCTCTAACTTGAGCAAGCCCCCTTGGGGGGTTGTAGGGTGTGGGATGTGGGGAAACAGACAGCCTCTACTGGGAAGCCCCATCTATATTAAAGCGATATTAAGGCGATCGCGTCGATCTGAGTCTAACGCTGTGTTCGCTATATCCTGTTGTTGACAGTAGCATTCTTCATTTGTGAATACCTGTACATTCTTGAAGAAATCTACCAGATAGAAGGTTAATAATTATCTAAATAGCGTTTAATATCAGGTAAAAAAATCAGTGTTTACCACAAATAATAATGGTTATCATATTCATTTTTATACCAAGTTTTTGGTAAATATGCCAACAAATAATACATGAGGTTGGGTTGTCGTCCCTACCTCATGTATTATTTGTAATATGTTAAGCTGGCATAAACAACAGAAAATTCACCTAGGCTTGATAAAAATACAATTGACTGTGACATGACCGCTAGGCGAGTAGGTACAAGTTGTACAGCGATTAGTGCCATTAACACCCTGTGAATTGGTAGCAGGGGCATTAGTGGTTTCGCAAGTTTTCTTTTCTGTTGAACCCCCTGGTTGTGCGATGGGTAGTTTGGCATTAGGTTGGACTGTACGGGAACTGATTAATGTGTAGTTTATGGAGTGAACAGCACCAGTACAGTTGCGAGATATAACTTCAGATTGGGGTTGTGCAGCGATCGCAGTACCAGAAACTAAGGTAGTTGCTAGGATGGTTAAACCCATAATTGTAGAGCGAATGTGAGATATCATCATGCTTTCCTTGGATTTGATAGTGAAGTTTGTGCAGTGTTGTTTAACACCTTCACTAACTATCTATGTCGGGAGCTAATTTTTTATGCAGTGAAGGATATAACATTACTTACTTACCCAGGAGTTAGTTATGGAATCTCTGGATTTGAAATGGATACGCGGACAGTTTCCGGCACTTAACCAAACAATCAACGGACAACCTGCAATATTTTTTGATGGTCCTGGTGGCACACAAGTACCGGGAGCAGTGCTAGATGCAATTAGTGATTATTTGGTGAGATCAAATGCAAATGCTCATGGTGCGTTTGCTACCAGCGCGCGGACAGATGCAGTGATTGCGGCGGCGAGGGTGGCGATCGCAGATTTTTTGGGTTGTAGTAGTGATGAGGTGGTATTCGGTGCAAATATGACCACACTCACCTTTACTTTAAGTCGAGCGATCGCCCGCATAATTAAACCTGGGGATGAAATTATTGTTACCCGTTTAGATCATGCCGCTAACATTGCTCCTTGGTATGCCTTAGAAGAACAGGGTGCAATTATTCGTGTGGTAGATATCAATATCTCAGATTGCACTCTCGATATGAGTGATTTAGCACAGCAAATTAATTCTCGCACCAAGTTAGTAGCAGTTAGTTATGCTTCCAATGCAGTAGGGACAATTAACGATATTGCAACTATAGTACATCTCGCCCATGCTGTCGGTGCTTGGGTATTTGTGGATGCTGTTCATTATGCACCCCATGCACCTATAAACGTTCATGCCTTAGACTGCGATTTTCTGGCTTGTTCCGCTTACAAATTTTTTGCCCCTCATGTTGGGATTTTGTACGGGAAACGGCAGCATCTGGAGCATCTGCAACCATATAAAGTCAAGCCAGCTTCCGATGAAGTACCATCTCGTTGGGAAACTGGCACTCTGAATCATGAGGGGTTGGCGGGTGTGGTGGCAGCAATTAATTACTTGACAAAATTAGGTTGTCATGTATCGCCAAGCATGGATAATGAATTAGTAGCAGCTTTAATTGAGGCTGACAAAGAAGGTTTAGAACACTTTCAATGTCCCCGGTTTTTG
Organism: Trichormus sp.; assembly: GCA_050633005.1. Lineage (GTDB taxonomy): Bacteria > Cyanobacteriota > Cyanobacteriia > Cyanobacteriales > Nostocaceae > Trichormus. The sequence goes on along the minus strand of JBODRP010000043.1, from coordinate 16,118 downwards.
ACATCAGAACACCCAGATGCGATCGCCTCAGCATATCATAGTCGGCGAGCAGCTTTAATTGCAGCCATGTCAGCAATTCAGCAGTATGAAAGAGAACTGAGTCATCAACTAATTTCAGGACTATTAGAAATTCCTGGCTTAAGTATATATGGGATTACTGAGTCGAATCGTTTTAACTGGCGCACACCCACAGTAGCCATCAGAATCAAAGGTCAAAGTCCTGAAAGTATAGCAAAAAATTTAGGCGATCGCGGTATTTTCACTTGGCATGGTAACTTTTATGCTCTGAGTCTAAGTGAAAAATTAGGACTAGAAACCACTGGCGGTTTATTAAGAGTCGGTTTAGTACATTACAACTCTTTGGCAGAGGTTTTGCAACTACTGCAAACCTTAAAAGAAATTGCAGCAATGATTTAATAAACGCCAAAAGAAAGTGGATGCCTGTCTTTAAGTAACAAGTAATAAGTAAATCCTATTACTTATTAGTTATCAGGACTTACGCAAGTGTCACAATTGGTGGTTGGTGCGTGACGCTATCAGTATCATGACTACGTTCAAATATTCTTGCTGCGTCACGCAACGGCATTGAAGAAGGCAGAAGGCAGGAGGCAGAGGGCTTTTATGTTTCGTACCCTGCGGGAAGCTGGCGCAACAGATGGGGATTCAAAACCAACCATGACGAGAGCCACCAAATTGAAAATTTGGTGGGGGTCTTAAACCCTTGCTCCCTCCGGTCGCGCAGATGGTTCGGGCAATCAGCGAAGGGATAAATCCCTTCTGCCTTCTGCCCTCTGCCCTCTGCCTTTCTTTGATAAAGCGAGAACTCAGAGCGGCGGCTTCCGCCGATCTGAAGTTCGGTGGGGAGGAAAATCCACACCGCTTTTTGCCTCCCCTACAGGAAAAATATGCCAGTTGCATAAGTCCTAACTTATTACTCATTACTCATTACTTATTACTCATTACTCATTCTTCCAAATCTTCCACCTCTTCCGCTTCAAAATCAAAAGCATCTACAAGTTCTGCCACATCTTCCTCTTCTTCTATCTCTTCTTGGTAATAGTAGTCAACAGATGGGTAAGACACTATTCGACCACTACTATACAACCAATCAAGTAACGATTCCTCTTGTTTGAGAGGAATTATCGGTGCTGGTTGGTAACGAGGTTCTTCGTGCAGACCTGGGTTAGACTGTTTTACCATAATTGTGTACCCCCGAAGCATTTCTTTAACAGTTAACAGCGTTGAGTAAAATTTCTGGCGAAACACCACACGACACGCCGTCAGGAGTGATAACCGATAACTGTTTGATATTACTTACTAGTGTGATGCTCACAACAGTAAAGACTTCCTCCCTATGGTTGATGTTGTCCTGATATTTTTTAAGAAACAGACGGATGTAATACCAATTAACGGGGAACAGGGTTAGCGGATTTAAGTAACGCACCGCAACCCATATAACGTTCTATATCCAGCTAATTAATCGGTAACTTACATCCACATCGTTTACAAAATTTCGCATCTTGATCATGAAATGCTAAACCACAATCAACACAAATAATTTCGACTTGATTAGCATTTTTCACTAAGCCTTTAATCAAATCTCCTACTTGCCAAGGTATGAGAGTTACACCAGTTAAAATCATTAACACGGTTAACAATCGCCCTACTTCAGAAATTGGTGTAACATCGCCAAATCCAACAGTTGTCATGGTGACAACAGAGAAGTAAAAAGCATCTAAAAAAGTTGTATAAACCTTGGCGTTGACTGGATGTTCTACTTGATAAATCAGACCAGAATAAACAAATATGATAGCGAATAATGTAAATAATATCCGCATGAAAATTATGCCGTCTTCTGTGCTAATCGTGCCAAATAAAAATTTCTGATCAATAAATCTAATTAAACGTAAAATTCTAAACCACCTGAGTAAGCGAATAAAACTAATATCTACTAATCCAATGAAAAACGGCAAAATAGCCATTAAGTCAACAATTCCATAAAAACTGAAAATATAATTGATTTTATTTTCCGCACTCCACAAACGCAGAGCATATTCTATAGCAAAAAGTATTAATATAACTTTATCTATTACATCAAACTGTAACCGCACAGCATCAGGGATATTATATGTCTGCGCCACAAAAATCCCTGATGACAATAAAACTAAGGTAACGATTGTTAAATTAATTGCTTTACCAATGGGTGTTTCTAAGTCTGTTAAGTAAAATTCCGTTTGTTTTCTACTTAGCAACATATTTACCTGCCACCATTTGAATATGGTATTTTTACTCATTATTAGCCTGAATTACCACGCTACTATGAATCAAGAATATTTTATGCGTTTAGCTATTGAGGAAGCTAAACAGGGGGATGCGCCTTATGGCGCGGTAATTGTGAATGATAATCAAGTTCTGGCAACAGCACACAATACTGTTGGTAGAGATTCTGATCCTTCTGCTCATGCGGAAATTAATGTTATTCGTCGTTTAACAAGTCAACTTAAGAACTTCTCTTTAGAAGGTTATAGCATATATACCACTGGTGAGCCTTGCCCTATGTGTGCATCAGCTTGCGTTTGGAGTGGGTTAGGAGAAATTGTTTATGGTGCTTCAATTGCAGATTTAATTGCTATCAATCAGGCACAAATTAATATTACTTGTGAGGAAGTGATTGCCAAATCTTTTAGAAACATCCGTGTTACTAAGGGTGTATTGAGAGAGGAATGCTTGAATTTATTCGCTTAATTCACAGAGGTTCAAATGTCAACAATTATTGGCTTAAATAATATGACTGTAGCAGAATTAAATCACGAGTTAGCTAATGGTGGTAAATTTGTGGTTTTTCTGTATTGTTTTTCTATCGTCATTTTAACATTTAAACGTAGTTCCCAAATCTATTTTATTAAATCAGGCGAAAATACTTTGCTCAAAAGTTTAAAATTCACGTTAATTTCTTTATTTTTGGGTTGGTGGGGTATACCTTGGGGGATAATTTACACGATTCAATCTATATTTACTAATTTCAGTGGTGGAAGAGATGTTACTGCCCAAGTTATGACAGCATTGAGACAAGAATCAGTTTGATGATCACAAATTAAATTGATTGATTTAAATAAGATAAATAGGTATTGGCAATAATAGCCGCTTGAGTGCGATCGCGCAAGTTCAAACGATTTAAAATATTAGTCACATGATTTTTAACTGTACCTTCAGAAATGTATAGTTGCTGGGCAATTTCTCGGTTATTTGCACCTATAGCAATCAGTCGTAAAACTTCTTTTTCTCTGGGGGTAAGTTCAGCTAAACTGGGTGGAATAGATGGTGTTTGGCTAGGTGCTGGAGTCTGAAATTGAATCAACAGTTTTTTGACAATTCCCGGCCCTAGTTGAGTATATCCCTTCTGCACAGCACGAATAGCTACAGCCAATTCTTCCGAAGGTGTATCTTTGAGTAAATAACCCATTGCGCCATGTTGTAAGGCGGCTTTGACATATTCATCATCATCAAAAGTTGTCAGCACTAAAACCTTGATGCCTGGAAAATTTTGGCAAATTTCCCGTGTAGCTGCAACTCCATCCATAATGGGCATTCTAATATCCATTAAAACTACATCTGTTTGTAATTCAGCAATTAAAGTTAGAGCAACTTCCCCATTTTCTGCCTCTCCGACTATTTCTAAATCTGGTTCTAGTTCTAATAAAGCTCTTAATCCTTGACGAATTAAACTTTGGTCATCTACCAATAATACTTTAATCATGAAATTAACCTGCCTAAAGGAATATCAACTGTTATTTGACAACCACAACCAAACGCACTATTAATGTTAAATTTACCACCTAAAGATAAAGTGCGATCGCGCATACTTTGTAGCCCAAAACCTGTGGTATTTTGCTCTAAATCAAATCCCCTGCCATTATCTTGAATATTTATACATAAACTGCCTCTATTAAGAGTTACATCTAAGTTAACTTCTGTAGCTCTAGCGTGCTTCGAGATATTTGTTAATGATTCTTGAATGATGCGATAAATAGAAGTATTAACTTCATGAGATAATTGATATTCAAGATGAATATGACGATTTAAGACAATATTATTAGAGCGTTGAAATTCTTCAGCTAAAATATCAATTGCCTCTGCTAGAGACTTGCCTTGTAATGGATGCGATCGCATGGTAGAAACTGATTGTCTCACATCCTGTAAAGCTTTAGAACCTAACTCTTTAGACCTCGCTAAAAAAGCGTAAGCTTTATCAGGATTAGCTTGATAAAGTTTTAAAGCCGTTTCTAATTGCAAATTTAAAGCCGTCAAAGAATGACCTAATGAATCATGAATTTCTCTAGCGATGCGATTACGCTCTTCTAAGGCAGCTTGATTCTCAATTCGTAGAGCATATTGTCTCAGTTTTTCATTGGCAACGGCTAATTCCTCTCTACTTTCTCGCTCAGATAATACAGTATTCATTAAAATTAAAACAAATACTAAACTTAAGCCAACCACTAAGGCTAAACTTAAAGTGAAAAATCGAAATCTTTCTTGGGCTGGTGGTGGTAAAGGATAGCGGGGCATCCGATACAATAATGTTGTTAAAAATAAAGTAAAGGAAACAAATGTAACTGATAAACGTCCAGGTAATTGGAAAATTAAACAGCTACGAATCACTAAAATAATGTAGAGGAAAGGAAATAAACGATCTGCTCTACCACCAAATAAACCAGTGATAAAAATTAAGCTAATACCACAGACTGTATAGATAATTTTAATAATTTGATTATTAGTAGGCAATCTTAAGCCCATTAATCCGAAAATTACCAGATTTAAAATAGCTATTTCAGGAAATTGGCTAGCAAATCTTGGTGAAGGATGAGGCAATACAGATGTAATCACAGAAATTGCTAGTAAGATCCATTCTAAATAAAGCAAGAACCGGAAAGGATGATTATTAACTTGAATAGGGCGAGTCATAATTAATTCGTAATTCGTAATTCGTAATTTGTAATAGCCTGCGGCTAGGTTTGCGCCTACGTAATTCGTAATTTAAAAACTTGTGGAATTTGAATAGTTTAAGAATATGGGTAGGTTTACTTAGATAAGGTTATCATCTCAGTAATTTTGATTGATTGATTTTTAATTAAAAGTAAAATTTATAAGTAAATTTGCAGTTAGATATTTGCTATTTTGTTTTCTATATCTACTTTAGTTTTGACATAAATACTAGTTACCTAATTCATAGTTCACCCATGACTAAAGTCATGGATATATTCATGACTTTATCCTCATGTCACTCATGGTTATCAATTCTTAAGATGGTCGCATACCACAAGAAAACAAACCGAGGTCATCAATGCAACTCAAGTCTTTATCTTTATTAGCTAGTGCGATCGCTATTACTTTATCTGCAACTGTAGCTCCTTTTGCTGTTCAAGCACAACCTGCTTTTTCTTCCCCATTTCAGGTTGCACAAGCCCAAAGAAAAGCCCCTTGGGAAAGTTTGGGGCTATCTGAAGACCAAAAAGCCAAAATTAGGGAAATTCAAAACAACGCCCGCGCTCAAATGCAAGAGGTGTTCACCCCTGAACAAAAAGCCAAGCTAGAAGCCGCACGTCAAGAACGTCGAGGGCAACGCCAAGCTGGTGAACGCCCCCAAGCTGGTCAGCGTCGTGGTAAGAAAATGGCTGACTTGAATTTGACAGATGACCAAAAAGCTAGAATGCGCGCAATTCGGGAGAATACCAAACAACAAATTGAAGCAGTTCTCACTCCAGAACAACGCGCTAAATTACAAGAAATGAAAGCTAATCGTCGTGAGCGTTGGCAGCAACGTAATAATAACCGCTAATTATTATTAGGGTATAGGGGTGTAAGGGTGTAGGGGTGTAGGGAACTATTTCTGATTTCAGCCTCTTACCCCTATTGGGTTACTGTTCAAATACTCTGTAATCGTATGTTTCTTAGTGTAGTATTTTGTTTGAGTGTAGACACTAATGATAGTTTCTCCTAATACAAAAAATTGACCTTCTCGCTCATATTTAGAAAACTGTAAATTAGGATATCGTTGCGTAATTTCCCTAGCAGTCATCGCTGGTACTGACATTTCCTTGGGTAACATCCCAGTAGTACCAATGTAAAAGACTAATGGGGAAATTTTTTCTTGATATATTTTGTCTGCATACTGTTCTAGTTTGGTTTTAGCCTCAGTTAATGCTGTCACCATTATCTCTTTGCTTACACTATCACCAGAGAATTTATTTTGTAACAACTCTGCCAAACCACTAGCACCTACTTTAGACAAAGTTGCTGTTACGATGCCGTAATTTTCAATTCCTAAGAAGTCATCAAAAATTACTTTCATAAATTCATCAACTTTTGTGATTTTGACGCGAGATGACAGAAGTTTATGTCTAAAGGCGAGATTTTCCTCAAAAGCCACTGTAAAATTAGGCTTAGTGATAATTTCGCCAGTTTCTTTGTTATAAACTCGGTACTGCTTATCAAGGAATTTATTGGCAGAATAAAACTTACTCAGATTCAAAATATCTTTACTGCCAATATCAATTTTATAAGTAGTCTGGCAATCAATGATACCCTTAGCTATTGCTTGTTCCCGGCTGGTGTATGGGTTAGTTGTGGGAAAATTGAGATAAATATTCTCCGAGATGTAGTGATGTTTTAACTCATCTAACTGGGGTTCTACAAATATATCTGATTCTCCTTGGAGATGGGCGGAAACAATACTAAAAATCACCTTAATTTTCGCTAACTCATCAAATAAACCATCAATATTTTGATAGTCTACATCATTACTTACTAGGGGCAAAGCATCCAGTTGAATAGTGTATTCTCGCTGAAAATCAAATTCAACTGCATCTAAAATATCTTTGAGTAATTCAAAAGTTTTTTTGCTACTAATTTTGATTTTTAATGACTCCACATTAAGCTGTCCATTGCTAACAATTGTGTAATTGTTAAAACTATGCAAGTCATTAACTAAAAGCCCTGCTACTTCTAAAATTGGTGTTGTATCATCAGATTTTACTAGCTTAACTTGGCGTTTCACTAGCATATTAATAGTAGCAGTATCACGGTTAAACTTGAACTTAACTAGGTGAACATACTTGGTATTATCTCTATACTCTGTTCGCAACCAAGGCTGAATCAGTTCACCGTTGGCATCCCTAACGCCTTTAATCCGCTTGATACCAGTTCTTTGATAATTTTCTTGTAAATCCTGGATATTAATAATGATATTTTTGCTGTTAGCTGTAAAAATCTCTATGAGTTTTAACAGGGATAATTTCTGATTATTTGTCATATTATCGCCTCTACAAACAGTGTCGTTGCTGTCGATGCTGACTAACTTGCACCTTTATAGTACAATTGTACCATATAAATGATTAATGTATAAAAAATTGGCTAGCGATCGCTAGCCAAATGAAAAGATTTAGAGATAGAATTTACGTCGTGTACTCGGCGTTGATTTTTACGTAGTCGTAACTTAAATCACAACCCCAAGCTTTACCAGTACCGTGGCCATTCCCTACACTGACGGAAATTAAGACTGTATCCTCTTGAAGATATGCACCGGCGGCAGCTTGTTTCAAGTATGCACTGGCGGCGGCGCGGTCAAAAGGTTGGGGCTGACCATTTTCAAACAGCAGAAAATCTCCTAATTTAATTTGTAGATTTTCCTGTTCAAAAGCTACATCTGCACGTCCGGCGGCGGCGGCGATGCGTCCCCAGTTGGGGTCACGGCCAAAGATTGCAGATTTCACCAACGATGAACCGGCAATAGTTTTGGCGATTTTTCTGGCTGAGAGTTCGTCATGTGCGCCGGTGACTTGCACCTCAATTAGACAGGTTGCGCCTTCACCATCACGGGCGATCGCTTTAGCTAAATGCTGGCATACTGCTGTTAGCATGGCCTCTAATTTTTCCGCTTCTGCACCCATCTCGGTAATTGCTGGGGTGCGAGATTCACCATTGGCTAAGGCGATTAAGCTATCGTTGGTGCTAGTATCACCATCGACGGTAATAGAATTGAAGCTTCTATCCGCCGCCCTGCTTAACATTTCTTGCCATAAATGAGGCGAAACGGCTGCGTCACAGGTCACAAAGGCTAACATAGTGGCCATATTGGGATGAATCATCCCAGAACCTTTAGCTATACCACCAATACGCACAGGGCGATCGCCTATAGTTGTTTCTAGAGCAATGGATTTAGTGACTAAATCTGTAGTAATGATTGCCCCGGCGGCTGTATCTGAACCAGTGTCAGATAATCCTGCTACTAATTCGGGAATCCCACCCCGTAAGGCATCCATTTTAATACGCTGACCAATCACCCCAGTAGAAGCCAACAGAATTAATTCTGGAGAGATATTTAATTCTTTGGCTAATAACTCCGCACTTTCTTGGGCATCACGCACACCTGCGCTACCTGTAGCAGCATTAGCTTGTCCCGCATTGCAAAGAATAGCCCGCACAATTGGTTTGCTTTGCAAATGTTGACGACAATAATCTACACAAGCAGCTCTGACTTGGCTAGTTGTGAATACACCAGCTGCGATCGCCTCTACATCTGATACTATCAAGGCTAAATCCGGCGATCCCGAAGGTTTTAACCCTGCGGTGATACCTGCCGCTTTATAACCCTTCGGTGCTGTAACTCCACCAGTAATTTCCTGCCACTCTGCCATGTTTCCCACCCTTACAACTAATTAGCAGCTTGACTGGCGATTATATCAATTCGGATTCGTAATTCGTAATTCGTAATTCGTAATTCGTAATTACACGAAGACTTGAACCACGTTAATCTCATCTCCCCAATCCCATACATATCAAAAAAAGAGAGCTACTTGGGCAGCTCTCCAGATCATCAGGGTGCATCTACTTAGCACAGTATAGCATTTTTGCACTGAGGAGTAACACCCATTATTTAAGAATTTGTATAAATATTCTTAAGAAATTTCACTGAGGACACTGTACTCAGCACTAATAGAAAAATTAATGGTATTTTAAGTTACTTATAAATTTATGTAATTAAAAAGTTGTTGTATCATTCCCATCTCAGTGAATGTCTCGCTATCATCAACCAAGATATTTAATGATTTCGTTGGCGTTACATCTCTATAATTTCCGCAAAAACTTTCTAGCCCTTGATACCAAAAAATTCTTGTTTGAGAAATAAAGAGAGTTACTCAAGTAACTCTCCAAAGCATTAGGGTGCATTTAATAACAACAGAATAGCTGTTATAGTGCCTTATTTAACACAGTGTTTTCTGTAGTTTTGGTAAAAATCTTGTAAAGATATGACTGAGAAAATACTGAACTTAGCTATTCAGTTTCTTTTCAACCAATTCGTTGGTTAACTTGGGATCTGCACGTTTGTTGGTTTTTTTCAGGACTTGACCAACAAAGAAGCCTTTCAGGTTAACATTGCCGTTGCGATATTTTTCTAATTCTTTGGGGTTAGCGGCGATGACTTCCTCCACGATGGGTTCTAGTACACTAGGATCTGTAATCAGTTCTTGACCTGCAAAGGCTTTTTCGGGAGATAAACCTGTCAACAACTCTGGTAATTTTTGTTTAGCTTGGGCATTACTAATTTTGCCGCTTTCAATCAGTTGAATCAGACTAGCTAAGTTAGTGGGAGTTAAACCAATTTCAGTGATGCTGAGTTTTTGTTTGTTGAGATAGGCAGCGATATCTTGAGTAATCCAGTTAGCAGCTGTTTTGGGATTTGCGCCGGCAGCAATTACCGCTTCAAAATATGCAGCTACAGAAACCTCTTCTGTCAACACTCGCGTATCATAAGCTGAAAGACCTAATTCACTTTCAAAACGCAGGCGTTTTTGGGCGGGTAGTTCCGGGAGTTGACTACGCCATTGACTGAGTTGTTCATCTGATACTTCAATCGGTGCTAAATCTGGTTCAGGAAAATAGCGATAATCACTAGAACCTTCCTTAGTCCGCATACTGATAGTGCGTTGTGAACCTTCTTCCCAGAGGCGAGTTTCTTGGATAATCCGTTCTCCAGCTTCTACCGCCGCAATTTGACGTTCAATTTCGTACTCAATTGCCCGTTGAATGGCATTGAAGGAGTTCATATTTTTAATTTCTACCTTCGTACCAAATTCTTTTTGTCCTACGGGACGCACAGAAATATTCACGTCACAGCGTAGAGAACCTTCTTGCATATTGCCATCACTCACACCCAGATAGCGCATAATTCGCCGTAATTCTTGGGCATACTCGGCCGCTTCTTGTCCAGAACGGATATCTGGTTCAGAAACAATTTCTACCAATGGCACACCTGCACGGTTGTAGTCTACCAAAGAATAGGTAGAACCAGAGAGCCTTTCACTACCTGCGTGTACTAATTTGCCTGCGTCTTCTTCCATGTGCAGCCGTGTTACCCCAATGCGTTTCCGAGTGGGGTTGCCGTCTGCGTCCACCAATTCAATTTCTAACCAACCATGTTCGGCAATGGGAAGGTCATATTGAGAAATTTGGTAATTTTTCGGTAAATCAGGATAAAAATACTGTTTACGGTCAAATTTGCTATATTTAGCAATTTGACAATTTAACGCTAGCCCTGCTTTAACCGCGTATTCTAGAACTTTTTGATTGAGTACAGGTAAAACCCCAGGTAAACCCATACAGACTGGGTCAATATTAGTATTAGGATCAGCACCAAAGGCTGTAGAGCTACTAGAGAAAATTTTGGTATTTGTACTTAGCTGACAGTGGGTTTCTAGACCAATAATCGCTTCATACTCAGTTTTTACGCTCGTAGCGGCAGTCATAAGATTACAATTTCAACAAATTCACGTAGATTCCTATTTTAGCTCTCAGGGAGTAGGTATTGGGAAGTGGAGACAAAGCAAATAAAACCCCGGAAATTTTTCCAGGGTTGTCCTCGTGAACCACTATTTTATTTTGATCGATTTACTCCACTAACGATGAAAATACTCTAGACATAATTCTTTTATTTGGAGAAACAATCTCAGTATATGTAGGGGAGGCAAATCGCAGTGTGGATTTTCCTCCTGCAATATTGCCGTTGTGTTAGGCGTAAGGCGTAACGCACCAAAGGCTTTAGGGATTTCCAAATCAAAAAATATCCAAACTGTAGGGTGTGTCAGTGCCATAGCGAATTGCGAATTGCGAATTGCGAATTGTACTGACGCACCCTACCCAACCATTAATTTTGGATAATTTATTTTTTGGTGTTCCTTTAGGCGAAGTGGCGTACTATCGCTGCTAACACCCTATGTATCATTCAAAAACTAAATATGCGTTCTATAGATTATTTTAACTATATAAATTTTATTTCTTATATAAAAATAAACACAATATTTAAATCATGCTTAAATGCTAATTACAGGACATATTTACTGATTTTATGTCTAAAAAATAAAGCTTTAGTACTTGCTTTATTCTAGATATTAGTAAAAAATGGAATCAGCCTCTAGTAAATTAGTAGGCCATCTTGGTAATAACCTAACCTTATCCAATGTCCGAAGTCCGCGCAAGCGGACTTTATTTCTATAAAGAAATGTCTAAATTATTAATGTATGAGGGTTGATAAAATCGATTGTAAACGACAGAATAGAAAGGCTATCTGAGATAATTTTTAATTACAAAGATAGTAATTAGCCCTTGTAGTTAGTCCGCTTTGGCGGACTTTATTAATTTATCGGAAAAAGATAGGTTCAAAACCTCGCCCCTGGTGGGCGAAAAAATCCTTGTTTCCCAAGGTAGGTAAAAACCCCACCCCTTGTGGGTGGCTGAATTAATTGCGAATTGCGAATTGCGAATTGCGAATTGGTTTTATAGGATTCATACTTGATTTTTGAAGAGATACGTAGGGCAGGCAAATTGCAATGTGGATTTTGATCCTGCAATATTGCCATTGTATTAGCAGCGACAGTACAGCAACTAGCACCAAGGCATTTAGTTTGTTACGGCTACGCCTAACACACCTTACAGGCTACATATAGTTAAATTTTTTGATAAATCAACCGACAATTTTTTTGCATAATTTTAGTTGTGTCACACCAGTACCTATTTAGCTAGATTGTGGTTAGAATGACTAACTGTAGAGTATTCTTGGAGATCAACCCGTGGAGACTTTAGGTAAAAAGAGATTAGAAAGTGTATTAGCAATTATCACCTACGCTATTGGTAGCGGTACAGCTTTAGTTGCACCTACTCCGGGGGGAGAAATTCCCAAACAGTTAATATTAACTGCTTCTGATATCCTGATGTATACTAGTATTTGGAAAATTTATTTTGAAGAAGATTTATCTAGTAAGGCTCTAATAGAAATATTGGCAGAGTTGGGTTTAGTGACGTTGGGCGCGACGGGAACAGCTTACGTAGTTAGTAAAGCAACTACAGCAATTTTAAAAGAAATTGCTAACTGGACAGGCCCATTAGGATGGGGTTTTACAGCTGCGATCGCAGGTTCTTTAAGTGGTTTATTCGGTGCTACTTGGGCAGTATATTGTGATCACCTTTATTCTCAGAAAAAGCAAATTGTATAAGCTATAATATCCTAAATATTTTTAGGATTTTGACTAAAAAAATAGCTAATCTTTTAGGCAATCTTCACATAAAATGAAAATTTTAGCCTATTAATCACTAAAATAATTAATCAGTTGTGGAATCATTCTCGATTTCTGAATTTTCCTGATTAAAACAACGGCTAAGAATGCTAAATATTACTAAACTACGATTATTCAGGTTATAAAGATAAGTAATACATCTAATTATTTTCCTGCATTTTTCTGACGATTTTAGTAACCAAACTTCTGGGTATAAATCTTACAATTTTTGCTAGTATCTTATTTAAGATACCGGGAATAACAATTGTTTTACCCTTCATTAAAGCGTTATAACCAATTCGTGCTACCGTTTCTGCATCCATCATATTTTTCTTTTTGATTAGCTCAGAATCTGCCATTCCTGTTCTTTCATGAAAAGCTGATTGAGTTGTTCCTGGACACATAACTGTTACAGTTACACCTGTACCTTGTAATTCATTAGCGAGTGCTTCTGAAAAAGATAAAACATAGGCTTTAGTAGCAAAATAGACAGCCATTAAAGGCCCTGGTTGAAAAGCAGCCGATGAAGCAACATTTAATATTTTACCATCACCCTGTTTAACCATATTTTTCAAAAATAACTTGGTTAAATGAGTCAAACATACCAAATTTACCTGTAGCATTTCTAGTTCATCATTAAGGTTTGTTTCATTAAATAATCCGTAAGTGCCAAACCCTACATTATTGACTAGTACATCAACCTGAATACCCTCTTTTTGTAACTCTGTAAAAATTTCTTCAGGAGAGTTTGATTTCGATAAATCTTTACTAATAATTTTGACAGAAATATCGAATTTTTCTTGAAAATCACCAGTGATTTCTGTGAGTTTTAGATAGTTTATATCTACTAGTACAAGATTGTATTTATCGTGGGCAAAAATACGTGCTAGTTCGTAACCAATCCCACTTGCTGCACCAGTAATCAGAGCAGTTTTTTGGTATAACTGATCTTGTATTTTACTCATATAAACTTTATTGCAAGTAATGCTAATAGTTTTTCTACTTAGTTTCTGGGTGATTCTTAATTTAAATATATATTTAACGTGCGCCTCCGTTGGAAAATCACGTATATTTACAACTTGATAGCTCTTAAATTAAGATCAAACCCTCAATAAGTATATTTAAACTATTGCCATAATTCTGTATTAAGTCATGCAGAACGGAGAATTTATCAGCCTAAAACAAAACTAATTAATTAATTAATTAACTACAACAATTCTGTAATAGAAAACTGTCGTTGGCGATCTAATTCTTGCAGCTTGAGCTTTTCGGCGTAAAAAGCTTGATAATAAAACTGCCATTTTTCTGGTTCAGTATCAGGATCAGTTGCTTCCCACAGTTCTAAAAAGTGACGATAACGCTTTTGTCTTAGCACTCTTTCCATACAAGCGATCGCAGCTTGCACAACTTGAGGAGTACGCATGATCTCTTTTTTACTTTTCTCATTCAAATGAAACAAATGAGAAATAATTGTTATATCTTCAGATAATTCTAAATATCGATCTTGCAAACTAGAGACTAAATCTACCTCTACCCCTACTAAATCTAAAATTTCTCGCCACAAAAATCGATGATGAGAAAGGCTAAATTCTAACTCTCGCTCTTCTAAAGCTGTAATAATAGTTTGACGTTGTTCAGCACAATGCAAATAAATCCCTAGTAACAAGGCTTCAGCTTGTTCTAGCAGACTGCGTTCTGTTGAGATTGGAGATTGGGGATTAGAGACTGGGGAAAGTTTATTGGTTTTCTTGGGTAAAGGTTGAGAATATGTAGATGTAGATGGAGAAATTTGAGTTAATAGATTCTCAACTCTCAGTTGTATCAGTTGTGTATCACCTAAGCTGAGTATTTCTGCACAGTGAGAAACATAATAGTTACGGGTATCACTGTTAACTATATTTTTGAGTAATTTGACTATTTGTTGTGTAACTTGTTGAAAATCTGTAGCCTGTTTTAAGTTACGCTCCTTAAGAATTTGTTGAATTTGCCAATCTATCCACAAAGGAGCATTTACTAATAGTTGTTCATAGTCTGCACGGCTATGGGAACGTAAATATTCATCAGCATCCTTACCATCGGGAATATTCAGAATTTTCAGTTGTACTTCACCCTTGTAAGCTAAATCAGCGATTTCACCAATGGCACGTTCCGCCGCATTTGTTCCGGCTTTATCAGCATCAAAATTGAGTACTAATTGTTTAGAGTCACTGTAGCGTAACATTAATCTGACTTGTTCCAAACTCAACGCTGTACCCAGAGAAGCGACAGCATTATTAATACCCGCAGCGTGAAGGGCGATCGCATCAAAATATCCCTCCACCACCACCGCTTGATCAAGTTGGGAAATTCCGGCTTTGGCTTGATCTAAAGCGAATAAAGTTTTACCTTTATTAAATAATTCTGTTTCTGGGGAATTTAAATACTTTGGCTGCTCATCAGTCAATGTTCTGCCGCCAAAAGCAATTACTCGCCCTTGCACATCCCGAATCGGAATCATGAGGCGATCGCGGAATACATCATAATACCCGCCGCCTTCTTTTCGCGGTTTAATCAAACCCGCCTTTTCCACCAACTGCACCGGGTAGTGCTTATCTTCTACCAAATAGCGGTGGAGAGTTTCCCAACCGGGAGGGGCATAACCCAACCCAAACTGCTGAATTGTCGCTTCATTAAACAAGCGATCGCTACGTAAATATTTTAATGCCGATTGTCCCTGAGATTGACGTAGGGCGTGTTGATAAAACTGTGCAGCTGAAGCCAAAACCTCATACAACTGTTCCCGCAAAGATATCTGACGCTGTAATTGTTGGCGTTGTTCTGGTTCTAAAGTTTTCACAGGCACTTGGTAACGCCGTGCTAAATCTAACACCACCTCTGCAAAAGACTGCTTACCCAAATCCATCAAAAACTTAATCGCATTACCCCCAGCCTGACAACCAAAGCAATAATACATTTGCTTATGTTGGCTGACAGTAAAACTAGGACTTTTCTCATCGTGGAAAGGACACAAACCCACAAAATCTTTACCACGCTTCCGCAAAACCACATATTCTGATACAACATCGACAATATCAGCACGGTGTTTAACTTCTTCAATTGTGTCTGGGTGTAAACGCGGAACTTGCATACTAGTTAATGGTTAATGGGCATATCAATTCAAAATTCAAAATTCAAAATTCAAAATTAAAGAATTTTGGGCATGGGGCATTGGGCATGGGGCATATCAATTCAAAATTCAAAATACCCTGCGGGTACTCCTTTGCTACGCAACGCTACCGCGAACGGAGAACTCGGAGAGTAGCAAGCTACAAAATTCAAAATTGAAGAGTTTTTCTGCCTCTGCTCCCTTGTCTCCCTTGTCTCCCCGAAGTTCTGTTCGGAGGAAACCTCCGCTCAGACTTCTCTCCTTGTCTCCTTGTCTCCCTTGTCTCCCTCTGCTCCCTGCCCCCTGCCCCCTGCCCCCTACACCCCTACACCCCTACACCCCTACACCCCTACACCCCTACACCCCTA
>JBODRP010000042.1:0-26536 GCA_050633005.1 Trichormus sp. | reverse complement strand
GATTACCTACTCTATTCTTCTGTTGTTTTTTTACTACTTTTTCAGCAAGCCCTAAGTAATAAGTAATAAGTAATAAGTAATAAGTAATAAGTAAATTTCTTACTCATTACTCATTATTCATTACTCATTACTTTTTTCAATCAGTTGCTCTACCTCATAAACGGGGAGGCTCACATCTTGCACCTTGGTTAAAAACCGGGTTTCTTGCAAATCCCTCAGCTTAAAACCTTAATGTTTCGTTCAGAAACCCGGTTTTTTAGGGCTTTTTAGGGCTTGTTGAGAATGGTGCAAGATATAAGGAGAGGTTATCGAACTCACGTCAAATTACTGGTTCTCAATTGTCCACAAGCTGCATCAGCTTCTAACCCACGGGAATAACGAACACTCACAGCGATGTTTTGCTGTTGCAGCACTTTCACAAAAGCTTGAATACGATCGCTCTTTGGTCGTTTATAATCAACTTCCTGAATGGGATTATAGGGAATTAAGTTCACATGGCTTTGAAATCCCCGCAGACGCTTGGCTAGTTCTAAGGCGTGTTCCGGTAAATCGTTGACACCAGCCAGCAAGATGTATTCAAAACTTACCCGTCTACCTGTAATTTCCACATATTCCCGACATTCAGCCAGTAAATCCGCAATGGGATAGGAGCGCGCACTAGGGATAATTTTTTCTCGGAGGGCTTGGTTAGGGGCATGGAGACTTACAGCCAGGGTAATTTGTAGATGGTGTTCGGCTAATTGACGAATGCGATCGCGGATGCCTACTGTAGATAAGGTGAGGGATCTTTGTCCAATCCCCACATCTTGATTTAAAGATTTAAGTGCCGCTAAAACATTCTCAGTGTTTAACAACGGTTCACCCATGCCCATAAATACTACATGACTCACCCGTTGCTGAAAATCTTCCTGCACTGTTAAGACTTGATCAACAATTTCATGTCTGCCTAAATTACGTTTATAGCCACCTTTCCCAGTAGCGCAGAAATCACACGCCATCGGACAACCCACCTGGGTAGAGACGCAGACAGTCAAGCGTTTATCTGAAGGGATACCCACAGTTTCCACAATCTGCCCATCGGATAGTTGCAAAAGGTACTTAACTGTGCCATCTGATGCAACAGAACGATAATGAATCTGAGAACGGCCGATGGGGATATCTGCAACATCTGCGCGCCATTGTTTAGGGAAGACAGAAATATCGGTGAGCGATCGCGCTCCTTTATGATATATCCAATCATGGAGTTGCTTCCCTCTATAAGCCGGTTGTCCCTGCTGCTGTACCCATGCAGTTAACTCCGTCACCGAAGCACCGAGTAGAGGGGGTAAAGTTATTGTTTCTGGGATGGTTGAGTTAACTGGGGTAACAAGAGGGGTAGCAGACATAAAAAATCACAAGTTTAAGCTCTGAATCTCTATACTACAACTTTCGTAATTCGTAATTCGTAATTCGTAATTGGTAATTACAATCATTGGGGGTTTGTAGCTTGCTTACAGTAAGCTATCCGTCACTGACGGATAATTTATTTTTTGGTATTTCCTTAGCAATGGTTAATGCAGCATCATCATACGGTGCGTTACGGCTATATATCATTTACTCACACTCACAAATCCTTACGCAGCCGTAACACAACGGCAATAAAGCGGGAGGAAAATCCACACCGCTTTTTGCCTACCCTACTTAATATTTACTTCATAAATAGGCTATTACTCAGCATCTATCGTCTGATATTGATTATCAAAAATAGTCGCCGTTTTATTTGCCTCCCAAGAAAGCCAAAACATCAGGTACATAGCAAAATACTGTTTGTTCCCTTCTTCGTGATACAGCACAAATTTCTCAGCCTGTTGATATCGCTCTAAAGCTTGTCTAAAGTTCTTTTTTGTCACCTTCTCCCCTAAAGCTTCAGATAGTAAATGCCACAAAACACACCCCACATCTTTCTTTATGTAATCCAAGCAGTAGCCATAAACGTTAGCAAACTCTTCGTATGTCTGATTTTCACAAGCTGCTTTTAATAATTGAGTTTGTAAATCTGTTAAGTGCTTACCAGTTGATATGTATACCACTTTGTCGGCAATCTGTAATAACTGTTGAGTGTTCATAATTTAAACTAATCAAATAATTTTTATAGAGATGATCAATGGGATATTGTTAACAATTATTAATTTTCTTGCAGAGAATTTATTTTTACAAAAAATTGCCTTTCATTTCTGAAAGCAACTTGGCTTGAAGCAGTATTATTGGCAATCGTAATTATTTTTTATTATTGTCATTTTTTCTAATTATTCCGAAATGATCTTGTGATAATTAATCTATAACGAATTTGAATATTATTAAATAATCAAATAAAAGATTTTAGTTTATCTTAAAATTACTCTTATTTTATTTATTCTATCTTTAAAAAGAATGTTGCACTTGTATTGACAATTTCACTAATCAATGTTTATAAAGCATAATTTTGATAAAAAAAACCTTATTATTTTTTTTAGAATGAGTTTTTTATATTTATTTATTGTAGACTAAAAATAGTTACAAGCCTGAAAAATCTTAATAAGCAAGGATTCTAGCAAATATTATGTATCCATAATTAACAATAATAAGCAAGTACTTATAAATGAAAATATAAAATATTCTTAGTGTATTGTCTTCTCTATATTGTTTAAGTAGTTAATACTGCTAATTAGCCACAAAGCTGATATTAGACTCCTATTTGATAGCTTATAAGCTATGTAAATTATATTTTTATATATCTCAAGATAGATACTGTGTATCTAAAAAACATTAGATTTTCTATCTTAAACTTGTTGTATGCAACTTAATTTCTGGGAATATCCCACTTAATCCCACAAAACTCCCCTTGTGTTCTTGTGAGATATTTGTGAATATTAATTTGTGATGACTGAGAAACACAAAAAGTTCGTCAAGTCGCTTCGCTCCAATTCAAAATTAAAAATTCAAAATTCAAAATTAAAGACAATTAGTGGGGGCTTGTACCCACCACTAATTGAATACCACCAAATCGGAGATTTTGGTGGGGGCTTGTACCCAAAATTATTAAATTCAAAAAAATTCTTATTCTTCATTTTGAATTTTGAATTTTGCATTTTGAATTAAAAAATGGTCAAATCAATATCTGGAAGAACCAAGTAAATCAGGCATAGTACAGATAATCATGGCATTCTTGATTATCCTCATCACGAAAAACTCCTATTAACTAAATCAATGAGGTCGGCATAAAAATTTGTTGTTGGGATAGGGAAGGTGGTAGGAGGTGGAGCAATGCGATGTTGTGAGTTATTCCCATGAGTAAATTTTACTCGCGGATATTATCTCCATAACTCATGTGAATGTTAAGGAGAAAGACAGTTTTCAGTTTAATTTATCTTCCTTAACATCGTTTGAATTTATTGTGCCAACTTACTTTATTGATGACTCTTAACATCCTTCCTTGGCAATCTCTCAAAAACTGCAAATGTTTACAAAAGCTCTCAGACTATTCACTAATTATTCCTTACTATGTCTGCTAGGAATAATTAGCATCGATATCAAAGCTCAAGCACAGTCCGTCACTAACTCCGTTAATTCCCAATCTCAACCTAATCAAGAGCAGACACTTGATAACCAACAGCGTAACTCTGCTGCAATTAATCAAACAGGAGTCTATAACCTGGGTGAGTCGGCTACTTATAAAATTCAAGGATTAGCTGGTATTCATGTTGTGTGTCCCCGCCCCTCCCTAATATTAGGGACTTCTTTCAGTTCTTATGACCATTTTTTAATTCAAAATGCAAAATTCAAAATTCAAAATGAAGAATAAGAATTTTTTTGAATTTAATAATTTTGGGTACAAGCCCCCACCAAAATCTCCGATTTGGTGGTATTCAATTAGTGGTGGGTACAAGCCCCCACTAATTGTCTTTAATTTTGAATTTTGAATTTTTAATTTTGAATTGGAGCGAAGCGACTTGACGGGATTAGTTTCTCCAATAATGCTTCTTATGGTGTAAATGCTGCTATCGTTTTCCCTTTGGGTGGAAGCTTAGAGGGTACTTGTAAGCGCATGGCTGAAACTATTGCTCGTAAAACTCAATATGACGTAGAGATTATCAATGCTCGTGCCTGTGCTGAACTTATCAGTGCTGGTATCCAACTCAACTCCGAAAGTTTTCCTACTATTTCTGCTGTCTGTCAAGGGGTTGCTGTAAACAGAACTAATACAAATGAACCTAACAAATCTATCAGGTTCCAGCCTCAGGAATTACCTAAAGATGAGGCTGAAAAAGACAACTAACTAATTGAAAACGAGGATAAACTCATGAAAAAAGCTCTTGGTTTAGCCATTCTTGCTACTTTCTTGGCTACCCCTGTTTTAGCTGGTGAAACTTTCGTTCGTAACGAAGACTCTTGGAGTCACAGCAAAACATATACTGATTTAAAGCTTGATTCTAAGACTTATTCCGCTCGCATCGAGAAATATGGTTCTGAAGCTCATAAAGTTTACTTTGAAGGAGACAAATACGATTCATCTAATGTAACTGAAGTTAGTGCTTCTACAGTTGCTTGTGATTCTTGGTGTGATCCCAAAAAAGGCTCTGATGACTCATTTACCAAGCATACTGCATCTTCTTATCTAAAGGGTTTCTATTATGAAACAAATTACACTAAGCTTGATGGTAAGATCAAGACCAAAACTAACACCTATACTGATGCTCACGAAACTAGTGCAGGTGTTCGTTAATTCTCAGTATTGCTTGATGTAGTGAGAAAATTTTCTGGGGTGGATCTTCCACCCTGGGATTTCTTCTAGCTCCTTTCACAGAATTAGTTGTTGTCATCAAGATAACTAATTCACAAAGAGGAATAAAATATGAAGAAAGTTCTGTGTGTAGCTATACTGGCTACTTTGTTTACTAACCCTGCTTTAGCAGGTGAGACTTTTGTATTGAACCAGTGGAAAATTCTGCAAAGTAGAACAAAGGTTAATTTAAACATTGATTCTACTATCTATTCAACTAGCAACGAAGATTATAGTTCGTCTTCTAGCAAGATTTACTTTGATAATCAAGTTCCAGAATCATTAACAGGTAGGACTATTAATCGTGCTAGTTCTTATCTGAATGGGAGTCTTTACGAAGCAAACACAACTAGAGTATTCGGTACAATCAATATCATTACGAACTCATACACTCGTTTCTACGAAAGCAGTGCTGGTATTCGTTAGTAATGACTCGTATTAACATAATACAGGACTCATATTGAATTTTTGAACAGATACGTAGGGGAGGCAAATTGCAGTGTGGATTTTCCTCCTGCAATATTGCCGTTGTGTTAGTAGCGAGAGTACGACACTCCCCAAAGATTTCGGTGCGTTACCGCTTACGCCTAACACACCCTACATTCCTATAAGTAGAACGACTTGAAAAAACAAACTATGCAAAGTAATGTAAAAAAATTGCATTTAGTTCGTAGTGTTCGCGCAGCGTCTCGAAGAGAGGACTTTAGTCCTCTAAGAAGGACTGAAGTCCTTACTACAAACCTTTAATTATTTACACCGTTCTACTTAGTCAAATTGTAGGGTGGAACAGCTACCCTTTTTTATTATGAAATATTCGATATTAATCTCTATTATATTATTCGTGATTCTTGTCTTTATTTATTTAAATGATATACCAAACGAACAAATGCCGACGTTATTTATTAACTCAGTATCTAAGGAGTCAAAGCAAAATATTCCTGGAAATATACAGATTCAGCCGAGAAAGCTACCCAATGAAACCAAGCCGAATGAAATCAGGGAAGAGTTATATGACTCTATATCTGTAGGTATGACTTATGAGCAAGTGATTGCAATTATCGGCTGGGATGGTGTGTTAATTTATGAAAATGATATTGAGACTGTTGATGGAAAAATTCATGAGCAGGTTTATCAGTGGAATAATCAAGATATTTATACAAATGAAAACGATGATCAT
This sequence comes from Trichormus sp., assembly GCA_050633005.1. Classification (GTDB taxonomy): domain Bacteria; phylum Cyanobacteriota; class Cyanobacteriia; order Cyanobacteriales; family Nostocaceae; genus Trichormus. Next base: position 20,561 of record JBODRP010000042.1, on the reverse strand, counting down.
AAATTAGGCGATCGCAGTATATACAGTAGTATCAAACTGCGGTTTCAAAACCATATTCTCGTGAATAAATCATTTGTGATCCTCAAACCCTAGGGAAGCGATCGCTCTTTTGCTATGCTGGAAATTGAATCAACCCAGCATCTTCAAGAAACTGGGTGGATAAATCTAACCAAAAGTTGAGCCGTTCCAGCCCCACATTGTACCCTTAGCATCCGCAAATTCGATGTAAATCCGATTTTGGGGAACTCCGAGAGTTTGATTAATCTGCTCACAAAAATCTTGGCTCATAGCCTCAGTTTGATTGGGCTTCATTGTGCCAATGCTCTTAATTTCTATATAACAAACTGGTTCTGTTGTACCAGCAAAAGTCATAGGAACTTCTGATTCAAAGGCAGTCATTACATAAGATTCCGGCTTGCTCAAATGTTTAGCTAACTTAGCTGACAGATTTTTCAGCATTGTCTCAATTTCAGGTTTTTCTGGCGCAGATGCAGAAGTTTGGACTTTAATTAAAGGCATAGTTTTAATTCAAAATTCAAAATTTAATATTAACCCAAGACGCGATTAATCACGTCTCTACAACAAGGGTGAATATTAATTATTTTCCCATGCCCCATGCCCAATGCCCCATGCCCAATGCCCAATGCCCCATGCCCAATACCCCATGCCCCATGCCCAATTCTATTGGCGAAATAAGCGAGTATATTCAGGATCATATAACCGCGATCGCCCTTTTGCTTCTGATAATGCCGGGCTAATTACATATAACGTTGTCCGTAGTAAATTTTCTTGCTGGGTACACTCTGCCATTTGCTGGAGAGGTACAACCCTAATTTTCTCATCAGGCCAGCCGATGCGGAAGCAAATCGCCACAGGGGTATCTGCTGCATAGTGTTCTAATAATTTGGCTTGGGCTGTTGCTACGTGACGCGCACTCAGATATAAACACAAACTCGCTTGATGGGCTGCTAAGGAGGCTAATTCTTCTGTGGGTGGAACTTCTGTACGTCCGCTAATGCGCGTTAAAATTATAGTCTGCACCACACCAGGCACAGTTAATTCAACATTGAGTTTAGCGGCTGCGGCTTGAAAAGCACTAATACCGGGGATGACTTCAAAGGAAATCTCAGCCTCAGCCAGAAGTTGCATTTGCTCATGGGTTGCACTGTAGAGACTCGGATCACCTGATTGCAGACGTACTACAGATTTTTGTTGCGATCGCACCCGTTCTATGATTAGCGGTAAAATCTCCTCCAGAGTTTTATCAGCTGTAGGAATAATTTCCGCATCTTCCCGACAAAACTGCAAAAGCTGTTGAGGAATTAGAGAATCAGCAAATAAAATCACATCTGCCACAGCCAGCAATTTTTGAGCCTTAAGGGTAAGTAAATCGGGATCTCCGGGGCCTGCTCCCACAATATAAACCTTCGGTTCTAGAAAATTTTGAGCAGCTTTCATACCAAAATTTCAATAAAGCATCAGTAATTATCAGGAGATATTCCCATCTCAAAAAAATTTTTTGGGAATTTGCTCAGTATCTTTCCGGATTAACTCTATAGGAGTAGTAGAGAGAAATGGTAGATGCACCCTGGTTAAGCCCTGGAGATTACTCTGGGGCATTTTTTATTTTTGGGCATGAGGCAGAAAAATTCAAAATTCAAGAATTATTCTCCCCCTGCTCCCTGCTCCCTGCCCCCTGCCTCTTTCACGGGAGAAACGACATCAGGTAATTGACGTTTAAACAGATAAAGCCATACTAAACCAGCTAATCCTAGAGTTACGCCAGTTAGGCTGACAACTTGTGCAATTCTCAATGGGCCGAGCATTAAGCTATCAGTGCGAAGTCCCTCAATCCAAAAACGTCCCACACTGTAGGCTACCAGGTAAACCATAAATAACGTACCTACCCGTAGACGTGACTTACCCGATATGCCGCGAAAGAATAAAGTCAACAGCAAACCAAAAACCATCAAATCCCAAAGAGATTCATACAGGAAAGTGGGATGAAAATATTCATAACTGGCTAACTCTGGAGGGCGGCGTTCTGGTGGAATATAAAGTTTCCAAGGTAAATTAGTAGGACGACCAAAAGCTTCCGAGTTAAAGAAATTACCCCAACGCCCGATCGCTTGTCCTAAAATCAGCGAAGGCGCAACTAAATCGGCTAATTGCCAAAAGGAAACCCGTTTGAGCTTGGCAAATATCAAGGCTGCCAAAGTACCGCCAATAATTGCCCCATGAATTGCTATACCTCCTTGCCAAATAGCGATGATCCTACCTGGATTTTGGGCATATTCCGACCATTCAAATAAAACATAATAAATGCGGGCGGCTGGAATTGCGCCAATTACCAGCCAAATTGATAAATCACTCAGCAACTCTGGGTTAACATGACGGCGTTTTGCCAAATACTGAGACAGACTAACACCAATTAAAACAGCAACAGCAATTAATAAACCATACCAGCGAATAGTAATTGGGCCGATTTCCACCAAAATAGGCCCGGGGGAAGTAAATAAAAAAGCCAAAGGCAAAGCACAAAAATCCAGTACCATGTAAAATTCCCTAACTAAATAGCCAAAGTTGGATACTAATTAATCCATAGTCTTAACAATTCAAAATTCAAAATTCAAAATTCAAAATTAAAGACAGTTGGAGTCGGAGATTTAAACCCTAACTCAAGTGATACTACGTGTAGACGTAGGAGTCGTTATTAATTTCTCTCCCTTGTCCCCCTTGTCCCCCTTGTCTCCTTTGTCCCCCCTATCTCCCTGCCCCCTACACCCCTACACCCCTACACCCCCACACCCCTGTTTCGATATAATCTCCTCAATAACTTTGATACATTCAATACTGTGATTGCTATTTATCCCGGTAGTTTTGATCCCATCACCCTAGGACACCTCGATATTATTCAACGTGGTAGTCGCCTGTTTAGGCAAGTGATTGTTGCTGTATTGCGAAATCCCAATAAAACACCACTGTTTAGCGTACCTCAACGCCTAGAACAAATTCGTCTGGCTACAAAACATCTATCTAATGTGGAAGTAGACAGTTTTGATGGTCTAACTGTCAATTATGCCCAGGAACGCAAAGCAGAAGTTTTGTTACGGGGTCTACGGGCTATTTCTGACTTTGAAGTAGAACTACAGATGGCGCATACTAATAAAACGCTTTCTACCCAAATCGAGACAGTTTTTTTAGCAACATCAAATGAATATAGTTTTTTAAGTAGTAGTGTGGTAAAAGAGATTGCAAGATTTGGTGGTTCAGTCGATCATCTTGTCCCCCCTCAAATTGCCCTAGATATATACAAATGCTACAACCACAAGTATCCAATAGCGAACCCAATCGCAACGGAAGCTATCCCCCAGAGTATACCAACGGAATCTCCCCCGGAGAAATTCCCGAAACAGGAAGTGTAAATATTCAGGAGGAACTCGATCGCTTAGAAGAAATCATGTTATCTAGTTTCCGCATTCCTTTAACGGGACGGACATTAGTAGATGAAGAAAAATTATTAGAACAGTTGGACTATATTCGGGTTTCCTTACCATCAGTGTTTGAGGAAGCAGCAGCAATTTTGGCACAAAAAAATGAAATTCTCTTAGAAGCAGAGGAGTATGGACAGCAACTTGTTGATGCTGCCCAAACCAAAAGAGCGCAAATTTTAGCGGAGAGCGATATCATCACACAAGCACAACAAGAAGCGGAAGAATTGCGCCGACAGGTGCAACAAGAGTGCGAAGCAATGATGAAAGAAACCCTCAATGAAATTGAGTTAAAGCGGCGTGCTTGTCAAGAAGAATTAGAGGAAATGCGACAAATTGCGATCGCTCAAGCTCAAGAAATTGAAGGTGGTGCTGATGACTATGCCGATCATGTCTTAGAAAATATAGAACAAGACTTGAAAGATATGTTGCGAATTATCACTAATGGCAGACAACAACTACGAGTTGATAGCCAATCACAACGCAATTCAAACTCTCCGAGAAAAAAGTAAATTTTCTCATGGAAATTGTAATTTTGAATTAGTATTACGCCAATTTGTTTATGAGCCAGCAATATTCTGACCAGGTAAAAGTTATTTTACTGGATATTGAAGGGACTACCACCCCTGTAGATTACGTTTTTGAGGTTTTGTTTCCTTTTGCAAAAGCCCAAGTAGAATCATTTTTGCAAACTCACCTTGAGGATGAGGGAGTAAAAGCTGATCTCGAACGCTTACGACAAGAATATGAATCTGATATTGCCCTTGGTGCATCTGTTCCAGAGTGGCAGGAAAACTCAATGATTGCGGCAGTTGCTTACATTCATCATTTAATTGCCATTGATCGCAAATCTACAGGATTAAAATCTTTGCAAGGCAAGATTTGGGAACAAGGCTATCAGGATGGTACACTGCGATCGCAAGTTTTTGACGATGTTAACAGGGCATTTGTACGCTGGCGGAATGCAGGTAAACAAATATTTATCTTTTCATCAGGAAGTGTGCAAGCACAAAAGTTATTATTTAAGTATACAGATGTAGGAGATTTAACAGAATTTTTAAGTGGTTACTTTGATACTGAAATAGGCTCAAAAAAAGAGCCTGATAGCTACCGCAAAATTGCTGAAGCTATTGGAGTTGTATCCAACCACATTCTATTTATTTCTGATGTGACAGATGAGTTACAAGCAGCCCAAAATGCTGGTATGAAAACCCTCTTTTCCCTCAGACCAAAAAATCGTTCCTCAGATTCAGAAGGTTTTCCCCTTTGTCAAGATTTTGACAAGGTTTAATTACAGTGTATAAGTAAAATCATTAACTAACATTCCCGGTACTAAACTACCACCTAGTTGACGATTTTCGTATGTACCAACTTCCGGGATGAACTCTTGAAAATTGGTGAAATCTATTAAATTTTCTCCCCAAAAACGATAGAGACTTTCATCAAAGCGGAGGTTTTCTATAGGTGCGATAATTTCACCGTTCTCTACCCAAAAACACGCGTAACGAGTCATACCTGTAATTCTACCTGCGGGGCGATCGCTCCAATTCAAGTAATGTAAATTAGATACATACAACCCTGTATCTAAACTGGGCAGAATTTGCTGATAATCTAAATTGCCCTGACTGATTTCTGGCGCACGTAAAGTTTCGGAAATATTAGCACCATTGGCAATTTTTTGATATTCCTTCGCAGTGCGGGAATTGATTAAAGTATTGACTAATTTACCATTGGTAATAATGGGTATTTCTGGGGCTGCAATTTCTCCCCATTCATTAAATCGTGGTACTAATCCTCGTTGAAAATTTTCTTTGAGATTAAATACAGCCGATAATTGTTTTTCTTGACGTGATAAAACAGCTAAAGCACTGTTACTTTGTTGGATATCTGCCTCACTCACAGCCCCCCAAGATAGCATACCCAATAAATCAGCTACAGCCGCAGGTGCAAAGTAAGTTTTATATTGTCCCCGTGGTAACTCTTTGGGTGTAGTTGATAGTAACTTTAGTTGTTTTTTACCTTCGTTGATTTTATTTATATATGCTGCTGTATCCCAATTACTACCAGCAAATGTCCCTTTAACAGCTTGTCCAGATGGAATAAATAAAGAATAGTCTAAGGTAAAATAATCAGTTGCAAACCAATGTTTTTGACCACTAGAATCACCATAACCTCTAATGACAATTCCACCTGCATATATACCAGTGAAATCTAATTCTTTAACTTGTTCTAAGATGCTTTGTACTAAGACATCTGCTGACAACAAGTTACCTATATTTATTTCTCGACTGGTATTATTTCCCGATGGTAAAACTAGGTAAGGGTCAACAGGTAATACAGTTAATTCATCTCGTAGTTCTTGCAATGCATGATATGCTGCTTGCCAGTCTGTTTCCCAATTACCAGTAAAAGGAAATTGACGGAAACTACTACGCTGATCTGTCATCAAAGTTAATTCTACCGAGCCATCAGCCACATAACCAGTTTGACGGACTTTGGCATGATTCAACCGAGTAAATTGACTGCGTTCACAGTTCAATTTGATAGCAAATTCCTCATGTTCGGCTTTCTTCGCCAGCAACGTTTCTAATATTTGATTAAAACTAGCTTCTAAATTTGATATTTCTGGTTTCATATTGGGAATGAATCAATTTAAAATTCAAAATTCAAAATTCAAAATTCAAAATTAAAGAATTTTGGGCATGGGGCATGGGGCATTGGGCATTGGCACGCTTGTTAAGCTGAAACCTCGTCAGGGCAGGGTGTGGGAGGTGTGGGAGGTGTGGGAGGATGGGGAAGAAATCTAGCCCCCTCTCTCCCCACACTCCCCTCTCCCTTGCCCCCTACTCCCTGCCCCCTGCCCCCTACCCCCTGCCCCCTGTCCCTCAATTGCCTCCGCCAAAGACTTCGACGTTAGCGAATGTACAAACCGGTGAACCATGTCCTACCCAAATAGCTTGGTTTGGTTCGCCTTTACCACAGTAAGGTGTACCGTACATTTCCCAGTTAGAATCATTACCAACTTGAATTAAACTGTGCCAAAATTCTGGGGTTGTGGCTCTATAGTTAGGGTTACGTAGAGTTTTGGTAAGTTTACCATTTTCAATTAATTTGGCATACTCACACCCAAATTGAAATTTATAACGGCGATCATCAATTGACCAAGAACGGTTAGATTCCATATAAACGCCGTGTTCAATGTTACTAATCATCTCGTTAAAACTGGCGTTTCCTGGCTCTAAATTTAAGTTAGCCATGCGGTCAATTGGGGCGCGATTCCAAGAGGATGCACGGGCGCAGGCTACCCCAGGCACTCCGGCTCTAGCTTGACTTTCTAAGCTACCTAAACCCCTTTGTAATACACCTTCTTTAATTACATATTCTCGTGTGGCAACTGCGCCTGTATCATCAAAACCATAGCTAGCATATTCACCCTCAACGGTGGGATCAAAGGTGATATTCATCAAGGGTGAACCGTAGACTAAGTTACCGAAATCACTGGTGTTGACAAAACTACCGCCAGCGTAGTTGCGCTCATCTCCCAAAATGCGGTCAATTTCTAAGGGATGTCCGACACTTTCATGAATTTGTAACATCATTTGGTCGGGGGCTAAAACTAAATTGGTGCGGGTGCTAGGACATTCTTCGGCCGTTAACAGTTCTATGGCTTGTTCGCCAATTTTTTGCACCTGTCGCCATAAATTCTCTCGGTGTAACAGTTCCATCCCACCTTGATAACAATGGGCTTGCCAACCGTTATTGCTGCGTTGTTGGACTATTGACCCATCTTGAGCGATCGCGCCATAATGTGTTCCTAAAGATAAAAACTTTTGATATACCTCAGAACCATTACTGCTGACAAACCAACTCTCCTTTTGATTGCTGTTGACGTTGGCTGTAGTTTGCACAATTCTATCGTCAACTTTCAGGGTGTCACAAATCCGCACCAACAAATCATTAATTTCCCCCGGACATAAAGCATCCAATGGTTCTAAAAATGGTGAGTTATATTCACCCACTACTTTCGGACGCTCAGTCACTCGAAAAGGATAAATCCACCATTCACTAGCTGCCAGTGCTTGTTTATACGCCATTTCCGCCGCCGCTTGCAAAGATGGCAATTCTAGAGAATTAGTAGCGGCGTAACCCAAACAGCCATTAACTAAAACTTCTAGCATTGCGCCCATTGTCATAGATTTGCCGTTAGCTTGAGGCAAACCATCGCGGACATAATGGTTAGCAGCCGTTTCCTTAACAACTCGAATACCGATCCAATCAGCAGGTATTTTAAAACTAGCGATCGCTTTTGTCAGTTCAGACCACATAATGATTTGAGTAAGTAGGGAGTGTTGAGTAATAAGTAATAAGTAATGAGTAATGAGTAATAAGTAATGAGTGCTAATGCAGAAATAAATTTTACCTTGTCCCCATTCCCTATTCCCTAATTTCTGTGCCAACGCGTACCTTGAGGGCTATCAATTAAAGTTATACCTTGTGCTTGCAGTTCATTACGAATGCGATCGCTTAGAGCAAAGTTCTTGGCTTTTCTCGCTGCTTGTCTTTGCTCAATTAGAGCCTCAATTTCGCCATCGCTTAAACCATCTTTTGTCATGGTTTCATCATCTGGTGTTGCTTCTAAACCCAAAACTTTAGCCAAGGTAACTAAGGTGTACCATTGGCGGTGGAGTTCATCGGATGGGGTTTTAGTTGTCCCTTCATGCACCAAAATGTTACCCTCTCGGCGGAGTTCTTTGGCTAGTTCAAACAATACCGCTAGACCACCGGAGAAATTAAAATCATCATCCCCTAGTTCTTGAAAGCGGCTAACCAGTTCAGGAATCATCAAATTCCCCCCTGCTCCCCTGCTCCCCTGCTCCCCTGCTTGCTCACCCCACCCCAATTTCTCGGCGTATTGATAACCAAACAGTAATCCTTCCTTCAGGGTTTTCCAGCTATTTTCGGCAGTGGCGATCGCTTCTTCAGTAAAATCTAAAGGTTTGCGGTAATGCGCCTGTAAAACAAACAATCTCACCGCCATCGAGTTAACCGGCTCACCATGCCAATTTCCTGAGCCATCTAACAGTTCTCGAATGGTGATGAAATTCCCCAGGGATTTAGACATTTTCTGACCATTCACCATTACCATCCCGTTATGCGTCCAATAACGCGCCAATGGTTTATTGATGGCTGCTTCTGACTGAGCAATTTCATTTTCATGGTGAGGAAAAATCAAATCTCCACCACCGCCATGAATATCAATAGTCTCACCTAACCGAGAGCGAATCATCGCCGAGCATTCAATATGCCATCCCGGACGACCTTCACCCCAAGGCGAACTCCACGCTGGTTCGCCTGGTTTTGCTCCCTTCCACAAAGCAAAATCAAAGGGGTGCTGCTTTTTAGCTTCTGATTCTTCTGCATCCAGGCGACCACTAGCACCAGCTTGCATTTGCTCTAATTCTCTACCTGAGAGTTTGCCATAATCTGGGAATTTTTCTACACGGTAATAAACATCACCACCCACAGCGTAGGCTAGCCCTTTTTCTTCCAGAATTTGAATCAGTTGATGAATTTCGGGTATATGCTCCGTCACACGGGGATATTCATCCGCGTCCATGACATTTAGCCGACGGATATCTTCAAAATAAGCATCAATAAAGCGGTTAGATACCGCTTCCATCGTTGAACCTTGTTCTTTAGCACGGTTAAGAATTTTATCGTCAATATCCGTAAAATTCTGGATATAAGTAACTTCAAAACCCCGCCAAATTAAATAACGGCGAATCGTATCCCAAACGATGTAGGAACGTGCATGACCCAAATGGCAGTAGTCATAAACTGTCACACCGCAGCAATACATCTTAACTTTGCCTGGTTCTACGGTTGCAAACGGTTCTTGACGACGTGTGAGGGTATTGTAAATAGTTAGGGTCATAACACAGTAACTTTGAAATAGAGATACGCGATAATAGAGTAAAGCAGCAGGAATAATTATCCAGCATCCTTATGCTAGTACATCACGGCAGAAATACGACTACCATTTAAAACAGTGCAGAAGTCCAAAATTCAACTCTTGAGACTTTTGACATTCTCCGCATCTTTTGAAGTTCTCTCAGATTTTCTAATTTTTTGATTACAGTATTATGCAATCAGCAGTTACTCCTAATTCTCCATCTATGGATGCCCCGAAACAAGGAATGCCAGTCACAATTATTACTGGATTTCTAGGTAGTGGGAAAACAACCTTACTTAATCATATCCTCAGCAATCAACAAGGTTTAAAAACTGCCGTTTTGGTCAATGAATTTGGGGAAATCGGCATTGATAACGAATTAATTGTTGCCACTGATGAGAATATGGTGGAATTAAGCAACGGTTGTATTTGCTGCACTATTAATAATGATTTAGTTGATGCCGTATACAAGGTTTTAGAACGGGAAGAAAAGCTAGATTATTTAGTCGTAGAAACCACAGGATTAGCTGATCCCCTACCAGTAGCCCTAACATTTTTGGGTACAGAATTGCGGGATTTAACCCGGTTGGATTCCATTATTACCGTAGTAGATGCAGCGAATTACAGCTTAGATTTATTCAACTCCCAAGCAGCTTATAGTCAAATTGCCTACGGTGATGTGATTGTTTTAAATAAGACGGATTTGGTGGATGAAGCTCAATTAGATGAGTTGGAAAGAAAAATTAACGAAGTTAAAGAAGGCGCAAGGATTTTAAGAACTACGCGATCGCAAGTTTCTTTACCTTTAATTCTCAGCGTCGGACTCTTTGAATCTGATAAATATTTTGACACAATTGATCAGCATGATCATGACCACCATGACCATGACCATGACCATGACCATGATCATTCAACCTGCGGTCACGACCATCACGACCATGACCACGACCATTCAACCTGCGGTCATGACCATCACGACCATGATCATCATCACCACCATCATCACTCTGACCACTTAGAAAATGATGGTTTCACCTCCATATCATTCCAAAGTGATCAACCTTTATCTATACGCAAGTTTCAATACTTTTTAGATAACCAGCTACCCACAAACATCTTCCGCGCCAAGGGGATCATGTGGTTTGATGAAAGTCCCAAACGCCACATTTTCCACCTCTGCGGTAAGCGTTTCACCTTAGATGATGATGAGTGGAAAGGCGAACCCAAAAATCAGTTAGTGCTGATTGGTCAAAATTTAGACCGTGAAACTTTAATGACTCAATTAGAAAACTGTCTCTGTCTACCTTCCACTAGCCGAGGTAAAGGTTTTGGAAAATAGTTATTAGTAAAAAATCATACTGCTCCATATAGCACTACGCAACTGCCATATTTTGGAGTAGGGTGTGTGACGCTGCGAAAATATTTGAACGTAGTCATGAGACTGATAGCGTCACGCACCAACCATTAATTGTGACACTTGCCTAAGTTCTGCCATATTGAGTTGCCAAAGATAAATATATTGGATTTACAGCAGATTCGATGTTGATGATGTACAGCAACTGATTGAAAAAATTAATGATTAATGAAAATGAGTAAGAAATTTACTTATTACTTATTACTTATTACTCATAGTGTCCCTCAAAAGTGCTGTAACTACTGAACAGATGTTTCAAGCTGGGGGATTTTTAATTGCATGAAAGTTTACGCATCACAACTGGTAACATAGTCAGCATAGTTGAGGTGCGATCGCCATTTCGCTCAAGTTAAGGTTTTATTCTCAGCTATGACTAGATACAGTTGCCTTTTGTGTAATGGTAGTTAAATCTTCTAACCTACTGGTTAAATCCTGTGTCAATCGCTTGGCGTTGTGTTTCGGTTGACCGTTAGTATAATCTTTAACATGAATTGGCGAGCCAATCTTAATACTGACATCTGCGCCCCAACTTGGGTAAGGTTCGCTGTAGCTAATACCCACTGGGATAATTTTTACCCCCAGTTGTGGGTGATGGGATTCTGCACTCAAAGCTAAACGAGCAATTCCCGGTTTTAATTGGTGAACTTTGCCATCCCGAAATATATTCCCTTCAGGATAAATAACTAACATTTGTTCTTGTTCTAATACTTCCACTGCGTGACGCAGAGTCGCAATAGTAGGATGTTGAGGATTGACAGCAAATCCCCCCATTCGTCGGACAAACCAACCTTGTAAACCTTGACATTCATTAATTGTCACCATAAATTGCAAATCTCTACCCGTGACGTAACGACCCACAGCATAGGGTAGAAGTAATGAGTCCCAACGAGCGCGATGAGTGGGAGCTAAAATTACAGGGCCGCTTTTGGGGATATTTTCTTGACCAGTGATTTTAATATCTCCGAAAAAGCATGGTAAAACAAAATGATGTCCTAAAAAATACGCCAGAGGAGTTAACCAAGGAGAAATCTTGGCAGAACTAACAGCTACTTTGGGATTTATAGGCTTGTCCGTTGTTTTTATGGGGCAGGTATCAGACACAAAGTAAAATTCCATCATGAGGGTAGCTGCAAATTAACCGGTAGAAGTCGGCACGAAATTGCTTTAGTTACACCGTAAATTTTCTTCCCTAATTTGTGTCATGACAGCTGGACAGTTTTATCTCTGTCCGTTATTTTTTTTGATGTCGCTTAGTAGCAAACCAATGTTGTAATTGCTGGCGACAGGCTGATTCTAGAACACCTCCAATAACTTGCAAACGGTGATTAGAGGCAGCACTATCGGGGATGTTAAGAACAGTCCGAATTGCGCCAGTTTTAGTATCGTCCACTCCATATACTAGCTTGTCTAGGCGGGCTTGTACGATAGCACCCGCACACATAGGACAAGGTTCTAAAGTGACATACAAAGTACAACCATGCAGCCGCCAAGTTTGTAAACTTTTGGTAGCTCCACGCAAAGCAATGATTTCTGCATGAGCTGTAGGGTCTTGATCACGTTCTTTTCTATTTTCGCCTTCAGCAATTAAATTACCATCAGCATCAGTAATTACAGCCCCCACAGGAACTTCCCCCGCATCACCAGCATTTTGTGCTAACTCTAAGGCTCGCTGCATCCAGTGGCGGTAAGTTAGATATTCAGGGGATTGGGCATTGGGCATTGGGAAACAAGGAGGCAGGGGAGCAGGGCAGGGGGCAGGGAGCAGGGGGAGAAAGAAGAAATTTTTGACTGCGAATTGCGTTAGGGACTTCCAGATAAAAAAATATCCAAGTTGTAGGGTGCGTCAGTGCGATATAACCTAACTATAATTCAGATATTCTTCATACTGACGCACCCTACCCAAGCATCAATGTTGGATAATTTATTTTTTGGTGTTCCCTTAGCGGAGCGGGACGTTAGTCCATTGTGAATTGGTTTTATTGCCGTTGTGTGACACTGTGAAAGTATTGGAACATAATCATCAGACTGATAGCGTCACGCACCAATCATCGATTGTGACAGTTGCGTAAGTTCTATCTGGAAGTCTCTAAATAGTAGCTGCTGACTGTTGACTGCTCTAACAGGGGATCGAGTTGACCTTTGGTATCTAAAGCATAAATATCATCACAGCCGCCAATGTGTTGGTTATTAATAAAGATTTGCGGTACTGTACGACGACCATTGGCGCGTTCTGCCATTTTTGCTCTAGCGGCTTCATCACCGTCGATTTTGTACTCAGTAAAATTTACACCTTTCCACCACAGTAATAGCTTGGCTCTAATGCAGTAAGGGCAAGTTTGCCAAGTGTATATCTCGACATTGGCTTTGATGCGTTCAGGATGGCGACCAAGTAGAGGGTTGAGAAAGTCGAACATAAATTACCCTTATATTATTGGATGTTTGTCAATTACTTTTAGTTTAATTGATGAAATTAGATACGAGTGTTATGTGGCATTTCAGTATAAAAAATTGTGTTAAATAATACTCAAGCCTAACGATACTGCTTAGTTAGCAGTAAAACTTAACAAATATGCGAGTGGATACTATTTTCCACAGGTATCCGCCCTTTGGTAGACTTAAGAACTGAAATGGCCAGATGAAAAGACACAATAGTCAAGCAGTTGAGAGGGCGAGTCTGTGGAAAATACACTTGGATTAGAGATTATTGAGGTAGTCGAACAAGCCGCGATCGCATCCGCAAAGTGGATGGGTAAAGGCGAGAAAAATACTGCTGACCAAGTAGCAGTGGAAGCAATGCGCGAACGGATGAATAAAATTCATATGCGTGGTCGCATTGTGATTGGGGAAGGGGAACGTGATGACGCTCCTATGCTGTACATTGGCGAAGAAGTCGGGATCTGTACCCAACCAGATGCTAAAGACTTCTGCAACCCTGATGAATTAGTCGAAATTGATATTGCGGTTGACCCCTGCGAAGGTACAAACTTGGTAGCTTATGGACAACCTGGCTCAATGGCTGTACTGGCAATTTCTGAAAAAGGTGGACTATTTGCTGCACCTGACTTCTACATGAAAAAATTAGCAGCACCTCCAGCAGCTAAAGGTCACGTAGACATTAACAAATCAGCCACAGAAAACCTCAAGATTCTATCTGAGTGTTTAGACCGTGCTATTGACGAACTGGTAATAGTAGTCATGAAGCGCGATCGCCATGCGGATTTAATCAAAGAAATCCGGGAAGCAGGCGCAAGAGTACAGTTGATTTCCGACGGTGACGTGGGTGCTGCTATCTCTTGTGGTTTCGCTGGTACTAATATCCACGCGCTCATGGGTATCGGTGCTGCACCTGAAGGTGTGATTTCCGCAGCCGCTATGCGCGCTTTAGGCGGACACTTCCAAGGTCAATTGATCTACGATCCAGCAGTAGTAAAAACAGGTTTAATTGGCGAAAGCAAAGAAGCTAATATTGAGCGTTTGCAGTCTATGGGTATCAATGACCCTGATAAAGTCTACAACTCTCATGAACTAGCCTCTGGGGAAACAGTTCTATTCGCTGCTTGCGGTATCACCTCTGGAAACCTCATGCAAGGTGTGCGCTTCTTCCACGGCGGCGCAAGAACTCAAAGTCTGGTTATTTCCAGTCAATCCAAAACTGCTCGGTTCGTGGATACCATTCATATGTTCGAGCAACCCAAGGTTGTCCAACTTTACTAAGAGTTAGGGACTAGGGGCTAGGGATTGGGGACTGGGAAGAAGTAGCAGGGGGCAGGGGGCAGGGGGCAGGGGGCAGGGAGACAAGGGAGACAAGGGAGACAAGGGAGAAATTTTTACTCCAATGCCCAATCCCCAATCCCCAATCCCCAATCCCCAATCCCCAGTACCCAATCCCCAATCCCCAATCCCCAAATTAATAATCCATTACTAATTACCGATAAGAAATGAATATTGCAGTGGTGGGGTTAAGCCATAAAACAGCCCCAGTTGAAATTCGGGAAAAGCTGAGTATTCCAGAACCACAAACAGAAAGCGCGATCGCTCACTTAACCAGCTATCCCCACATTGATGAAGTTGCTATCCTTAGCACCTGTAACCGCTTAGAAATCTACATTGTGGCGGCGGAAACTGATCATGGCGTGAGAGAAGTGACTCAGTTTCTTTCCGAACACAGCAAATTACCTATAAATTCTCTACGACAACACCTATTTGTGCTACTCCATGAAGATGCAGTGATGCACGTTATGCGGGTAGCGGCTGGCTTAGATAGCTTAGTCTTAGGTGAAGGACAAATTCTGGCTCAGGTGAAAAATACTCACAAACTGGGACAGCAATATAACGGTATAAAAACGATTTTGAATCGATTATTTAAACAAGCAATTACAGCTGGTAAGCGTGTCCGTACAGAAACTAGCATTGGTACTGGTGCAGTTTCTATCAGTTCGGCGGCTGTGGAACTAGCACAAATCAAAGTAGATAATTTAGCAGCCTGTCGAGTCGCAATTCTTGGTGCAGGTAAGATGTCACGCCTGTTGGTACAACATCTAGTTTCTAAAGGTGCGACACAGATTAGTATTGTCAATCGCTCCCGCGATCGCGCCCAAGAATTAGCGAAACAGTTTTCTGAGCAGCCGATCCGCATTCACTTGCTTCCTGAAATGATGCAAGTAATTGCCGATAGTGACATAGTATTTACTAGCACATCGTCAACTGAGCCGATTTTAGATAAATCTAAATTAGAGATGGTTTTAGCTCCTAACCAACCTCTAATGTTATTTGATATTTCCGTGCCACGTAACGTCCATACAGACGTAAATGAAATATCTCATGTACAAGCATTTAACGTGGACGATTTAAAGGCTGTTGTCGCCCAAAATTATGAAAGCCGCAGAAAAATGGCTCAAGAAGCCGAACGGCTATTAGAAGAAGAAGTTGATGCTTTTGATATTTGGTGGCGCAGTCTGGAAACTGTCTCAACCATTAGTTCTCTGCGGAATAAAATCGAAACCATCCGAGAACAAGAATTAGAAAAAGCTTTATCAAGACTAGGCTCGGAATTTGGCGACAAGCATCAAGAAGTCATAGAAGCTTTAACGAGAGGTATTGTTAATAAAATTTTACACGATCCAATGGTGCAATTGCGCGCGCAGCAAGACGTAGAAGCCAGAAGACGATGTATGCAAACCCTACAAATGTTATTTAACTTAGATGTAGAAGAGCAGTTTAGTTAAATTAGGGGTGTAGGGGTATGAGGGTATAGGGGTATAGGGGGAAAAATTACAGCAGTTCACAGTTGCCTGATTTAACAGTTATCAGTTATCAGTTTTTTTTTGATAACTGTTCACTGTTCACTGATTTAACTCCCTTACACCCTTACACCCCTACACTAGGCTGTTGACTCTGTACCTTTTCAGGGGTGAAAAATTCATACACAATCCTTTCCTTCTTTAAGTAATGAGTAGTAAGTAATGAGTAATGAGTAAATACCCATTACTTATTACTTCTTACTCATTGAATTTGGTTCACCGATGATGACACCAAAACTGTATGAATAAAAAATGGGTAAATCTCATCAAAGTCAACACCCTACCCCTACACCCCTACACCCTTACATCCCCAAGTATGGTCACACAACAGCCACGTAGTAATCAAACTCCTGCTTTAGAAAATGGCGATCGCTTATCTCGCCATGAATTTGAGAGGCGTTATGCAGCCAGTCCTGATGTCAAAAAAGCTGAATTAATTGAAGGAGTAGTTTACGTGGCATCGCCTTTACGTTTCCAGCGTCATGCTGAACCACATAGTAATTTAGTGGGTTTATTGTGGAATTACCGGATTGCAACTCCTGGTGTCATGCTAGGAATTGAATCAACCATACTCCTAGATCAAGTTGACACTCTCCGCCCTAAAAGTGCGGAATTGTTGGTTCAATGAGTCCGCTTAACCTAGACTCCTTGCGGTATCTAAGCCAGAGGTGGTTCTCTCCCCAAGCGTTAAGTTCCGGTATGCCCTACCGTACTTGCATTACTGAGGCAGTGCGTTGGGCGGGTTTCCCGACTCCCTCACTGCCGTGCAAAATTTGTTTGAAGTTTAATGCTGTTCGTCTAGTACCTGTGAATCTTTTACCTACTTCCAGGCGATACTAGAACTACGAAGTAGAACCCTCTAGATTCAGTTGTCAAGGTGCAGCGTCTGCGTTTTAGGCAGCAAATGGGTTTTTTAAGTGGTTAATTACCCTTCCACATCTTCTAATCGTATCAAAAGCCGTCCTAGAAGGACGGGGTTTTAGACCCATTTTTTCGATAATGAACCACAATCAGATGGTGTGTTATTAATTGAACTAAGCCGGGGGGGACAATGCCGATTTACTGCCGATGACTATATTGCAGGCGCGCCAGAGTTAATTGCTGAAGTTGCCGCTAGCAGTGCAGCCTATGATTTCCACGACAAAAAAAAGGCTTACCGACGCAACGGTGTAAAAGAATATATTGTATGGCAGATTTTAGAAAATCAAGTGTATTGGTTTTCGCTACAAGAGGGTGAGTATTTACCCTTAAAAGCCGATGCAGAAGGAATTATTCGTTCTCAAGTCATGCCAGGATTATGGTTAGCAGTTCCAGCCTTACTAGCAGGGGATATGGTTAAGGTTTTAGCTGTGTTACAAGCAGGATTAACCTCTCCAGAACATACAGAATTTGTGAATAGTTTAAATTTGGTCTAGATTAATACCTCTTTCTTGTAGTCTTGCCAGTAAATCTTGGTATTTTTGGCGTTCTTGCTCAAGTTGTTGAAACGCTGCTTCTTTGGCTTGGCGTTCTTGCACACGTAACTGATCAAGTTCAACGGGTGTCAAAAATTTCTCCCCATCGGAACGATAGATTTCCAGGGTTTCAGGAGTCAGTTCAAAGCGGATTCCCAAGCGGGGACTTACCCACCCTTGAAAGTCGTTAATTTCCTGAAACCAATCTTCTGAACGCACAAAACCTGTGAGGTCATTTTCATCTGGGTCGTAAATATAATACTCTTCAACTCCGTAGCGTTGATAAAATAGGAGCTTTTTCGCCATTTCCTTGGTTTTATTACCAGGAGATAAGATTTCAAATACCACTTGTGGGGGAATGTCGCCTTCTTCCCACTGCTTGTAAGAACCTCTATCTCCCTTGGGTCTACCAAACACTACTAGAGTATCAGGTGCTTGTTTAATGTTGGGATTGCCTGCCACTGGATACCAAAATAAATCTCCAGCTATAAATACATCTGGTTGATTTGTAAATAAAATTTCTAAATTTTCTTTAATAGTTACTATCCAGCGAAATTGTTTGGTATTGTCAGCCATTGGTTGTCCGTCGCTTTCGGGGTAGATGACCTCAGCTGCGGTATCGGGAGTAATTACCATAACACTACGCCTCAACTCTTGGTCTTTTCCCTAGTTTAAATGCTATGATGGCTTTTTTTCGCAATTATTGGTAACTATGTACTATAAATTTAAGCGATCGCCAAATTAACCAGACCATATCAAAACTTAGGCGATCGCTTAATCATTAATACGCGGAGACACCAACTATTCTCTATAACAGATGTCGAGTTCTAACTTGATAATCTAACAACGCACCTTGACTAATTACAGTGCGTCCATTGCGTTTGTGAGTGGGAATCTGTCCTTTTTGCAGAGCCATGTACAGGGTACTTTGGTCTACACCTAAAAGTCTAGCCGCTTGTACCAGAGAAGTACCTGGTTTCGGCATACCAGCCTTTTGCTTTCTTCGACGTGATGAGAATTTAAACATGGCGAAATGTGAAGAACTACTTAAGAAATCTCAACTTTTTTCACAACGAATCGCAAAATTAACATTAATTCAAAATTAACCAGAGCAGAGCTTGTGCTGCATCAGAAGATTACAGCATCAGTAATTCGATCTACCTCTAATTAGATTGGGGTCGAATTAAGTATAACAAATTATGAACAAAGAACAATTTCAGACCCTGCTACAATTTTTCAAAGCGTTGGCTGACGAAAGCCGATTAAAGATTTTAGGAATCTTAGCCAATCAAGAGTGCAGTGTGGAAGAATTGGCAGCACTAATGCAACTCAAAGAGCCTACCGTTTCCCATCATTTGGCAAAGCTAAGAGAGTTAAACTTGGTGACAATGCGCCCAGAAGGTAACAGTCGTATATATCAGTTAGACAGCGAAGTCTTACAAAACATCAGCAAAGAAGTGTTCACGACTGAACAACTAGCCTCTTTAATAGAGAATGTAGATACAGAAGCATGGGAAAGCAAAGTCTTAAAAAACTACTTGGAGATAGAACAAAGTAGTACAGGAATAGTACAAAAACTCAAAGAGATTCCTGCTAGCCGCAAAAAGCGTTTAGTAATTCTTAAATGGTTAGCCAACAAATTTGAGTTAGGTGTTCACTATTCAGAACGGGAAGTGAACGAGATACTCAAAACGTATCATCCCGACTACGCCGCTTTGAGACGGGAGTTAATTGGCTATCAGTTGATGCAGCGAGAAAATGGAGTTTATTGGAGGTTGTGAGTAATGAGTAATAAGTAATAACGCCTAATGTGTATTAAAGACGAAAATCCTACATTTATCGTTGTAGAGACGTTGCATTGCAAAGTCTCTACCGCACTTAGCTTGAAATTCGACTCTGGGGTGGAATCGTTAACTCACTCGCATTCATCTCACACCAAATCAAAGATTCTGGCGTGAGGCTTCTGCTGCTTCAGCTAAATTGCTATCAAGCCATAACTCATACCAATCTAAAAACGTTGCTGATGATTCAAAAGTAGGTGGACCCGAATCAGCTAGAAACCAACCAATTCGCCCTTTCAGCGATCCATTCAAGACCATAAACCCAAATGGTCCACATTGATCCTGAGAAACAGTAATTGTTCCAAATTGTGGTGACCAGAGTTCTTGCTCGTACTTCTGTTCCCAATGTTCGCCAGCGATGTCGACAAGCCATCGCTCCCATGCTTCATCACTTTGGTACTCTTCAAGCAAAAGGCAAGGCTGACTTGGAGCTATGAGTGCTTTGTCTTCATCGGCGAAACACAGACCAATAGCCCAATCTTCTAGCCGCAGCATTTCCATGCCATGAACTTCCCCGCCCCCATTCCCAATTTGTTCAAGAAAACTTCGGTACTCTAGTGGAAGACAAGTGTTATACTTGGTCTCCCATGCGTCAATTTTATGCGAACTAAGTGGAGGATTGAATTTAAAGCTATACCTTGATGGATCGCTAGAGGGGTAAAAGTCTTGGTAAGGTTGATTCCGAACACTTTGAAGTTTTCTAGCTTTCTCAAGCTTTTCTTTGATGCGTTCAATCTGAATTGTAATGTTTGTACCTGGAGACCACTGCCAATTGTGCTTACACTTGGGACATGCCAGCCTTAATGCGCCTCGATCAATTGGAGTACGTAGTTTTTGAGAGCAGTTTGGACATATAACTATAACCTTTTCTGTATGTGATACCTGTTGTTCACCGGATGATCCTATATTCATCAAGCTCTTACCTAAAATCGGAGAACCATAACGTACAGCAGTTTGGCAAGCTGCAATTTTCTGTTATACACCAAGTTTAGCGTATCAGAAGTATAGGGAAGCGATCGCCAAGGCGCAAGTGAATTGCTTCGGTTCTTGTCAAGTAAGTAAGTCGGCGTGAAAAAACCAAACTATGTAAAGATAAGTAAATACGGAG
>JBODRP010000041.1:0-27186 GCA_050633005.1 Trichormus sp. | reverse complement strand
GGAATTTTATCAGATGGCATCAATTGACGATCAAAAGAATCGTCATTTCTTTGGTCAATTTGGTATAGATAATCCCTTTGGTTGTCAATTTTTGCACAGGAAAGATGGTGTCGTAGTGGGGTTTGCAACAGTGTATTTTACTTATTCATCAACACTTGTTGCCAAAGTTGGTGTGTTGAATGACCTATTTACTCTGCCAGCTTACAGGGGTATGGGTATTGGCAAAGCATTAATCAATCACTGTCTTGATTTTGCATTAAATAATGGTGCGGTGAGACTTCAGTGGGTAACAGCAACAGATAACCATCAAGCTCAAAGTCTGTATGATTCACTTCCAGTTAACAAAAAGCCTTGGTTGTTCTACACATACAAAAAGTAACTTAAGATTAGTCTGGTTTACTTAAAGATCCCCATCATGACAGCCGCTTCAACACCCATCAACTTATTTGAATATGAACAGTTAGCAAAAACACATCTGTCTAAGATGGCATTTGACTATTACAGCAGTGGCGCATGGGATGAAATCACACTGCGAGATAATCGTGCTAGTTTTGAGCGTTGCAAACTCCGGCCGCGGATGTTAGTAGATGTTAGCCAACTCAGCCTAAAAACCACCATTTTAGGACAAAGCTTAGACTTTCCTTTGTTAATTGCACCAATGGCTTTTCAATGTCTGGCTCATCCAGATGGCGAACTAGCCACAGCAATGGCGGCGGCATCGGCGGGAGTAGGTATGGTGTTAAGTACTATGTCTACTCAAAGCTTAGAAGCAGTCGCAGATATCGGACAGAAATTTCCCCAGGCTTTACAATGGTTTCAGTTATACATCCACAAAGACCGGGGTTTAACTCGTGCTTTAGTAGAAAGAGCTTACGCCGCAGGTTATAAAGCTCTGTGTCTCACCGTTGATGCTCCTATACTGGGACATAGAGAACGCGATCAACGTAATCAATTTACCTTACCAACAGGCTTACATCTAGCAAATCTTACTAATATTTCTAGTTTAGATATTCCCCATGCACAGGGAGAATCTGGTTTGTTTACTTATTTTGCCCAACAACTAGATGCTTCCTTAACTTGGGGCGATTTGGAATGGCTGCAATCTTTATCACCCTTACCCGTGGTACTCAAAGGCATTTTACGAGGAGATGATGCTGTGCGGGCTGTGGAGTATGGAGCTAAAGCTATTGTAGTTTCCAATCATGGCGGCAGACAACTAGATGGTGCGATCGCCTCTTTAGATGCCTTACCTGAAATAGTCGCCGCCGTAGATCATCGCATCGAAGTATTATTAGATGGTGGTATCCGTCGCGGTACAGATATTCTCAAAGCTCTAGCTCTAGGTGCAAAAGCTGTATTAATTGGTAGACCTATTTTATGGGGACTAGCACTAGCAGGACAAGCCGGCGTATCCCATCTGATCTCATTACTACAAGATGAGTTCAAAGTGGCGATGTCTCTTAGTGGTGTTGCTCAGTTACAAGATATTGACCCTAGCTTAGTGACTTTGCCAAAATAACCGACAAAAATTTTAGATTTACTCCTTGCATTAAATTGAGGAAGTGACTATAATAGGAAAGTTGCCTACCAAGGGCGGGTGGCGAAACTGGTAGACGCACCACACTCAAAATGTGGCGACCTTGCGGTCATAGGAGTTCGATTCTCCTCCTGCCCACTGTCCATTAACTAAATACCTAGATACAACACATGAGACTCAAAAGATGGGAATCCCCCCGTCGTGAAGGGAGAAACGATAAAGGTAAAGGCGGTTCTGCCAGAAAGCGACAACTCAAAAAGCAAAGGCAAATGTTACGCCAAAAGCTCAAAGAAGCTAACAAGCAAGACAATCAAAAAAATCACAAAAACAGGGAAGATTTTTTTCTTCCCTGTTTTTTTATCTGGGTTGAAAAGTGCATAAGGGACTTCCAGATAAAAAAATATCCAAACTGTAGGGTGCGTCAGTGTGAGAAAACCTAACTATACCAAGAGTTTATTCATACTGACGCACCCTACTAAGCTGTTTATTTGGGATAATTTATTTTTTGGTGTTCCCTAACAATGAATCAACTCAAAAGTAAATCACCAGAATGGAGGAAACCACTTGCTTCATGTCACAATTGTTGCTGTTAACTCAGACACAATCGTACTGATTTAGCGTAAATTTCTCTACATTCTGGTGCTTTTTAGCGGTATTTCCGCCATTAGGGTAAAAGTAAAGGGCTTTAGAAGCATATAACAGCTATTAGGAATTTATTGTATCAACCTAGACATTTTGCTGATAATTTTTAAATTCTTCCCTTGTAGAAAAGCGGTTGGGGGTTAAATTTGAGAGAAAGTTACACACAGAATTAAGTTAGGAAAATAAATGTTAAGACAAGTATAGATTTTTGCAAGATGTGGTGATACTAAATCCTCCCTAGATCGCTGGCAGCTAAAAACATCTAAAGTATATGCAATATCAGGTTTACTTTAAGTGGATATATCATTAAAATAATTTCAGCAAAAAATTCGCAGAACTTTACATGGACTGGATTACACTACTGCGATCGCTACAGTCTGATTTTATTAAAAGGTTATCATCTGGTTGTTTACTCCATTGTGAAAACGAAGGTCAATATAGTGAATTAACAATTATTTCCGGTGAGAGATTAAAAGCCTTACGCAATTTCTGCTGGCAAATGGCAGAAAAATATAAACGAGTTTCGCCAGTTAGAGATGTTTTTATTAGCTACCTCAAGGGAAAATTAGGTGAGGAAGTTGTTAAAGAGCGTTTAGGTGATTTGATCACCGAAGTAGACTATGAAAAGCGATTTGGTGGGGATGGTAATATAGATTTTACCCTCACATCTGACCCATCGATTGGAATTGAAGTCAAATCTCGGCACGGTAGGATTGATAGAGTCAGGTGGTCAATTAGTTCTGAAGAAGTTGAAAAAAATGCCGTGGTAGTTTGCATTTTAATTCAAGAAGCCGTGCATGAGGCACAATCAGAATATCACTTGTTATTAGCCGGTTTTTTACCAACACAGATGATTAAATTAAAAACTGGCAGTATATCCTTTGGCATAGATCAATTATTGTATGCTGGGGGCTTATATTATTATTTAGACAAATTAAGCTATGTCAAAAATCACCAGATTTTAAATAAACAAATTCTGACTCATAAACATGAGGATAAATTAGAAGTTATATCTCAGTCAAGGAGAAAAAAAATTAATATTGGTGATCCGATTGTATCCAGTAATATTGATGATATAAAATTGGGTAATGAATGTTTTAGTAAAGGTGAATATACAACATCTATTAGCCACTATAGCCAAGCTTTAAAGCTGAATTATTTAAATGCAGAATTATACTATCAACGCGGTTTAGCTTATGATCAAATAGGAGAGTATGAAAAAGCGATCGCAGATTATTCTCAAGTCATAAAGCTCAATACAAATGATGCCAAAGCTTACTATAAACGGGGTTTGGCACTATCACAAATGGGAGACTATGAAGCAGCAATTAGTGACTATACCCAATCAATTATCATCAATCCTCATGTCGCTATTACCTATAAAAAACGAGCCGAAGCCCGTTCTTTTTTAGGAGATAATCAAGGAGCGATTGAAGACTATACCCAAGCAATTAAAATTAATCCCCAGTATGCAGATGTCTCTAAAAATCCTGATATTGCTCGTTATATTGTCAAAAATCAGCCAGGATTTAACCAGACAATTCCCATTAATTCCCAAGATGCCAATGCTTATAAAAATCGTGGCAACGTGCGGGCAGATATTGGAGATTATCAAGGAGCGATCGCAGATTATACTCAAGCACTAAAGATTAATCCTCATCTAGCCGACGTGTATTATAATCGGGGAAATGTGCGCTGTGATGTAGGCGATGAAGAAGGCGCGATCGCAGATTACACCCAAGCAATTCAAATTAATCATAATTATGCTGATTCCTATTACAATCGTGGCAATGTCTATACTGGCATGAAAAATCTACAAGCAGCAATTACAGACTTTCAAAAAGCTGCAACTATTTATCATCAAGAAGGAAATTTAGCCGCCCTCAAAGATGCAAAAGACAGAATTTTAGAATTAGAAATTATGGCATCAATAGATGTTTTAAATTTTTAATGACGATTTACTCAAATTCAAGAAATTCCAAATAATTTTCTCAACTCATCCGTAATTGCAGCCCAAAAATGGGAAATATAAGCTAGTAGTCTCATACACACCAGGTTTGAGAAAATGATTGTGCATTTAAAAAAACTCAGTCAAGTTTGTGCAGTTATATTATTACTCAGTGCTAGCAGCATCCATCAGCCAGCAATAGCTAATACAAACAATCAAAGACAAACATTAGCAAAACAAGAACTTAAAACAGCTAATTATCAGCAACATCCAGTTTTTCAACCTATTCTGCCTAAATTAAAACAAAATAGCCAAATTAAAATACTATTACCGAAATATATTCCTGAAGCTGACGGCACAAACCCAATTTACGCCATTTTAGAAACCGCTACCCCCAAGAAATATGAAATCCTCTTAGGTTTCACACCTAACTGCACTGGTGGAACAGCTTGTCGTTTAGGCGTAGTATCTGCTGAAGCCGTCACCCGCAAAACACCCCGCCTCACAGGTAAACGTGTCACTTTAGCTAAGGGGATAACTGGTTATTTTGTCGATTTTCGTTGTGGTGCTAACTGTTCAGATGCCATCTTAACTTGGCGGCAAAAAAGCGTACAGTATGCGCTGGGTTTAAAAGCAGGAAAACGAGAAACTTTAATTAAAATGGCTAACTCTGCTATTAATAAATAAATTGAGGGCAAATCAATCCAAAATTAAATACCTAATACCATTTCTCTAAATCCTGGCTACAGATCATTCTTCCCCTGCCCCCTGCCCCCTGCCGTCTATGTGTAGGTTTATTTTGGAGAATTGGTATAATTCCCCATGCCCATTCTCAGCGTGTTACGATCTCCTACAAAATGAGGTCAAAAGATGAAAGCAATTGAAGTAACTGGCAAGATTGACGCTCAAGGAAATCTAATTTTAGATGAGCCGATTCATGAAACAACTTACACACAGCAAGTAAGGGTGATTGTCTTAATTCCTGAACAGGTAGACACAGAAGAGTTTGACCCAGATGATACACCAGTTGAAGAAATTAAAGGTAGCTTGAGGAGAGGATTACAACAAGCAAAAATGGGTCAAACTAGGCCAATTAGTGAGCTATGGGACAGAATTGATGCAGAGTGATAACATAGTTTCAATTCGTTTCGCTGATGAATTTGAAGCAGAACTTTACAGACTCTCAAAGAGATTTCGCAATATTCGCTCTGATGTTCAACCAATTATTGATCAGTTACAACAAGGGAGCTTTGTAGGCGACAGAATTAGTGGAATTGGGGAAGAGTACTTTATTTACAAGGTGAGAGTTCGCAACAGTAATATCCGAAAAGGGAAAAGTGCAGGATACCGCCTGATTTATCAAGTTGAATCACCTACAAGTATTTTGCTCCTCACAATTTATTCTAAATCTGACGGAGAAGATATTGATGCTAATGAAATTCGAGATATTATGGCTGATTTTGATAGAGATTTGGGTTCAACCTGGGACATCAGCCTAATTTCTATGATCACTTCCCTCAAATCTAGGTTTTTTGACACTCCTCAGCCGTCATGCTGAGGATTCTTGCTAGCCTTGCGGCAACGCTCCGCGTACATCCGTCCTCCCTAGAAACCTGAATATAAAATATTCAAATCTCCCCGTTTGGATACGTCCACAAGCATACACGGACTGCCCGACCGCGTTTGAAACGATTTCTTCAATTTTTGCTTTACTCCCAAATTTATCAGCCACTGCGGTGGACGGGTTTCCCGGTGAGACAGCCCTGTAGGCGGGTTTCCCGCCGTAGGGGACTGCGTTAGCGCAGCGTTAGCGACGCAGGAGCGTCACCCGGAGGGCATAAAGCAAGTGGCGGTACAAGATTTATGATTTTTACTACCACGGTTCCGGATGTCTTCGACAAGCCAAGCCTTCAGCTTGTCTACAGGAGTTATCCGCTTGACCTACTTCGTTTTTTATGTGTGCGCTTTACCGCTAAAAATATCATATCACGAAAGCCGTCCTAGAAGGACGGGGAACCTCAAACCCATTTTTCTGGTAAAAAATTAAAATACTGACCCATATTCGCAACATCGCCGATGCAGCTTAAGTCTTATTATGAGCAATAAGGGATAAATCTAAATATCTGGGAATGTGAGGAATGTCAAATCTGGTAAAACGTAAGTTCCGTAAACCCAAACTCAAACGCCGTCCGCTAGGATTAATTTTTACCATTTTGCTGTGGAGTCTGGTAATGGGTTGGCTATTAGCTTTAGCCACTAACGCCCAAAGTGCCACCCCTGTATCACAAATCGGTACAGTTGATGTAGTTCCCGCCAGATACCAACTAGGACAAGAATTATATCTGGAAAATTGCTCTAGTTGTCACATCGCTGTGCCGCCTGCGGTTTTACCCACCCAAACTTGGAAAAACCTGCTAGAAGACTCACAGCACTACGGCGCAACTCTCCAACCACTATTAGATCCCAGTCGCACTCTAGTGTGGAGATATCTTTCTACCTTCTCACGCTCCCAGTTACAAGATGAAACAACACCTTATCGGGTAAATAATTCTCGTTATTTTAAAGCGTTACATCCCCAAGTCGATTTACCGCGCCCTGTGCAAATCACTAGTTGTGTCAGTTGTCATCCCAGTGCTAAGGAGTATAATTTTCGTCGTCTGAGTTGAGATTAACCTGAGTTCGGGATAAGCTCAAAGCGTTATTCTGTCGTTGGCTAAAACTCCTAAGTAGAACGACTTGAAAAAACCAAACTATGTGAAGTAATGTAAAAAGATTGGCATCTAGTTCGTAGTAAGGACTACCCTTCGGGAACGCTCCGCGAACAGTCCTTATTAGAGGACTAAAGTCCTCTCTTCTCTACGAGACGCTTACAGCGAACGAGACGCTGCGCGAACACTACAAACCTTGAATTATCTACACCGTTCTGACTTGAAAAAGGGGTGTAGGGGTGTAAGGGAAAGACTTTTTCATGTGTTCTGGTGTACCCAGTTCATGACGGCTACTTATTCTTTCCTATAACTAGCAGCGAAATCATCTTAACCCAAACTTAAGTTCCTTAAGTGAAACACTACTCCTACCAAGCCGGGAAACCCGTGCAAGACAGTGTTTTCCCAAAATGCTCATGTGGTGAGAAATCCGGCTTTATACTGCCAAAAAAAGGAGTCTAAAAAGACTCCTTTTTTGATTACAAGAAAATTTCAGTAATGAATCACAAAAGCAAAAGCTTTGCAGGTATAGGAAGAGTAGACAGCAATTTAACAGTTACTAGTTATTAGTTACGAGTGATCACCACACAAATTGGTGGTAAGCATGAGTAGTGGGTCAAAATCCCCCAGTATAGGCCTGATAACTCTTTACTGTTTACTGTTCACTAATTTAAAGCTCTCTTGATTACTTAACTGTAACCTTACCGCCAGCTTCCTCAATCCGTTTCTTAGCATCTTCAGCAGCTTCCTTAGCAATAGCTTCCTTAATTGCTTTAGGAGCAGCTTCTACTAAGTCTTTAGCTTCTTTCAGACCCAAACCAGTGATTTCACGGACAACTTTCAATACAGCAATCTTCTTATCAGCTGGTACAGATTCCAGAACTACATCAAACTCGGTTTTCTCTTCTACTGGTTCAGCAGCAGCAGCAGCACCAGGCGCAGCCATCATCATCATACCACCAGCAGGTGCAGCAGCACTTACACCAAAAGCTTCTTCAATTTGCTTAACTAATTCAGCAGCTTCCAATAAAGTCAAAGATTTCAATTGTTCTAAAATTTGTTCGGTTGCAGCAGACATTGATATTACTCCTGTAATTTTGATGTGTTTTTTGGTAAATTCGTCACTAGCAATTGGTAATTGGTTTTCTATTACCTTTTACCTATTCATCGGCACTTGCACCACTATTTTCTTTATCAGCAACAGCTTGCAAAGCACGCGCCAAACCACTGGGAACTTCGTTGATACCCACAGCCACTTTTGTCGCCAAAGCGTTGATAGCTCCAGCAATTTGAGCCATAAGTTGTTCTTTGGATGGCAAGTCTCCTAAAGCCTTGACATCGCTAGCTTGGAGCAGGCGACCCTCCATTACGCCACCACGAAGTTCTGTCTTCTTAGAGGCTTTCTGGAAGTCTTGGTAAGCTTTAATTGCTGAAGAAAAATCTTCTTCAACTAATAAAAAAGCAGAAGATCCTTTCAACAACTCCGACAGGGGTTGCCATTTTTCATCGTCTTGAATGGCAATACCCATAAAAGTATTTTTAGTTACTTTACAGATAGTGCCAGTGGGACGTAACCGCCGCCGTAAGTCGGTAATTTCAGCAACTGTCAGCCCTTGGTAGTCAATTACCAGTGCTAAACTTGACTGACTCAAACTTTCTTTGAGATCAGCTACTATCTCTTTTTTGTTTTCTAGTGTTCTACCCATGTCGGTTTCACCTCCTCAAAATAATTGTCGATTTCTCCCTTGATGATTTTGATCTGACTAGGGCATAACAACAAACCCCAGCTATCTAAGCCGGGGTTGAGGATAAATACTCTGGCTGCCGCAGTCAAGACACAATTATCAGTGTCACTTTTGGCAATAGAGCTTTCACCTCGGCAGGATATTAAGCGAGTAGCACCTGCTGTCTCCGGCTTTGCTTATTCAATCTTGGGTATAGGGCATTGGAGATTGGTGTCAAGGTGAGTAGAGATTAATTCTTTTCTCTAGTACCCAGTCCCTAATCACTAATCACCCTTAAGCAGCTTCGGTCAGTTTTAAATCTCTGAGAGCAGTAATATCGACTCTAATTGATGGCCCCATTGTGGCAGATACATAAATTGAACGCCAGTAGCGGCCTTTTGCTCCTGAAGGGCGGTTACGGTCAATTGTTTCTTGTAATGCCTTCAAGTTGACTAACAAATCTTCAGGCGAGAAGGATGCCTTACCAAACATAACATGAACGATGCCTGTACGGTCAGCCCGGAACTCTAATTTACCAGCTTTAAATTCTGCGATCGCACTTGCTACGTCAAATGTCACTGTACCACCTTTTGGTGATGGCATCAAACCACGGGGGCCTAAGAGTTTACCAAGTTTTGCTACCTGTGGCATCACATCCGGTGTAGCAATTAACTTGTCAAAATCCATTCTGCCTTTTTGGATTTCGTCAATTAGTTCTTCTGAACCAACTATGTCAGCACCGGCACTAGAGGCTTCTGTTACTTTTTCCCCACGGGCAATAACTGCTACTCGTACCACCTGCCCTGTACCTTTGGGTAATGCTACTGTGGTACGCAGTTGTTGGTCTGTATATTTTGGATCAATACCTAAACGAATATGGGCTTCTGCTGCTTCTGGAAATTTAGCTGTTGCAGTTTCTTTGAGCAGTGACAAAGCTTCTAAAGGTGAGTAATCTTTATCTTCTACCTGAGCTTGCAGTGCCTGCAAACGTCGGGATATTTTTTTTGTCATTTTGATCTCCTGGGGTAACTACGAAGCTTTGCCTCTCCCCCACTAATTTTTGCTACTTGTATTGATGGGTGGTGAATTTACTCTGTGATAGTTACACCCATGTTTTTAGCTGTTCCGGCCACGATCTTCATTGCCGCTTCTATGTCATTGGCGTTGAGGTCAGGCAATTTAGTTTGGGCAATTTCCCGCAATTGCGCGTTGGTAATTGAGCCAACTTTCTTTTTGTTCGGTTCGTTAGAACCTCTTTCAATTTTCGCCGCTTTGCGAATCAATACAGATGCTGGTGGCGTTTTGAGTACAAATGTAAAACTCCGGTCTTCATAAACTGAAATTTCTACCGGAATTACCATCCCAGCTTGATCTGCTGTTTTGGCATTGTACTCTTTGCAGAACATCATGATGTTCACACCATGTTGACCCAAGGCAGGGCCAACTGGGGGTGCTGGGTTGGCTTTTCCAGCATTCAGGGCCAGTTTAATGACCGCTACTACTTTCTTCGCCATTTGTTATTTAGCTCTGTTTTTCTACCTGATTAAATTCCAGTTCTACTGGTGTATCTCGCCCGAAAATCGATAGCAAGGCTTTTAGTTTACTCCGTTCTGGACTCACTTCAATTACCTCGCCTTCAAAGTCCTTAAATGGGCCAGAAAGTACGACAATTTTATCCCCGGTGGCCATGTCAATTTTGACAACTGGCTCTTGTTCGGTGGTTTGCTTGAATATGCGCTCTACTTCCGAGTGGCTCAAGGGTAATGGCTTAACGTGACCACGGCTTTTACCTGTGCCACGTTTTTGTTCTGCTCCCACAAAGTTAATTACATGGGATGTATTGCGTACCACCTGCCAAGTATCATCATCCATCATCATCCGTACTAACACATAGCCTGGAAATACTTTTTCCTCTGTATGGTGACGGCTGCCATCTTTACGAATTTTTACTGATGGCGTATGTGGAATTTCAACTTGGACGATTTTGTCGGCCACATCAAAAGTTTGAATGCGCTGTTCCAAGTTTGTTTTCACCCGTTTTTCGCAGCCTGAGGCTACTTGTACTGCATACCAGCGTGCTTCTTTTGACGCTGTTTCTGCTGTTTCCTCTGACTGCAACGCCGAGTCGATTGGTTCGTCTGTTGCAGAAGTCATCAGAATACCTGTTTTGCTGCCCAAGCAAACAATCCATCAACCAAATATATTAAAGAGGCGGAGAGTGTCACCATCAGCAACACCGCAGCTGATTCGCTGACTAGTTGCTTGCGACTAGGCCAAACTACTTTTTCTAGTTCTTCTCTTGTTCCTTGGAAGAAATTCAGGAAGTTAAACCCACCTGAAGTTTCTGGCATTTCTGCTTCATTTTTTTTGGCCATGGTCGTTTATCCCCCCATCTTTTTCAATACAGCTATACTCTGCTAATTTTCATCCAGGTTGACAGCTTTATTCCATCAAAATATTAACTGGAAGCCAAAAAGCTGTAAGTATAAAACAACTACACCCGAAATCAATAGCACTTTCTGCTATCTTAACAGGTGTGCTACTGCTTCGGGCTGTGTTTTTACTTTCGAGCGCGCCCTGGAGGACTTGAACCCCCGACATCAGGTTTTGGAGACCTGCGTTCTACCAACTGAACTAAGAGCGCACAAGCTGGGCTGGGTTTGTTTGCTACGCTGAACTTTTATCAGTTTAACGCACAATCATCATGATAGCACATTTTTTTTGAAGAAACAAACTAGCGGCAGATGCCGCCTGAAGAAAATTTCTGGCATACCCAAGAGCCAAAAGTTATAAAGCGCGGTCAAAGCGTTGCTTAATCCGAGTGGCTTTACCAACCCGGCCACGGAGATAGTAGAGTTTGGCACGTCTAACTTTACCGCGACGGATGACTTTGATGCTATCAATGCGAGGAGAATGGACGAGGAATACTCGCTCTACGCCTACACCTTGGAAGACTTTGCGGACTGTGATGGTTTCGTTAATACCACCGTTACGCATAGCAATGACAACACCTTCGTAGGGTTGCACGCGGTATTTTTCGCCTTCTTTAATTTTTACGCCAACTTTTACTGTATCGCCGACATAAATTTGGGGAATGTTTGATTTTAGGTGTTCCGCTTCAATGGAACGGATAATTTCTTGAGCGTTCATGGCTAGTCTAATTAAAAAACTCACGATCATCCATCATAAATCGAGAATCATCTTTGAGTCCACTAGTTGAGGTGGGGGAGTTCCAATAATTTCATTTCAGAGAAATTCCCGATGTTTGGGTTATATACCCAATACAACCTATGAAGGATGGGGGTTATAGTGTAAAAACTCTTGCTTCAGGTGTGAGATTATGAAATTCAGCATTGTTATCTCTACCTATAATCGCCTACATTGGCTACGTCGTGCTATTGAATCTGCACTGAAACAGACTATTCCTTGTGAGGTAGTCGTTGTGGATGACTGTTCATCTGACGAGACAGAAACATATGTCAGAAGTTTAGGGAAGTCTGTAGTTTATCACCGCAATCAGGTGAATCTAGGTCATGCAGCAACTGTCAATGCGGGGGTAGAGAAAGCTAGTGGTGATTGGATTAAGTTTTTAGATGATGATGACTATTTAGATATTAATTGTATTGAACAGATGGCCAAGGCGATCGCTCTTTGTCCTGAAGCGGTGATTTGCTCTTGTGTGGCGGCGCAAGTCGATACTAATGAACAGGAACTGAGTCGCACGCCTAAATTTGGTCCAGGTTTAGCTTTTTATATTCCCCAAGCGGATATTCACTACGGTATGCTTTTGGAATTAGTTCCCTTTGGTACACCGGCTCAGGTTGCTTGTCGCCGTGATGCTTTTTTGCAGACAGGGGGATGGGATTCTCAATTAAATACCAACTGTGATGATATAGATTCTTGGATTCGGATTGCTCAGTGTGGTCATGGAGTTTTTCTCAATCAATGTTTGGCTTACCGCACAATTTGGACTGGTGCTTACAATCAAAAATTTTCTTATATTCAACGGTTACAGACCAACATTTTGATGAAAGAAAAAATCCATTCTCTTGTACATGAGAAACATCATAACT
Organism: Trichormus sp.; assembly: GCA_050633005.1. Classification (GTDB taxonomy): domain Bacteria; phylum Cyanobacteriota; class Cyanobacteriia; order Cyanobacteriales; family Nostocaceae; genus Trichormus. The sequence goes on along the minus strand of JBODRP010000041.1, from coordinate 14,557 downwards.
ACTTACCAAATATGGCAATTATTAAAAGCTACCTCAAACTACATTGGAGTTTAGTGGCTTTGAAAAAGAAAGATTTACAAGGCTTTTTAGCTATATTCGATAAGTCTTTTTTTTCTTTTGCTAGCTGGAAATTCTTATTGACTGTATTTTATACACGACGGGCAAAAATGTTTAACTCTCATGTGCAGAAATATGTTTTAATTAACAACAATAATTCAGATAAAACATTACAACATACAGAACATTTGCAAAACATTTCTAATAATTAAAACTTTAGTCTTCCAGGATTTTTACTGTTTGCTTGAGGAGTAATTTAATTGTGTTTAATGGGACTGTAAAACTTGAGTTGCAGTCAACTTGAAATCAGGAAATACCAACGAAGCGATCGCACTATCCCCTGTATACACCTTTTCTTCATAAAAACCCTCTACCCATTCCAGAACAGTTACTTGTTCTTGTATAGGATCAACAATCCAATACTCAGGAATACCCCGCGCTGCATACTCTGAACGCTTGTAGCGATAATCACGACTGCTTTGATTGGGACTCACCACTTCAACCACCAATAACGGTGGTGGCATTTCTGGCATGATTGTAGATCGTTTAGCACCCTCCATCACAGTTGCCAACTCTGGAGAAAATACCACCAAATCAGGAACACGTACCCGTGAGCCAGTAGTTACAATTTCCGTTTTCATTCGCAACTGAGAAGATGGGATACCTAATTGCACAAGGCAAACAAGGATAAATATGGCAATTCGTTGATTTCTCTCACTCTCAGCTGGCATCGGCAACAATTCTCCATCTTCAAATTCATACATGGCATCTGTACCGTCGTCATAATCAAAAAACTCCTCCAGAGTCATCTTCACAGATGCAGTTTGGTCTAACGTGATTGCCATAATCAGCGTGCCTGTTTACCAAAATATGGGTTGCCTCTATTATCGCAATATCTCCCCACAAAGCGATTAGCGGTGAAATTATCAATGTGTAGCGATGCGATCGCCTGACCTCACGCTGCTCCACTACAATGTATATAGATATTGTTGCGAATTGTATATTAGGGTTTAGCTGTGATGGCTGCCGCCGTTTTAATTCAAAATCTGCAAAAGCGTTATGGTACTGTTGAAGCCGTTAAGGATGTTTCCTTCCAAGTAGAACCAGGAGAAATCTTTGGTTTACTCGGCCCCAACGGTGCAGGTAAAACAACTACTCTGCGCGCACTGTGTACCCTCACTACTCCAGATGCAGGCAAAATTGAGGTATCTGGTATTTCTGTGTTGGATAACCCCAGAGTAGCAAGACAACGGCTAGGCTATGTAGCGCAAGAAGTTGCTTTAGATAAAATGCTCACTGGTAGAGAATTGCTGCAATTGCAAGCGGCACTTTATCACCTTCACAGCGCAGTAGCCAAACAGCGAATTGAGACAGTTTTAGATTTACTCGGTTTGCAAGAATATGCCGATAAGAAAACTGGGACTTACTCTGGTGGTTTACGTAAGCGTCTAGATTTAGCGGCTGGTTTGCTTCATGCACCAGACGTTTTAGTCTTGGATGAGCCAACCGTAGGACTTGACATAGAAAGCCGTTTTGTGGTATGGGAATTTTTACGGAAACTGCGGCAATCAGGAACAACGGTAGTAATTACCAGCCATTATTTAGAAGAGATTGACGCATTAGCCGATCGCGTCGCTATCATTGACCGGGGTGTAGTGATTGCTGTAGGTACACCTTCCGAGTTAAAAGATAGAGTAGGAGGCGATCGCATCACCTTACGCATCCGTGAGTTTTCCCCCACAGAAGAAGCAACACAAGCCAAGGAACTCCTACAAGGATTATCTTTCGTGAAGGAAGTAATCATCAATAGCGCGCAAGGTAACTCACTCAATTTAGTAGTCACCCCCCAGAATGATGCGCTGATTACCGTCCAGCAAGCACTTAATACCGCAGGCTTACCCATATTTGGCATTGCCCAATCTCGTCCCAGCCTAGATGATGTCTACCTAGCTGCCACTGGACGCACCCTCATGGATGCCGAACTAGCAGCAGCTGGAACTCGTGATCCTAAAGCTGAGAAGAAACAAAATATGCGCTAGAGACTGGGGACTGGGGACTGGAGACTGGGGATTGGGGACTGGGAGACAAGGTAGACAAGGTAGACAAGGTAGACAAGGTAGACAAAGTAGATTTTATTTCAATGCCCTGTTTGGCCAATTACCCATGCCCCATGCCCCATACATACCCTATGCCCCATACCCCATGCCCCATGCCCAATTCCCAATACCCAATACTGTTATGAGTGTCACCCCTAAATCTGATATCAATTGGCAAGTTGCCACATCACCACAAGCCTACACCGAAACACAACCTAACTTTTTCGGTGAATTAGTCCAAGAGACTTTGGCTTTAACTCGTCGCTTATTTATTCAATTACAACGTCGTCCTTCAACTCTATTGGCGGGTATTATTCAGCCTGTCATGTGGTTAGTCTTATTTGGGGCGTTGTTCCAAAACGCGCCGAAAGGTTTATTTGGTACTACGACAAATTACGGTCAATTTTTGGCAGCAGGTGTAATTGTTTTTACTGCCTTTGCGGGAGCATTGAATGCTGGCTTACCCGTGATGTTTGACAGGGAATTTGGTTTTTTGAACCGTTTGTTAGTCGCTCCCTTAGCTTCGCGGTTTTCTATTGTGTTTGCATCGGCTATCTTTATTATTAGTCAAAGCTTACTACAAGCGGCTGTAATTGTCGGTGCAGCAGCATTTCTAGGGGCTGGACTACCAGATATTGCTGGATTAGGTGCGATCGCTGTTATTGTCTTTCTGCTAGCATTAGGTGTCACGGCTATTTCTCTGGGTTTAGCTTTTGCCCTACCTGGACACATTGAATTAATTGCTGTGATTTTCGTTACTAATCTGCCCTTATTATTCGCTAGTACCGCCCTAGCTCCTTTATCCTTCATGCCTAAGTGGTTGCAGGTTATTGCCACCGTAAACCCTTTGAGTTACGCCATTGAACCCATCCGCTATCTTTATACTCACAGCAATTGGGGATTAAGTAGTGTCGTTATGCAAGCCCCTTGGGGTGATGTTACCTTTGGCGGTGCATTGCTAATATTATTGGGGTTTGCTGTAGTAGCTTTAGTCAGTATTCAGCCCCAACTGCGCCGAACTCTTGCTTAAGATAAAATTAGCCCCAATGAAACAAATTTCACGCACAAACATCAAAATTGTCATGGGGCATAACAAAGGCAAAAGTAAAAAGTAAAAAAATTCTGTACTTTTGCCTTTTAATTTTTACCTTTTTACTTATTTGGGATGGTGTTAGAGGAATTTATGAAAAAATCAGCTTCAGTAATCACTAAACTCTTAATAGCAACTGTAACCAGCGTTGGCTTCTCTTCCTTACTCACAGCCCAACCTAGCCTGGCTCAACTCGGCACAGTAGATGCGGGTGGCAATAATGCCGATCAACAAAATAATATTGACTTTAGTAATGGCAATTTCAATATGTTTGATCTGATTCATCGGGCAACTTTGGGAAATAGTTCTTGGGATACTAACCAGCAAAATCAACAATTAGATGATGCAGCCAAGGCATTTAGAGACAGGCAAAACAAAGCCATTCAGAATAATAATCAGCAGTCAGGACAAACACTTCCTTTAGAAATTATCACTACCCCAAGCACAATCCAACCAGCAGTTACACCATCAAATCAATAACGGTATTTCCAATTAAAAAAAATAATTAATGGTGTCTAGGCAGGGGGTAGGGAGCAGGGAAGAAAAGCCACCCACAAGGAATGGGAGCAAGGCAGCTTTTGGCAGTAGTCAATTAACGCGGTGTGCAACTTATTAAAATCTCTCTCCTGCAAGGGGCAGCGACTGCGTTGCGCGGGTTTCCCACATTGTAGCAAGTGGCGTTAGAGGCTTTAATTCTTGCTCCCCTTCCCTACAAGGGAAGGGGTTGGGGGTTAGGTTTGAGAAAAACTTGCACACGGCGTTAATTAAGTGTTAATTAAGCCCCAAAGCGGCTAAAACATCACCAGCATGGGTTGTTGTATTGACGCTAGCATCAACGTGAATAATTTTACCTTCAGGGCTAATAACGTAGGTGACACGCTTGGCATAGCCACCACCATCAACATCGTAGGCTTTGATGAGAGATTGGTTAGTGTCAGCCAATAAAGGAAAATTCAGATTATATTTTTGGGTAAATGCCTGATGAGAAACTTCATCATCAGCACTAACCCCCAGAACCACTACATCTTTATTTTGATATTCTGGTTGAGCATCCCGGAAGCTACAAGCCTGCTTAGTGCAGCCTGGGGTGTCATCTTTGGGATAAAAATATAAAACAACAGTCTTTCCAGCAAAATCAGATAACGATACGGTGTTACCGTTGGTATCTTTGACGGTAAATGCAGGTGCATCTGTACCAACCGCTAGAGGCATAATGAACCTTTCCTGTTTCAGATTGTTGATGACTCTGAAATTTTACAATAATTTACAATAATTTCATGACTTAGTGTCAAAACTAAATAAGAAGCAGCATAGGGGCAGAGGGCAGGGAGACAAGGGAGACAAGGGAGACAATTATTTTTTATTCCCAATGCCCAATGCCCAATGCCCCATGCCCCATGCCCCATCACCAAGATAAAACTATGCCTGTTGTTAACTCTCAAAATTCTAAAATCCTGACTTATCCGCCTAGCAGTGTTAAAAGGGCTGAAAAATCCCTGATTTGTTCTCCCTTTGAGATCAAATTATTTGAAACTATGCGTCATCAAAGTGTTGCTTTAGGTGCGATCGCCTCAGAAAATGGAATTAAAAATGGCTATACCAAAACATCTCTATCAGAGTTAGCCTGTGACAATGCTTTGGGTTGGTTAATCCAAGTTGGTATCCTACGACGGGAAGTTGATGGACAGGGAATTACCGATAGCTTTCGTCTCACTCCTCTAGGACATCAACTGATGGAAAAATACCAAGGACAAGACTTACCTGCCCCATCATGGAGCGATCGCTTATATAATTCCATGATTCGTTGGTTGAGATTGCCCTTTTAGAACTCATAATCCCAAAGTTAGGATTCGGTATTTATAGGGAACAATATATACGTAAACCAATCAACCCATTTATCAATGCTTTACCAATTTCCCCCAAGTAAATTGGCGCAATTGTTAAGCTGGGTTGCATATTGATATGAACTTGAGCCAGAATATCTGTCCTGAGTCTACTATGGGCATTGGGCATGGATAATTGGTGAATAGCTACCCATTACCAGCCATAATCCCAAAAATCAACCAACTTACATCATTCTTAATGATGTATCCTTAACCCTACCCGTCAGGAATTAGGAATTACGTAACTTGCTTCCGCGTAGCGGAATTACGAATTACGTAGGCGGAAGCCTTACCGTAGGGTATTACGAATTACGAATTACTATCTAACAGTTGCTATGAAATCTATTATGGTAGTGGGGACGACTTCCCACGCAGGGAAATCACTGATAACTACAGCTATATGTCGGATTTTGTCCCGGCGTGGCTGGCGAGTAGCCCCCTTTAAAGGACAAAATATGGCTTTAAATGCCTATGTTACAGCCAATGGGGGAGAAATTGGCTATGCTCAGGCTGTACAAGCTTGGGCGGCTGGGGTAATTCCTTGGGTAGAAATGAACCCGATTTTGCTCAAACCCCAAGGAGATATGACTTCCCAAGTCATTATGCGAGGAAGATACGTAGGCAAAGTAAATGCAGCCGACTACTATGAGCAATATTTTGAAATGGGTTGGCGGGCAATTGAAGAATCTTTACAGCATTTAGGTACAGAATTTGATGTGATCGTTTGTGAGGGTGCAGGTAGTCCCGCCGAAATCAACCTCAAGCACCGTGATTTAACTAATATGCGGGTAGCAAAATACTTAAATGCCCCCACAATACTGGTAGTTGATATTGACAGAGGGGGAGCTTTCGCCCACGTTGTCGGCACACTAGAACTACTCGAACCAGATGAACGACAATTAATTAAAGGTATAGTAATTAACAAATTCAGAGGACAGCGATTGCTCCTCGATTCGGGAATAAAATGGTTAGAAGAACGTACAAAAATTCCTGTGCTGGGTGTCATACCCTACCTGCAACACTTATTTCCCGCCGAAGACTCACTAGATTTACTGGAGCGTAAACCAGCAAAAGCTAACACCGATATTAATATCAGTGTGATTCGCTTACCAAGAATTTCTAATTTTACAGACTTTGATCCCCTGGAATCAGAACCAAGCGTCTCAGTTCGATACATTAGTCCTAAGCATGATTTAGGCCACCCAGATGCGGTGATTCTTCCAGGGACAAAAACCACGATTGCGGATTTAATATTATTGCAAAAAAGCGGCATGGCAGAAGCTATTCAACATTATGCTGCTTCTGGTGGCACAGTATTGGGGATTTGTGGCGGCTACCAAATACTTGGACAAATTATCGCCGATCCTGAAGGTGTAGAAGGACAAGCTGGCAGATATCAAGGCTTAAATCTCTTACCCATTAAAACTGTGATTACTGGCCAAAAAATAGCCCGTCAGCGTCAAGTTACCTCAAATTACCCCCAAATGGGATTACCTGTAACCGGGTTTGAAATTCATCAAGGGCGATCGCGTGTAGATATTTCAGGAGATAATCAAGCCTATCAACCTTTGTTTGATGATGCTAACTTAGGATTGGTAGATAATTGTCAATCTGTTTGGGGTACATATCTTCACGGATTGTTTGATAATGGCCCTTGGCGACGCGCTTGGCTCAATCGCCTCCGTCAACAGCGAGGCTTAAAATCTTTGCCGACAGGTGTTGCTAACTACCGAGAACAACGAGAGCAGATGTTAGATCATCTGGCAACTGAAATTGAAACTCATTTAGATTTAACGCCCTTTTTGTCGTAAATTGATAATTCCTCAAGCTACAAAAATCTTGATTCAATTTGTACCAAGATGCGGTAGCTTGCTTTTGGTAGAGTATTGTGAATTTTGCAATGAATGTTCGTGTCCGTTTTTTACCAGATGATGTCACCATTGAGGCTGAAGTAGGAGAACCCCTATTAGATGTAGCAGAGCGCGCTGGGGTTTTCATTCCTACTGGGTGTCTGATGGGAACTTGTCATGCTTGCACTGTAGAACTTGATGATGGAGATACTATTCGTGCTTGCATTACATCTGTACCACCCCAAGATGAAGAATTAACCATCCATTTATTTAGTGATCCAACTTGGTAGTTTTTTTCATCAACCTAACAAACAATATAGGATAAGTTTAGGCTCAACCAAGATGCGATCGTCATGGTAAAAACACCTCCACAAAACTGGACAATTCCTCTTTTAGAAAACGGCGACAAACTCACCCGGTATGAATTTGAGCGTCGTTATAATGCCATGCCTAATTTGCAAAAAGCTGAATTGATCGAAGGAATTGTCTACATTATGCCTGCTGCCTTGCGTTTTAAAAGTCATAGTCAACCGCATGGTTGGATACTCACATGGCTTGGTACTTATGCAGCCGCTACACCTGGTGTAGCTTTGGGAGTTGAACCAACTGTACGCCTAGACTTAGATAACGAACCTCAACCAGATGCGATTCTGCTCATCACACCAGAAGCAGGTGGGCAAGCCAAATTGACTGAAGATGATTATATCGAAGGTGCGCCAGAGTTAGTTGTGGAAATTGCTGCTAGTAGTGTTGCCATTGACCTTCATGGTAAAAAACAAGCGTACCGTCGCAATGGTGTGAAAGAATATATCGTTTGGCAAGTGCTAGATCAAAAACTGAGTTGGTTTTATTTAGAACACGGTGAGTATTTAGAATTACTTCCTGAAGAAAACGTTCTCCGCAGTCGAGTTTTTCCAGGTTTGTGGTTAGCCGCAACAGATTTATTAAATGGAAATATGCAGCAGGTTTTGGCCGTATTACAAGCAGGTTTGCAGTCAAATGAACATAGAGATTTTGTAGAGAATATCTCAAAAAGTCAATAAAAAGGCAGGAGATATTACGCCTCCTGCCTTCTCAATTCTGAGTTTCTTCAACAATAACTACAGTTGTGGAACATACTGAGATTTTTCTGGTACGTCGGTGTACTCAGCAACAATTCGACGAAATTCCTCACCGTCGATGGTTTCTTTTTCGATGAGTAAATCTACAATGCGATCTGTGACAGTACGATTTTCCCGGATGATCTTTTTGGCGGTTTCGTAGCAATCTTCGACAATTTCCCGCACTTGAGAATCAATCCGAGCCGCAATTGATTCAGAATAATCAGAACGAGTCATCCAGTCACGACCTAGGAAGACTTCCCCTTGTTGACTTTCCAAGGACAGAGGCCCTAAATCAGACATCCCGAAGCGCGTCACCATTTGCCGTGCCATGCCGGTTACTTGTTGCAAGTCGCCGCCTGCACCTGTGGTTACTTCCGCCGCACCAAAAATGATGTCTTCTGCTGCACGACCACCCAAAGCACCAGTAATTCTGGCTTTAAGTTGAGAGCGAGAAATTAAGCCTTGTTCTTCGTTGGGGGTAAACCAAGTTAAACCTTGTGCTTGTCCGCGAGGAATCAGGGTAACTTTCTGCACTGGGTCATGGTCTTTTAATAAAGTCCCTACCAAGGCGTGTCCGACTTCATGGTAAGCAATGAGGCGTTTGCTCTTGCTATCTACTAAGGGTGTGCCTTCCATCCCTGCAACTACTCTGTCTACAGCGTCATCAATTTCGCTGAGGGTGATGCCTTCTTTACGTCTTCTAGCGGTGAGAATGGCGGCTTCATTGAGGAGGTTGGCTAAGTCTGCACCGGTGAATCCTGGTGTGCGACGGGCGATCGCTTCTAAAGATACACTAGGATCAAGTTTCTTGTTCCGCGCGTGGACTTGCAGAATTTCTAAGCGGCCTTTGATGTCTGGTGCATCAACGGTAACTTGTCTGTCAAATCGACCGGGACGCAACAAAGCTGCATCTAAGACATCAGGACGGTTGGTAGCAGCAATAATAATGATGCCTGTGTTGCCTTCAAAACCATCCATTTCAGTCAGTAACTGGTTGAGGGTTTGTTCTCTCTCGTCGTTACCACCGCCGATACCCGCACCCCGTTGTCTACCTACTGCGTCAATTTCATCGATAAAAATGATACAGGGAGCGTTATCTTTAGCTTTTTTGAACAAGTCGCGGACACGGGAAGCACCCACACCCACAAACATTTCTACGAACTCTGAACCGGAAATACTAAAGAAAGGTACACCAGCTTCCCCAGCGATCGCTTTTGCTAGTAAAGTTTTACCTGTACCTGGAGGCCCTACCAACAACACCCCTTTGGGAATGCGTGCGCCAACGGCTGTAAATCTTTCTGGCTGTTTTAAGAAGGTGACAACTTCTTGTAATTCTTCTTTAGCTTCTTCAATCCCGGCTACGTCGTCAAATTTTACCCCAGTCTTCGCTTCCATTTGAAAACGCGCTTTGGACTTACCAAAGTTCATGGCTTGACCGGGGCCGCCAGGCATATTATTGGAGCGACGGAACAAAAAGAACAATCCAGTAATCAATAAGATTGGGAAAATCAAATTGCCTAACAGCCCCCAGATAGCACCATCATTGCGGACTGGATGAGCATCAAAACTAACTTGTTTTTCCTTAAGTTTATTGATTAACTCAGGCGCGTTAATTGGTAAATCTACCCGCCAACGTTGCACACGATTTTCAATATCTTGGTCTGTGGCTTCAATAATCGCTGTTCTGCCGCCTTCATAAAGATCCACATTGGTCACACGACCAGCGTCCAAATATTCCAAAAAGCGGCCATAGGTCATGCGGGTGTTAGCAGCATTTTTGCTCATGTCAGCAGGATTAGCTGCAAACGCCCCTTGCCAAAAGAAAAAGCCAATTACCAAAGCAGGCAGTGTCCAGAGTACCAGGACTCTCCAAGAGAATTTCATTTTAATTTTCCTCTAGATGCCAATTTACAATTAGTTATTTCTAGCACCGGTGGTTACTAGATAGTTGTAAAACGGACGTTTATAACTCCATTTTGTTTAATTTGATGTCCAATCAGGCATTACCACAAAGCTGTAAGTGCTGATGTGAAATCTTAGATGCCGACAAGAATCTTAATTAAAGTTAACTTAATTCTAATACAACATGGCGATCGTGGCAGCGATTGGGGGAGTAGAAGGGGCAGGGGGCAGGGTGTAGGGGAGACAAGGAGAGAAGTCTGTAGCAAGATCCCGTAGGGTGCGGAGGTTTCCTCCGTACAGAACTTCGGAGAGACAAGGGAGACAAGGAGAGAAGTCTGTAGCAAGATCCCGTAGGGTGCGGAGGTTTCCTTCGTACAGAACTTCGGAGAGATAAGGGAGTTAAATTAAGGAAGAGTTACTTGATAACTGATAACTGATAACTGAATCACTGAATAACTGACTACTTAACTTCTGTAACTTGTAGAGTGTACGGAAAATATTGATCTTTGTCGTAAGAACCGATCCAAACTTGGTAATCTCCTGGTAGCCATTCCCCCAGTATGCCGGGATTCTTGTCTTCTAAGTCATCGTTGCACCAAGTACCACCAGGCCCTTTGACGATCAAAGTAGTGTCTTTATCTGCTTGTATTTGAAGTTTGAGATACTCAAATTTATTGTTTAACTTAATCGTGTGGTCTGGTGCTTTATCTACAAATCCAATACAAGGGCCAGTAGGGGTATCAACTCTACCAGCAATTTTGTTTGCTGCCACTGAGCCACCACTCATACCCCTAACGGTGAGAGGGTCTGGAGAAAATTTTTGGCTAATAGTGATATCTCCAAATATGGGGGGGGTTTCTTGGGCTGTGGTGGCGGCAGCAATTGCCGATATAACGCCTAATGTAACTATCATTAAAGATAATCGAATTAATTGATTTAGCGTTGTTTTCGACATAGTAATTTAATAATTATCTCAGTGGTTGAGAAGACATTAATTTTACAGATTATGTTCCCAATTTGAGAGGAATTGACTAGTAAGGTTAGGGAATTGGGAATTGGGGATTGGGCATTGGGGATTGGGCATTGGGCATTGGCGTAAATATTTCTCCCTCTCCCTTGTCCCCCTTGTCCCCCTTGTCTCTCTTGTCTCCCCCTGCCCCCCTTCTCTGCGTTCGCGGAGCGTGTCGTAGACAGAGGCTGCGCCTTAAGCGTTGGCGCAGCCTCTCCGACAGGAGAAGCTATGCCGCAGGCTTTACGACTCCGCTCAGGACAAGCCTGCCCCCTGCCCCCTGCCCCCTGCCTACGCTATCGACTGATTTAAGCGTGGTTTGTCTAGACCAATTTGATTGAGGAGTAACCAAGATTGGATCAAGTCTGGGCCATGTACGTCTCCAGTTAGGCCAGCGCGGAGCGATCGCATAACTAACCCTTTTTTGACGTTTTGGGCTTTCACCACTTGTTTAATTATGTCTTGGGCAGATGCTTCTGTTAGTTGGGGTTGATTTTCTAAGGTTGTGATGATTGCTTGCAGAACTTCCTTAGAACCTGGTTGCTGTAATTGCTCGCTGCCCTCTGCACTTAATTGTACTGTCTGGCTAAAAAACAGTTTGCTCATTTCTATAGCATCTGTTAAGCGGGTCAAGCTGGCACTGAGTAAACCAACTAACTTTTCTAACCAAGCACGATCTCGTCCACCATCAAATGGATATCCAGCCGCTTCCCAGTAGGGGATAATTAAATCGGTGAGTTTGTCTACTGGCATATTGTGCAGATATTGACTGTTTAACCAATCTAATTTCGCCCAGTCAAATTTTGCCCCGGCTTTATTGACGCGCTCAAAGCTAAATTCTTTGGCGGCTGCTTCTAAGGTAAATATTTCTTGGGTAGAGTCTGGTGGCGACCAACCCAGTAAGGTCATGTAGTTAACTAAACCTTCTGATGTAAAGCCCATTTGCTTAAAGTCAGAGATGGATGTGACTCCATCGCGCTTGGAAAGTTTACGTCCCTCCATATTTAAAATTAAGGGCGTATGGGCAAATTCAGGGGTTTTTGCTTCTAAAGCTTCATACAGTAGAATTTGCTTGGCTGTATTAGCAATATGATCTTCTCCGCGAATCACATGAGTGATTTGCATATCAATGTCGTCTACTACAACTACAAAGTTGTATAGAGGTTGACCAATACCGTCTTCAGCAGCGCGGGCGATGACCATATCACCACCTAAATCACTACCGCGCCAAACCATTTTTTCCCTGACTAAGTCATTCCAGACAATTTCCCGGTCATCGTCAATTTTAAAGCGGATGACAAAACTGCGGCCTTCGGCTTGAAATTGTGCTTCTTGTTCTGGGGTGAGGTGACGATGGCGGTTGTCGTAGCGGGGGGCTTCACCTTTGGCTTTTTGGGCTTCTCTTAAGGCTTCGAGTTCCTCTGAGGTGGTGTAGCAACGATAAGCTAAACCTTGATCTAGGAGTTTTTGGACTGCTTGTTTGTACAAGTCTAGGCGTTGGGATTGAAAGAATGGCCCTTCATCCCAGTTGAGTCCCAACCAACGCAATCCTTCCAGAATATTTTCTGTATATTCGGGACGCGATCGCTCTAGGTCTGTATCTTCAATTCGCAAAATAAACTTGCCGCCGTGGTGACGAGCAAACAACCAGTTAAAAACAGCTGTTCTAGCTGTACCAATATGTAGATTCCCAGTTGGGCTAGGAGCAATTCGGACTCTGACAGTCACAATAGTTCTCTCTTTCGCAAAGCAATGATTACTATAGTAAGTGCTGAGTATTGAGTCATGAGTTGTGAGTTAGAATATTCAGTCTACACTCACAACTTAACTCACTCAGCACTTGGTCTTGATAAATTAAAACGGGACTGACGGGGCTCGAACCCGCAACTTCCGCCGTGACAGGGCGGTGCTCTAACCAATTGAACTACAGTCCCTTAATTGGCAACTTCCCTATTATGACTAACATCCCAGGATTTGTCAACCTAATTTGGAAATTTTTTTTATCAGTTCCCCAATCCCCAGTCCCTAAGCCATTTTCTGTAGCATTTGAGACTGTAATTGCTTGTACTGTTGTTTCAGCAGATTTTTACTCAACTGGGGTTGAGTAGTTGGTGGGAGTTTTTGACTTTGTTCTACCCAGATTTTTAGCTTTTGGCGTTGGCTGAGTTCAATTTGACTGGTAATTACTTGGGTGCATTTGTTGGGTGGTTCTAGGGTAAAGCACATAAGAGGATAGCTATCATTATTAGCTAAAGATGAAACTAGACGCAGGTTGTAGGGATTTTGCATATCTAGGTAGCATGGTAGCCATTTAGCCCCAAATTCTTGGGTGTAGAGCATTGTTACCCATAAAAGCATGGGGTGAGGGGAGGTCATAAAAATAAATCGGTTGTATAGTTTGGCATTTAATAGCTTTTTAATTTCTGTTTCTGGCAACATTAATAAGAGTGTTACTGCTCTTCCCTGGCTAGTATTAAGGAGTTGGGGAAAAACGATTTCTTGTATAGGTTTATTTTTCGGCCAAGTAAATTGTTTAAAGTTTTTCTCAACCGTTAAAATAAATTTAGATTTTAGGGGAATTGCAGGAGTATTTTTAGTAGTTAAATTTATATCTAAATTAGGAATTTTTGCATCATCTATGTTGTCTAGAAATCTTAATAATTCCCGAACACTTTGAGGGCGATCGCTAGCTTTTTTAGCTAAACAAGCCATAATTAAATCATTAAGTTTTTGTGGTATTTTCAGGTGGGGATTAACTGCTGCTATGGTGCGGGGTGCTTCAAAATGATGTGCTTTATACCAAGCCCCAAATAAATCTGTTTCTGGTTGCCAGGGTTTTTCACCAGTAAGCATTTCAAACATCATTACACCCAAGCTATAAATATCAGAACGTGCATCTAATTTTTCCCCTTCTAGTTGCTCAGGTGAAGAATAGGGTAAAGTACCATGAAATCCTTTATTGGTACTAATTGTAGGAGCATAATTTAAAAATTTGGCGATGCCAAAATCGAGTATTTTGACTAACTGTCCTAATATGGGATCTGGAACAACTAATATATTTGCTGGCTTAATGTCTCGATGCACTAAAGGATAAATTTTACCATCAATTTGAATACCTTCATGAGCGCACTGTAAACCCAGACAAATCTGACGTGTTAAATTTAAGAATCTGGATAATGGCAAAGGTATTAGTTCTTTTAAACTTTGTCCGTTGAGATATTCCATGACATAAAATGGTTTTCCTTTGTCACTAACACCGTAATCATAAGCTCTAACAATATGCAGGCTTTTTTGACTTAAGGCAGCACTCATCAAGGCTTCACGAGCAAAGTCTTTTTCAATTTTGGCATCAGCTACAGTTTGCGTCAAAAATTTAATCGCAACTGGTGTCCCCCCCAATAAGGTATCAGTTGCTAAAAAAACTTCCCCCATACCACCACTACCAATTACTTTTTGCAGTTGATAGCGATGAGCAATTAGTTTTACCTTCTTTGAATTTGTAGATGCAAATACACTTTTATTCACTTTTTATAACCTTTAATATGATGATTTTATACGATATAAAAT
>JBODRP010000040.1:0-27189 GCA_050633005.1 Trichormus sp. | reverse complement strand
ATGAATCCTATCAAGATGGTGTGATAAGGCACAAATATATATATACGATCAGTGCCAATCCAATCGTTATAAAAATGATGAAGGATTTGAATTTTGTTTTGTTTGATAATTTATTTTCTGAGTCTAAAATAAATAATCAATCTAAATTAACCTTAATTGGGCATTCAGTTCTATGGCTAATGGAATTTTATAGACTTCAGGAAATAATTAGAAAATCCATAGCTTACAAAAATCGTACTAAGTTTGTTTACGGCATTTATATGCTTCAGAATAAATAGCTAATAGATTCGTAAGGTAGTGTATGGGGTAGTTTTTTTGGGTTGAGTTACCGTTAGTAATGTTTGAGTTGAGATAAGAATTGCCTATACTAGAAGCAGTAACATTCCTGTGAGGAATCTACTCATGACATCATCACTAGAAAAGAAAGTTCCTCCTTTAGAAAGTGGCGATAGACTCACACGCCATGAATTTGAACAGCGATATACAGCAATGCCCCACATTAAAAAAGCAGAATTAATTGAAGGAGTTGTATACGTGGCCTCACCATTACGTTTCAGAAGTCATGGAGAACCTCACGGTAACTTGATAATTTGGTTGGGAAATTACAAAGTTGCTACCCCAGGGTTAGATTTAGGTGATAATGCTACAGTCCGTTTAGATTTAGATAATGAAGTACAACCTGATGTTGTCTTGTTAATTGATCAGCAACTAGGTGGACAAGCGCGTATTAGTGAAGATGATTATATAGAAGGTGCGCCAGAGTTAATTGCAGAAGTTGCAGCTAGCAGTGCCGCCAATGACTTGTATGATAAAAAACGAGTCTATCGCCGCAATGGTGTTAAAGAATATATTGTTTGGCAGGTATTAGAACAAAAATTGGATTGGTTCGTTTTAGAGAATGGCGAATATATATCATTAGAAGCAGACAATGAGGGTATTATTAAAAGTATATTATTTCCTGGTTTATGGTTAGATATTTCTGCTTTATTAACTGGTGAAATGCCACGAGTTTTAGCAGTGCTACAACAAGGTTTAAGTTCTGAAGTACATCAAAATTTTATACAACAACTATCAAGATTTTCTTAATTGTTAAAATTAGAAAATATTCATACCAATTTGACTATAGGCAAAAATTATGACACAAATTACTCTAGCTGAAGCATCTCAGAATTTATCAGAGTTGATTGACGCAGCACTTAGTGGTGAAGAAATTATCATCATTAAAGATAATCAACCTGTTGTAAAATTAACTCCTGTATCGCCAGTAAAACGCCGTCTTGAATTTGGCAGTGCTAAGGGAATGGTCAGAATATCTGATGATTTCGATGAACCATTAGAAGATTTTCGGGAGTATATGGAATGAGACAGCTATTGGACACCCATACTTTAATTTGGTTTATTATGGGTGATCAGAGAATAAGTCAGACTGTGCGATCGCAAATTGAAAACAATCAAAATTGTTTGAGTATTGTCAGCATTTGGGAAATAGCAATCAAACACAGCATCGGTAAACTTAACTTGAATTTGAGCTTTGCTGAGTTTGTAGAACAGCAAATAATCATGACTGATGTTCAGTTAATACCTATTCAAATTGAGCATATTTTAGCAGTCGCTCAACTACCTCTACATCATCGTGACCCCTTTGACAGAATGCTAATTGCACAAGCTATCACAGAAAATCTCCCTATCCTCAGTGCAGATACAATTTTTGATAACTATTCTATACAACGTTTATGGTAAGAAATTTTTAAACTCTACCGCAAGTTAAATAAACATTAGACACCAAAAAAACTTAGCATTATTTTTATACATCTTAACCAGGGATAAACTTATGGCTTATTATATTGCTCCCCGCTTTTTAGACAAACTAGCTGTTCACATCACCAAAAACTTCTTGAATATTCCTGGTATTAGAGTACCGTTAATTTTAGGGATTCATGGACGCAAAGGTGAAGGGAAAACCTTTCAATGTGAGTTAGCCTTTGAAAAAATGGGTGTAGAAGTCACACTAATTTCTGGTGGTGAATTGGAAAGTCCCGATGCAGGAGATCCCGCACGATTAATCCGCCTCCGTTATCGAGAAACAGCCGAACTGATCAAAGTCCGGGGTAAAATGTGCGTACTGATGATTAATGATTTAGATGCAGGCGCAGGACGCTTTGATGAAGGGACGCAATACACTGTTAATACTCAGTTGGTGAATGCCACACTGATGAATATTGCTGATAATCCCACAGATGTACAGCTACCGGGAAGCTATGACTCAAACCCTATCCGGCGTGTCCCGATTATTGTCACAGGTAATGATTTTTCCACACTCTACGCCCCATTGATTCGGGATGGACGGATGGAGAAATTTTATTGGCAGCCTAACCGCGATGATAAGGTGGGTATTGTGGGGGGAATTTTTCAGGAAGATGGACTCTCACCCAGGGAAATTGAACAACTAGTAGATACTTTTGCCAATCAATCCATTGACTTTTTTAGTGCATTGCGATCGCGCATTTACGACGAACAAATCCGCGACTTCATCCATCAAGTAGGATTTGAGCATATATCTTTGCGTGTAGTCAATAGCTTAGAAGGCGCACCAACATTTAAAAAACCAGATTTTACTCTCTCCCATCTCATCGAGTCTGGAAAATTTATGGTGACTGAACAGCAACGAGTCGAAACTTCTCAGTTAGTAGATGAATATAATCGTTTGAATCGAGGTAAAAGCTATCAGCCAGCACCACCAGTTGAGGTAACATCAAGCAATCAACCCACCAATCAAAGTTCAAATACCCACTTAAGCTTAGATACACAAGAACAAATCCGGCAAATCTTATCTCAAGGTCATCAAATTAATTTTGAACACGTAGATGAGCGTCGTTTCCGTACAGGTTCTTGGCAAAGTTGCGGTACTGTCCACATCGATGCTGAGTCTGATGCTATCTCCACTTTAGAATCTTGTTTAGCTGAGTATAGCGGTGAATACGTGCGCTTAGTGGGAATTGATCCCAAAGCCAAGCGGCGAGTTGTAGAAACGATTATTCAAAGACCGAATGGCAAGAACTAGGGAGCAGGGAGCAGGGAGCAGGGAGCAGGGAGCATGGGAGCAGGGGAGCAGGGGAGCAGGGGAGACAAGGGAGTAAAACTCTTTAATTTTGAATTTTGAATTTTGAATTTTGAATTTATATGCCCCATGCCCTTATCTATCATCAGCTATCCCAAGTCAAACTATCAGCACATTCAATCACGGGATCGCTTGCCGTATTGTTCACAATTTGTTACAAAAGTACAAAGAACTTCTAGAGACCCACAACCAAATGTTCGGCGGACTAACTGGTTTACAAGATCCTCAAGGCACTGACTGGGGCGAAAAAATGCTCAATACAGTTGCTAGCCAAACGATTCGCCATTTATTTACCCAAAGCGAGTCAGTAGAAGTCCTTGTGCGCTGCTACCCCTCCAGCAAACTGTTGCAAGGCAGCATTGATAGTTTCAAAATGAGTGGACGCGGCTTGGTTATCCGTAGAGATTTTGCAGTAGAGGAGATGTCCTTTGAAACGGATGCGGTAACTATTGACTTTGGTGCAGTTTTAGGTGGGAAGTTAAATCTGAAGCAACCAACTCAGGCGATCGCTCAAATAGTATTATCGGAAGATGGCATAAATCACGCTTTTAAGGCTGAATTGGTGAAAAAACGCCTAGTCAATCTTTCTGTACCTGCTTTAACAGCATTATCAGGCGGTAAGCCAGTATCTTTCACCGAGGTGCAAGTAAAACTATTACCCCAAAATTGTCTGCGACTCTCAGCTAAGGCAGATTTAAATAATGGTGAACTCATACCCCTGTACATGACTTTAAGCATAGCCGTAGAAAAACGCCGGAGAATTGCTTTTCAAGACCCCAAAATTGAGCTTGATTTAGTACCAGACACCCAAAAAGAAATTTCTCGGACTTTAAGCCTAGCACTGGCGGAAATTTTAGATAATATGGTTGATTTGGATCGTTTTGACCTAGATGGTGTAAAAATGCGACTCAATCGCTTAGAAACTGAAGGGAAAAGATTAATTTTTAGTGGCTATGCGGAAATTGAAAGGATTCCGCGTAATGGATAATTCGTAACGATGCTCCCGCCCGCTCCGCTCTAAGCGCAGCTATGCCGCAGGCTTTACTTAATTCGTAATTTGTAATTAAAAACCGTCTAGAAGTTTCTAGGCGGTTTTTAATTTATTTATCAAGCTAATTAAGCGTCAAGTTTCTATCTTCTACCCACACCTACATAGTGGAATCCAGCGCGAATCATGGTTTCGGGGTCGAGGAAGTTCCGACCATCGATAATTACGGGGTTACTCATTAATTGCGCCATCTTGGTGTAGTCAAGAGAGCTAAATTGTTGCCATTCTGTGACGAGTACCAACGCATCGCAACCATCAGCTAAACGTTCAGCATCGGTTTCTACTAACACACCAGAAAGGCCATGACGCATTCCGGTTTGGGAAATGATGGGATCATAGGCTTTGACTTTAGCACCCAGTCTGTTCAGTTGTTCGATTAAGTTGAGTGCAGGTGCGTCGCGTAAATCGTCGGTATCAGGTTTGAAGGTTAAACCTAATAAACCAACAGTCTTACCTTTGAGGATTTTGAGAGCTTGTTGCAGTTTTTCTAGTGCAATCAGGCGTTGACGCTCGTTAACGCTAACAGCAGATTTTAATAACTGCGCTTCATAACCGTAATCATCAGCAGTATGAATCAAGGCGGAAACGTCTTTGGGGAAACAAGAACCACCCCAACCAATACCGGCTTGTAAGAATTTATTGCCGATGCGGGAGTCTAAACCGATACCTTTAGCTACTTGGGTAACATCAGCACCAACGCGATCGCAAATGTTAGCTACTTCGTTAATAAAACTAATCTTAGTAGCTAGGAAAGCGTTAGCAGCGTATTTAATCATCTCTGCTGAACTGAGGTCTGTGGCTAGTATAGGTACAGGAGGTAAAGATTTATCTTCAGCAAATTTGCGCTCTACAATTGGTGCGTAGAGTTCTTCCATCATGGAAATCGCTTTAGTGCTGTTACCACCCAAAACAATCCGGTCGGGGTTGAATGTATCGTATACTGCCGAGCCTTCCCGTAAAAACTCTGGGTTACTGACAACATCAAACTGATGGACTAACTCAGGTAGTTGATCATCACTACCACCACCCACTGTCACCGGGGTTCTTTGGCGTTCAGCAATCCCATCCATGACAATCATGCGTACCCAGTCACCTGAACCAATGGGGACTGTAGATTTATTGACAATTACTTTATAGCCACCATTGAGGTTAGCACCAATACCACGAGCGACAGCTTCTACATAACGAGTATCGCTTTCACCAGTGGGTAACGGTGGTGTACCTACAGCTATAAATAAAATTTCTCCGTGAGCAACACCAGCCGCTAAATCCGTAGTAAATTGAATTTTGCTGTTTTGAATTGCAGACTGCATAATTTCTGACAGTCCTGGTTCAAAAATCGGTGACTGGCCAGATTTCATCAGTTTGACTTTTTCTTCATTATTGTCCACACAGATAACGTCATGGCCAATATGAGCTAAACAAGCACCTGTAACTAAACCAACGTAACCAGTACCTATTACACAAACACGCATTTTTAACTCCTCACTTTGTTTGGGGTTACTCTTTGAATTGAACTTTTTTAGGGAACACCGCTACTTAACTACGGCTTAGAAGTAGGTTAAGTCTGCATCTCAATTGAGTTAGAACTCTACACGGTATTTTTGATGCGATCGCGGAAATCTTCTATTGTTAGCTTTAATCCTTCTTCTAGGGGAATAGTGGGTTCCCAATTTAAGAGGGTTCTGGCTTTTGTAATATCCGGCTGGCGACGACGAGGATCATCAGCAGGTAAAGACTCAAATTTAATCTCTGCACCTGGGTTGATTAAATTTTGCACAGCTTGCGCCAGTTCTAAAATCGTGTATTCACCAGGATTCCCTAAATTAACTGGCCCGATGTAATCACTGTTCATCAGGCGGATAAATCCTTCCACTAGATCGGATACATAGCAAAAACTTCGCGTTTGTGAGCCATCACCATAAACAGTCAAAGGTGTGCCTCGCAAGGCTTGAACGATAAAGTTACTCACAACGCGCCCATCATTTTCTAACATTCTTGGCCCGTAGGTGTTAAATATACGGACAACGCGAATATCAACTTTATTTTGTCTGTAGTAGTCAAATGCTAAAGTTTCAGCGATTCTTTTGCCTTCGTCGTAGCAGGAACGCAAACCAATGGGGTTAACACTACCGCGATATTCTTCTGTTTGTGGGTGAACCTCTGGATCTCCGTATACTTCGCTAGTAGAAGCCAAGAAAAATCTCGCTTTGACACGCTTGGCTAATCCCAACATATTCAGTGTTCCCATCACGTTAGTTTTAACGGTCTTTACGGGATTGTACTGATAATGCACCGGAGAAGCTGGACAAGCTAGATGGTAAATTTGATCTACTTCTAACCGAATTGGTTCGGTGATGTCATGGCGAATGAGTTCAAAGTTGGGATGATTCATCCATTTGAGGATGTTACGTTTGTCACCTGTATAGAAGTTATCTAAACAAATTACTTCATGCCCTTCAGGAATGAGTCGGTCAATCAGATGAGAACCAATAAACCCAGCACCGCCCGTCACCAAAATTCTCATATTGTCTCAGTTGCTTAAAAATATTGCTAGCTGTTGTTAACGTTGTTAATTTAGAATACCCAGCCTCAGTATGAGAATACAGAAACAACAAGGCAAATCCAAAATTAAACAGTAGTATTAAGTAATTTTACTATGTCTTGAATTTTTTTACATTATATTTCAGTATTACGGCTAATTCAATTAGCAAAATAACAAACATCGTCTAATGTTTGTACCGACCTCACTCATAATTCATCAAATCTTCAACAAGATAAAGTCTTGTTTGGAGAAAATTGTAAAGTTTAGGAAATTGGGGAAGAACGAGGAATTGGGGCAGGGGGCAAGGAGAAAGGGGAAACGTCCTCTCCTCACCGTTGGGTATGAGTCCCCCAACCCTGTTCCCCGTTAAATCTGCCTTTCTTCATTTTGAGTTTTGTAGTCTTGTGAAGAAGTTGTTTGAGTAGGGTTTTCGGTGGCGGCGGGGTGTTGTGAATTTTGAATTGGTAGAGTGATTCCTGTTGGTAGGTGGTGTGGTTCTGCCAACATAACGATTGAGCAGGTGATTTGTCTGACTAGCTCAGTTGTGACATCGCTGATAGCTAATCCACTGGGGTTGGTATGATTACGTATAAAGGGTAACACTACTAAATCATATAGTCTTGCTGCTTGTAAGATTGCTTGAGCCGCATTTTCATGGGCAATAATTTGAATTTCTGGGGAATTGGGCAAAGATAACTGAGATATGATTTGGGCAAGGTGCGATCGCCTAGCTGCAATTTTACTGGAACTAGTACGGCGATCGCATATACTTAACACTGTGACTTGGGCTTGATTGGCTTCTGCTAACATCTGCGCCAACTGCACGGGCTGTAACGCTGGGTTAATTAGATTTTCTAATGGCACTAAGATGCGTTGAATTTTTTGGGGTGAGTCTACCAGCCTTGTGACGGCTACCGGGCAATGAGATGCCCACAACACACCATCAATGACATTGCCGAATAACCGCGCTCTTAAGCCAGTACGTTTACCCCACCCCATAACAATTAAATCGGCGTTTTGTTCACGGGCGGCTCTAGTAATTCCTGGGGCAAAAGCATCATCAATTCTCAGTAATGGTTGTGCTTTGACACCTAAAGCTTGACTTTGGGTGATAGCTTTTGTTAACAACCGCTCACTTCTTTGCACAGATGATTCTAACTGTGGTGCATCCATTTGAGCCGCAGCTGTAGCGATCGCTAATGGCATAATCTTACCTTTTGTCTGACGTGCTAATAATGCCGCCATTTCAATTAGATACTGCTGAGTGTAAGGATTATAAATAGGTACAACTATTTTCAAAGTACGACTACAGGATGCTTGTGAAGGCTGGGTTGGCAAAGTTGCAGCTACTGTAGTCATCACAGATTGAGGGGTTAAAGCTACAGCTGCGCGATTAGTAATTAATGGGCCTAAAATTGATGTGACTATCATCAAAATCACAAAGCTGCTTAAAACATCTATTGGGAGGAGTTCAGCCCGATAGCCGACAAACGTAGCGGCTAGAGTGATACCCACCTGGGGAATTGATAATGACCACATAGTGATCATTTCTTGCCAGTTATAGCCATATATAACTTTTGCTAACCAAGCAGCAATCAATTTACCAGTTAGCAAACCAACAATAATTACAATAGATAACTTGAAAATAAGAAGATTATTGATTAAATTTGGCAAATCAATTAATAAGCCAAGATTAACAAAAAAAATCGGGATAAATAAAACATTACCAATAAATACTATTTTTTCTTTAACAGGCCCTTCACCAACAACTTGATTAACTGCTAAACCTGCTAAAAATGCACCGAATATTTTTTCTACACTAATAAACTGAGTTCCCATCACTGCTAAAAACCCAGCTAATAACACAAACAAAAACTTGTTACCTTCGTCGTCTCCTGAACGCCGAAAAAATTCCTTACCTACCCAATTTAATCCCAGCAAAACCACAATTGAGTAAATCAGTAACCAACCTAAGAAGGTAATCAGTTTAGCTAAAGTGAATATTCCCGCCTGGGATATGGCAACACAAACTGTTAATATTATCAGTGTGCCAACATCTGTAAAAGCTGTAGCTGCAATTGTACTGGCGACAGCTTGGTTGCTGATCACCCCCAAACGACTCAGCAGAGGATAAGCCAAAAGAGTATGAGAAGCAAATAGAGAGCCGATTAAGATTGAATGTTGCCAGCTAAAATTGAAAATTCTGCCAACTAAAGTTCCTATAAACAACGGCACACCAAAGGTAAATAAGCCAAAACCTAAAGCCCGTTGTTTGTGTCGTCGCCATTGTGCAATTTCTACTTCTAAACCTGCAACAAATATTAAATACACTAAACCAATATCTGCTAACAGGTTAATCAACGCTGATTGTGTCTCAAATATATTCCAGCCTGATGAACCTAGTACTAAACCTGAGAACACCAAGCCCACAAATCCTGGTAATTTCAGGCGATAAAATAAGATGGGTACTACTAAAATAACTACCAACAAAATAGCAAAGGGAACAATAGGTTCTTGTCCCAGAATTTGGGCGTTTGCTTCTAGAGCAAGAACTGGTAATATTCGTTCCATAGGTAGGAGTTCAAGGAGGAATGGTGACGCTATGATTACCTTTTAATAATTTTTAAAATGGTTAATATAGCAGTTGGCGATTGAGTTGAGTGCATATCTTTGTAGGGCGGAACGCCTGATGATCCTACCCTTCTACTTAATTCAAGGGAGAATAGCCATAACAGTAAAAATTACCGGCAAAAATCAACAAACCTTAACTTACAGTATCCAGACAATTGTGTCCTGACTAACTGCCTATGGGTGGATTTGGCTCAAAATAAACCGTAGGCGATCGTAGTCGTCTTTGAGTAGTACACTGAGGGTGCGTCCAGCTTTGATCAGCCATTGACGATCAGCTTTGCGTAGCTGGTAAACCTCCCGAATTGCCGCCGCCGTTAAAGATTCCACTGGCGCGCCATTAATTGAAAGTAGTGTCCGCAAAAAATCTAGCTCTTCCGTGAATTTAACAATTAATTCTGGTTCGCACCGATACACAGCTTGATGAATTTGGGGAGGACGAGGTGGTAGATACTGATAAACTCTTTGATTAGCAGCGACAATTGAGGATGATGGCTCAAATCCAACGATCGCAGCCCGAAATTCCGTTTTCAGCATGGCAAATATTTGGGGTTGCTCTTCACGCAAATCTTGCAATGATAAACCCAAAGCCACGGCTCGGTGTACGGAATCCACAGGCATTGTAGTTGCATAATACACTACCGCGTAGACTTGATTACCTGATTCCTCATCCACAGCCCGCACCCAGCTACCAAAAGGTGGCATTGATGGGAAGCTCAAGTCTTCCGGTTCTAAACATTGTGCCAAAAATTCGGTAGAAGTAGTTTCAATCACCTCCGCAATATGGTTAGGATGGCGATCGCCTGTGTCAAACTGTGGTAGAGGAAGACGCATAGTAATTACAATCAACAGTCAAATAGCTTGAGACTCATGACTAATGACTCATTTATTTTCCTTTTTTCTTGCCAGTGGTAACTTCTACAGGTTCGAGTTCTGAAAGGCGAAAGGTAATGATTTTATCCCAGTTACCACCTTCAAACAACACGGCTACTTTGCCATCGCTTACACGCTGTACTAGTCCTTCATAGCGATAGTAAGTATCTGCGGGGTTCTTCACACGAACAGTTGCTCCAGGTAGAATCATAACTTCTTTCCTCTAAGTTTCCTGTTACTAGCTTAATACTTGTGATTAATCTATAGTCGATAGTCCAGAGTCAATAGTTAATCACTTTTCCACTAGTTATGATTGACTATTGACTATTAACTCAATAATACTTCTGGCGTTGACGAAAATTGGCTACAGATTCTACTATTCCTAAACCAATAAAATTAGCCAGCATAGCAGAGCGTCCGTAACTCATCCAAGGTAAGGGGATACCAGCAACAGGTGCTAAACCCACAGTCATACCTACATTAACTATTAACTGAAACAAGATCATCGATAAAACACCAATTGCCAACAACGAACCAAAATTATCTTTGGCTGTTTGAGCAATGTGCAGTAACCGCCAGCAAATCAAACAGAAGGCTAATAAAACAACTAAACACCCCACAAAACCAAATTCTTCACCTACTGCCGAGAAAATGAAGTCTGTATGCTGTTCAGGCACAAAATTTAGTTGTGTCATCGGCCCTTTAAATAAGCCCCAACCCCACATCTCACCTGCACCAATAGCAATGCGAGATTGATGTTGGTGATAGCCAGCACCTAATATATCCTCTCCAGGACGAAGAAATGTTGTCAGTCGGTCTTTTTGATATTCTTTTAAAATATGATTCCAGGCGAAGATCCCTAGTTCGCCACCAACCATATTAACTGACCAAGTACCAATACCACTAATACCAAACCTTCGCCAAGGCAGAGTTTGCCAACCCACAATAC
This sequence comes from Trichormus sp., assembly GCA_050633005.1. Lineage (GTDB taxonomy): Bacteria > Cyanobacteriota > Cyanobacteriia > Cyanobacteriales > Nostocaceae > Trichormus. The sequence goes on along the minus strand of JBODRP010000040.1, from coordinate 16,028 downwards.
CCATAGCTAATGACCAAATTAAACCTAAAAGACTCAAAGATATTCCATGAAAAACTATCAGGGGTTGTGATAATGGCCAAGATATACCAAATAAAATTGCTGCTACTACTGGAGAAATCAACAGAATTAACCAACCTGGGTTGGCGTTAGCCCAATACAACATCCCTAAAACTATCGCTCCAAATACTAGTGATGTTGCCAAATCAGGTTGAATAAATACTAATAACCAGGGTAAAGCTGTAAATGCTAAAGCTCGGCAAAAGTTGGGGAGAGTTGCTGCCGTAGATTTGTGTAATAAAGCCGCTAGTGTGATGATTACCCCTATTTTGGCAAATTCTGAAGGTTGTACATTAAATCCGCCAATAGTTATCCATCTTTGTGCGCCTTTGGCAGCAGTACCGATAATCATTACCGCAATGAGACTGAAGTTAGTCAGCGCGTATGTAATCCAATGCCAGTTGAGTAAATTCTCGTAATTACACCGAGCAATAAATACAGCTATGAAAGTACCAATACTGGCAACTAGCCAATGCCACCACCAGTCTGTGACAGGTTGTTTTAGTTCGGTACTGAGGATCATCAAACCGCCAAAGATACTAACCCCAACAGTTAGCAAAAATAATAGCCAATCTACCTGCTGCCAAGGTTTAACCCAATACTGCCAACGAATTTTAGGGAGCGAACGTTTCAATAACATTGTCTGAGTTTAACGTTTAGCGATGAGATTTATTGACTATTAATAACTCTGTATTCCTAGGACACAGCCTAGGAATCACAAAAGAATTAAGATTTATTATGTTAAAGCTGCAACTGATACTTTACCTGCAATATTGAGGGCGATCGCTTTTAAAGCTTTGGCTGAAGCTGAATCTGGTTCAGCCACAACTATCGGCACACCATTATCACCACCGACTCTAGTAGAAATCTCTAGGGGTATACAGCCCAACAACGGTACTCCTAACTCAGCTGCGGTTTTAGAACCACCACCAGAACCAAAAATATCGTACTGTTTATCCGGCATATCGGGAGGAATGAAATAACTCATGTTTTCTATCATTCCCAATACAGGCACATTCATCTGCTGGAACATCCGCAGCCCCTTACGGGAATCTAACAGTGCTACAGTTTGCGGTGTAGTCACAATTACCGCCCCAGACATAGGAACAGATTGAGTTAAGGTTAACTGAGCATCACCTGTACCTGGGGGCATATCGACAATTAAATAATCTAATTCACCCCATTGCACTTGATAAAGAAACTGGCGAATTACTCCATTCAACATTGGCCCACGCCAAATCACTGGTTGATCTCTGTCAATGAGAAAACCCATTGAAACTAATTTCACACCATGATTAAAAGCTGGTTCGAGAACTTCACCGGTTTCTGTGGAGCGTACTACAATTTGAGCATCAGCTAGTCCTAACATGGTCGGATCATTTGGCCCATAGATATCGGCATCTAGCAAACCAACTTTTGCCCCTGTTTGTGCCAATGCTACAGCCACATTTACAGCTACTGTACTTTTACCCACACCCCCCTTACCACTGGAGACAGCAATAATATTTTTCACTCCCGGCACACCACTGCGGTCTGGTAAGCTTTTTTGTTGGGGTGTTTCGGCTGTCACATCTACACTGACATTTGTGACCCCAGGTAGTTTTTTTACTGCTTTTTCACAGTCTTCAACAATAAATTCTCGTAAAGGACAGGCGGGTGTAGTTAACACCAAAGTGAAGCTGACCGTACCATCTGCAATTTTGACATTGCGAATCATGTTGAGTTCTACCAGACTCTTACGCAGTTCTGGATCTTGTACTGGCCGTAATACTTCTAAAACAGACTGGGCATCAAGGACATCGTACATAACAATTCAAAATTGAAAATTAAAAATGAAGAAATGAAGAAATGTAAAGCAATAATTGCTGACTGTGTTCTCAGAGATCGGCGTAACAAAATTTAAAAAATTTTTATTATCACCTAATAGAATCTTAACTTTCTTTAGTGATTAAAGATTAAGCATTGCTAATTGGGTAGAAAAAAGTCATTAGTCATAAGTTTCTCCCCTACACCCCTACATCTTCTCAGTTCCCAGTCCCCAGTCCCCAATCCCATTAATTTTCTTCTGTCCTGAAACCCCTGCAAAAGCTGCCTTTTCTACCGCCTCCACTAAAGAGCGTGCCACACGATCTGCATAGGGGCGAGAAAATGACCAAATAAGCGGCGATAACCAACCTCTGAGGGTGACTGAATAAGATAAACAAGTGCCACAGACTGTTGATTCTACTTGGTAAGTGACTCGTTCTTCTACACCAGGAATTGCCATTACTCTGATAGTCAACAATTCTCTAGGGTTGACTCGCTCGACAAAAATCCTAATGGGAATTGGTGAAAAGCGTGTCACGGCTTGGTAAATTAGTCCTGGTTTGGGTACTAATCCATAGGGAACATTAGTACTTTTAAGTAGTGGATGCCAGGAAACATCTGTTAAGTCAACTACCTTTTTCCAGAGATCATCTACAGAAGCACAACTAATTTCTCTATATGTCCGTACCAGAGAAACGCAAAACCGACGGTGTTTGCGGTGGACGAATTTGGATAACCAAGCTTTCATTTACCAATCTTCCTCGCTAGACACTTGTTGGTAACTCTGGCATAGTCTGCTAATGTAATTCATCTGACTTAGCACTGAGTATCAGCTAAACCCCAGCACTCACCAGAGTCTGGTGTCGATACCAGAATGTTCCCATCAAGAAGTACAACAAAAATTTAGTCAATATACAAGCCTATACGCATTTGAGGGAAAATAACTCTAGTCATGCCCATTGATCATATAAATGTTTAAGAAGCAAAAAAGTGTTTGGGCAATTTGAGCCGAATTTTTGGCTCGTGCTAGCCACAAATTTTTACAATTGAGATTTGTGGCTGTTTTGAAAAACGTAATTTAGTGCGGGAATCTCATGGTAACTAATTCACAAACCCCAACTGTAGAAGCAAAATTATCCACATCTTTACCTGCGACTGATGCAAAAGCGCGTGTCAGTCATTTTATGAAAAGTTTACAAGATGAAATTTCCCAAGCACTCGCAAAGCTGGATGGTGTGGCTAACTTTCATGAAGATAGTTGGGAACGTCCAGAGGGAGGTGGCGGGCGATCGCGTGTGCTACGAGATGGTGCAATATTTGAACAAGCAGGTGTAAATTTTTCTGAAGTTTGGGGTTCTCATCTGCCTCCTTCTATTTTAGCCCAGCGTCCAGAAGCAGAAGGACATGGCTTTTATGCCACTGGCACATCCCTGGTATTACATCCCCGTAACCCTTACGCTCCTACGGTTCACCTCAACTACCGTTATTTTGAAGCTGGGCCAGTATGGTGGTTTGGCGGTGGTGCTGACTTAACACCTTATTACCCTTTTGCAGAAGATGCAGCCCATTTCCACAAGACATTAAAGCAGGCTTGTGACCAACATCACCCAGAATATTACCCAGTTTTTAAACGCTGGTGTGATGAGTATTTCTACCTGAAGCATCGGGGCGAAACACGGGGTATAGGTGGTTTATTTTTCGATTATCAAGATGGACAAGGGGTTTTGTATCGTGGCCCTAACCCTAAAGGTGAAGCGGCTCAATACAGTGACCAAGTCGGAGTTCCTGCACAACGCAATTGGGAAGATTTGTTTAGCTTTGTCCAGAGTTCTGGGGCTGCTTTTTTACCTGCTTATCTACCCATTGTTGAACGTCGTCATGGAATAGATTATGGCGATCGCCAACGCAATTTTCAACTGTACCGTCGGGGTAGGTATGTAGAATTTAACTTGGTTTATGACCGAGGCACAATTTTTGGCTTACAAACCAACGGACGCACAGAATCTATTTTGATGTCTTTACCGCCTTTGGTGCGTTGGGAATACGGTTATCAACCAGAACCTAATTCCCCGGAAGCAGAACTGTATAATACATTTCTTCAGCCCCAAGATTGGATTAACTGGCAACCAACTCAATAGGACTAAGTAATGTATTAGTTAAATCAGAGCTTACCTGCAATGTCACACTGTGGAATATTTATTTACCTTGGTTATTAGCCAGTAACTCATGAATAATTGGTTGAACATAATTCTGAATTGTTGAGTAAGTAATTTTACTCGTATACTCAGTATTGATTTAGTGAGTTAAACTACTAAAGGTAAGCACCGAGTCAGAAAAAGGTGACAAATTTAGCTGTATCTTGTTAAATTCAAGTTTCAGCCGTCAATAGTCCTGTTGTTGGTGGGTTAAATAATCTAGGCTATTTTCCACTAACTGAATCTTTGGCTCATCAACTCCAGGACTAATACCAATAATCTGTAATAACGCTACAGATAACATCTGACTTTCTTTCATGATGAATTGGTATAACTTACCCACAGTACATTTTAACAAGAGTGCCATAGGGGGCTTAGTGATTCAAATCGAACAAACAACCTATACAACTCAAGATGGTAATAGAGTTATTGTCTTGACTCCAGCAGGTCGGCTAGATATCACCACTGCTTGGCAATTTCGCCTAAAGTTACAGGAATGTATTTCTAAACTCAGTGGCCATATAGTCGTGAATCTTGGACAAGTAAATTTTATCGATAGTTCTGGTCTAACATCTTTAGTAGCTGGAATGCGTGATGCAGATAAAGTCAACGGCAGTTTCCGTATATGCAATGTCCATCCAGAAGCCAAACTTGTATTTGAAGTGACAATGATGGATACAGTGTTTGAAATCTTTGAAACTGAAGAAGAAGCTTTAGAAGGTGTACCTCGCAGTATTGCTAGCTAACAGATAGTTAACAAAAGTGCTGAGTTACAATTGATGACTATTGAGTTGTGTTTTCCTCAAACACAGGTGGAAGGTGACAAAGATAAAACCAATTCGCAATTCGCAATTCGCAATTCGCAATTAATTCAGCCACCCACAAGGGGTGGGGTTTTTACCTACCTTGGGAAACAAGGATTTTTTCGCCCACCAGGGGCGAGGTTTTGAACCTATCTTTTTCCGATAAAAAATAATGATTAATGACTGTTGACTCTGACCTCATGACTCAGCACTCAATACTGTTCTCGTTTCGTGTAGCGATAGGGGCCAACAATTGCTCCCCAAGTTGCTTTACCTGTTAATTGATCAATTCCTTTATCATAAGTATTTAAGCCTGTTGGTGTACTTTCAAAACCTAAAGCAACTTGAATAGTATTGCCTTGGTAAGTGAATGTGCAACAAGTATCAGGCTCTGGAGTAGCAACAAATTTATATTCGTTAGGAGCTACTTCTTGTTGAGTAACTTTGAGGATACAACCTGGTAATAATTCTAATTGCTCTGGGGTGAGTGTCTGAAGTAGGTTGGGGTGAGAACCTCCACCAATGAAGGCACTCGGATTTTTAATCATATAGTATTGTACTTGTAGCGATCGCTCAAATTCACTCGGCATTAAGCGGAGAATACGTTGCCGATAAGGACGGTCTAAATTGATCATATTTGCTTGTTCAGCAAATAGGGTAATGCTATCGTCTGCAAATAGTGGCACTGGTCGTTGCCATAAACGCAAATGTACAAACCAAACCGGTTCGGCTAAAGCTTGTTCCCTATTGTCAAATTCTCCCGCTAGGTAGTCACCTAAGATAGTTAAATCCCTCGAAAAACCCATAAATTTGCCCAATCATTAATTTAGTTTGGTTTTATAGGACTTCAGCAGGTGTCACATTAAATATGTCTTTTAGGGTGCGTCAGACCACTTAAATGCTGTCAATAAACAGATTTTTGATATCTGACGCACGCTGCTAATCTGTCAGTTGCCTAAGTCCTGGATAATTTAAAGAGAAAATCTGAGTCAGGCGATACCTTGGCTCAGATTTGTTGGTGCTGTTCTGTGTCCCTACTAACTACATTCACCAATTTGAGGATTTCGTAAATTCTGGCTAAATTTTTCCATAAATTCTCTAATTTGAAATTTTACTTATAGTAGGCAAATTTTATCATTTATAAATTGACTTTATGCACCAGACTAGAATATGATTTTAGATTGTCTGTCTAATTCCTGCTCGGATCAGGTAGACACCATGCAAAGGCTGAAAAAATTATTTTAAATCAGCTACCTGTACGGCAACCTTAAGGACAATTTCATGGCATACGCAATTATTGAAACTGGCGGAAAACAACTCAGAGTTGAGCCAGGTCGGTTTTACGATATTGAACTGCTCCCTGTTGAGCCAGATGAAAAAGTTACAATAGATGCAGTGTTACTAGTGCAGCATGACGGTGAAGTCAACATTGGACAGCCGTTAGTCTCAGGTGCAACAGTACAAGGTACTGTAATGAGACATCTGAGAGGCCGCAAAGTCCTGGTTTATAAAATGAAGCCCAAAAAGAAAACCCGTAAAAAACGGGGGCATCGCCAGGAAATTACCAGACTGATGATTGACTCCATTACCATTAACGGTACAGTTTTCACAGCCCCAGTCGCTACCACTGAAGTTGTTGTAGAAACTGCTGCTGCTGAAGAAACTGCTGAATAATAGTTAAAGAATAAGCAATAAGCAAAGGAAACTATGGCTCATAAGAAAGGAACAGGTAGTACACGCAACGGTCGTGATTCTAATGCTCAACGTTTAGGTGTCAAGCGTTTTGGCGGACAAGTCGTGCTAGCAGGGAATATCCTCGTGCGTCAACGTGGGACAAAGTTCCATCCTGGTAATAACGTTGGTATTGGCAAAGATGATACTTTATTTGCCTTAATTGATGGCGTAGTTACCTTTGAAAGAAAAGGTAAATCTCGGAAAAAGGTGAGCGTTTATCCAGCTGTTGCTCCTGAAGCAGTAGCTAGCTAAATTCAAAGTTGGGCAACTAGGGAACACCAAAAAATAAATTATCCAAAATTGATGCTTGGGTAGGGTGCGTCAGTATGAAGAATATCTGATTATAGTTAGGTTCTATTGCACTGAGGCACACTACAACTTGGATCTTTTTTTATCTGGAAGTCCCCTATGCCCAACTTTAAACTGATTTTTTCAGTGAAAATACTAAGCGGTTAAAGCTATAAGTAGCACATTTAATTTGTCAATAACAGATGTAAACCCCTGCCCCCTGCTCCCTGCCCCCTGGGATATTAATTACTCACTCATCACAGAGGCACAACTCCTGTGTGTGCAAACGCGCCTAAAGCAACACCTAGAATCGAAAAAATAGACGTAACTATAAAAGCTTGCCCTTCTGTGAAACCTGCTGATTGAAAGTCAATCCTCGCTAGAATAGCGGAGGAAATAATTAGCAAAGTATCAAGAAATACTTTAAACCAGGCAAGCATTATAAAAAATAAAAATGCTCCCACTACCGTAGCTACGAAGGTTTTAGTATTTGAACCCAGCAAAATACTAGAGTAGTTAGCTAAAGTCGAGTAGGGCGCAGTTAAAGTTCCTACCAAAAGCAGCAAACTCAGTACTAATACAAGCCAAGCAAACAAAGGAGCTTGTATATCAGATAATGCCCAACCCAAAGTACCATAGCTAAGTATCAATAGCCCTAGAGCTATCCAAGGAATCCTGTTGATGATTGACATTGGTTGGAGAGTTTTGCAATTTGCTGAGTATAAATTATTTTTTATTCCACGGAATATTTAGTAAAGTTGGTCATGGCTAGCTCACATTCATGACGTTTTTGAACTATTCATGAGAGCCTACCAGTCAATAATGTGATCTTCAGACAAAGGTTAAGTTATCTTGATATACTGTGCCAGTAATAGCTTAGACTATAAGCTTATCATCCCATTTATTGTAGATACAACCAATAGGTTTTGATTCTCCAGCAAAACTTCAACAAATTTTTGCAGAGAATTACTGTACAAACTAGTTAATTTTTTTCGTAAACATTTGTAAACTGTTAGCAGCAGAGTAGCCAAGTATCACATTTTGTTTAAGGAATGATCATGAAACAGCTTGTTATCGTTGAGCGCGTATGCCTCATTGGTCATATTGTGTCAATGGTGTTTGGATTGGTAGGGATACTACTGGTTATACCTAATGCAGAAGTTTTATTTCATCTATCTGAGATAGGACAAACAGCTATGCAGTGGAGTATGGCTGGTGGTGGAGTAGTTTATATGATTTTAGGGGCAGCAGCCGTATTTTTATACGCCTTACGGACATTAGGTTTAGGTCGCACCTTGGGGTTTATGCTACCTGCGGTATTGATTTCCTTAACCAGTGAACTGCTAGGAACTAGTACAGGTTTTCCTTTTGGTCACTACAGTTACTTAAGTGGGTTGGGTTATAAAATTGCTGGTTTAGTGCCATTCACTATTCCGTTGTCATGGTTTTATGTAGGTTGTTCTGCCTATTTGTTAGGACGTGCTGGTTTAGCCGTAGATAGAAAACCGACCTTATTACGCCATCTCGGTGCAATTGTTTTAGGTGCTTTGCTGCTGACTTCTTGGGATTTTGTACTTGACCCAGCAATGAGCCAAACTGCTTTACCCTTCTGGTATTGGCAACAACCAGGTGCGTTCTTTGGGATGCCTTATCAAAACTTTGCAGGTTGGATGGGTACAGGTTCAGTATTTATGACTGTGGCTGCATTGTTGTGGAGAAATAAACCCATTCAATTAGAGCGATCGCAGTTAAATGTACCTCTAATAATTTATTTAAGCAACTTTGGTTTTGCGACTGTGATGAGTTTAGCGGCTGGTTTTTCCATTCCCATATTATTGGGTTTAGTATTGGGTGTAGCTCCAGCTGTAGTGCTATGGTGGAAAGCCACAGTTTCCCCATCCCCAATTAGCATTGAACCCGCCACTAATGAAGTTGCCGTAGCTAGCGTGAAAGTTGCGTTGAAGTAAATTAGGGACTGGGGAGTTGGGGGCAGGGGGCAGGGAGCAGGGGAGCAGGGGGAGCAGGGGGAGCAGGGGGAGCGGGGAGACAAGGGAGAAATATTTACCCCAATCCCCGATGCCCGATGCCCAATGCCCGATGCCCGATGCCCAATTCCCAATGCCCAATTCCCAATTCAAAAATTATAGTAACGATTTCAATTGCACAATATTATTACTGTGGACAACGCTTTGATCATAGAAAGCTTCCTGTCGCTATGGTGCTTAATTATCCAATTACCTGCGACAGCGATATTGCTTTCGCGTCTGCTCAAGGGGCCAAGACGCAATCCTCCTATTCAACCCCAACAACCCACACCTGAAATTTTGGGTAGTGTTAGCGTTGTCATTCCTACATTAAATGAAGCTCTCAGAATTAGCCCCTTATTAGCTGGTTTGAGTCAGCAGAGTTACGAAGTGCGGGAAATTATTGTTGTAGATAGTCACTCCCAAGATGGGACTCCCGACTTAGTAAAAGCAGCACAGCAACAAGATCCCCGCTTTCGATTAATGAATGATGACCCTTTACCTGCTCATTGGGTGGGTCGTCCTTGGGCATTGCATAATGGCTTTTTGTATAGCTCAGAAGCTAGTGAATGGTTTTTAGGGATGGATGCTGATACAGTACCCCATCCGAGTTTAGTGGCTGGTTTAGTCAAAACAGCAGCAACACAGGGTTATGACTTGGTTTCTCTTTCGCCTCAGTTTATCCTCAAGTATCCCGGAGAATGTTGGCTGCAACCTGCATTGTTAATGACTTTACTTTATCGCTTCGACCCGGCCGGAATTACCACAGAGCAACCAGAAAGAGTCATGGCTAATGGACAATGCTTTTTGTGCCGTCGCTCTGTATTGGCTGCTGTAGGTGGCTATAACAGTGCTAGTAGCTCCTTTTGTGATGATGTTACCTTAGCACGCTACATCGCCGCCCAAGGCTTTAAAGTGGGCTTTTTAGATGGTGCAAAGGTGTTAAAAGTCAGAATGTATGAGGGAGCATTAGAAACTTGGAAGGAATGGGGACGTAGTCTCGACCTCAAAGATGCTTCGCCTACTGCTCAAGTTTGGGGAGATTTATGGTTGTTGTCGTCAGTTCAGGGCTTACCTCTAGTAATTTTACTGACATACTTGATCGCTTCGTTACTGCTGCCCTTACCTGGGACATTGCCTCTAGAGTGCCTATTGGGATTGAATGTATTTTTGCTAGTGATTCGCTTTGCCATGTTATTAGCGATCGCACCTTCTTATGATCGTCAGAATGCTCAAGGTGGCTGGCTGTTTTGGCTTTCTCCGTTAGCTGATCCTCTAGCAGTGGTGAGAATTTTTCTATCTGCGTTGCGCCAACCTCAAGAGTGGCGAGGCAGGAAATACGGTGCATAGTGATGAGTGTAGCACTGACAACTCATCACTGACTACTGTAAACTTAGTCTTCTTCACCTCCTAGGCGATCGCCTCGTTCTAATTCCCAGAGAATTTGATTGCCTTCACGTCGTACCCTTGAGACTATCCAATTTCGCCATCGCCATTGATCTCCTCGACTGGTAACAGCACTAGCATGGACATCCATTAAATAAGCTAATTCAGAACTAGTGATCAGATAGCCTTTAGTGGCTATTTCGTCAGCAATACGTAGAGTTTCAACTAAGTTACGGAGTTGTTCAACCCTGTGTTCAGGTGGCTGTTCTTCGACTGTAGCCGCAGCGTGTGCGGTAGATGGTTCCATAGCGGTTGTGTTTGATGCGGAAGTACCGATCTCTTGTGTCTTTTTGTTAACTATTGTAGAGGTTTTAACATGATTCGGTACTTTTGATACAATATTTTCACTATGATTGGGTAAAGATTTGTAATCTTGAGAAGTAGATAATTGCTGTAGAGATGGAATTTTACCAGTAGCAAAACTGCGAGCAATTACATCACACCTTTCGTTACCAACGTTACCAGAATGACCGCGCACATGATGCCAGTTGACTTGCTTGGTGTTAAGTGCATCGAGAGTTTCTAGTAAGTCTTGATTTTGGACGGGGTTGCCATCCGCCTTTTTCCAACCTTTCCGCTTCCAGCCTTTCACCCATTTAGTTACACAATTAATCAAATATTCACTATCGGTATAGAGGGTGATAGGTTCAGTTTGTCCAGAGGAACGGAGAAATTCTAAAGCTGCGATCGCTGCTTGCATCTCCATCTTATTATTCGTAGTATGACTGGCAGCATCCCCCATTTCATGGATTGAGCCATCACTGAAATAGACAACCACACCCCAACCTCCAGGGCCAGGATTCCCGGTGCAAGCACCATCTGTATATATACTTTGAATTTTTTGGGTAGACATAGTAAAAATATTAAGCCCCATTAATCAGCAAGGACTTGAGCGGCAAAAGATGGGAAGCAATATATACGTTAACGTAAGAAAAATCAATCTTCCAGTAGAGTTGAGCAAATTTGATATTGACTGTTAATTCGTAATTCGTAATACCTTGCGGGTACTCCTTTGCTACGCAACGCTACCGCGAATGGAGAACTCGCAGAGTAGCAAGCTCTAAGTAGGGTGTGTTAGGCGTAAGCCGTAACGCACCGAAGACTTTGGGGGAAGTGCTTTACTCTTGCTGCTAACATACCCTATGTGTCGTTCAGGAATCAAATATGATTCTGATATTAGTAATAATGAGTAGTACAGAATTAATTTTGCAGTCTTCAGTATTAAAAATAGTGTAATACCAAATTGGAATAAGTAGTATTGTTTAGAACTTTCAATCTAAAATGCAAACTTACGTCTAATGTCAATTAAAATCTTGCGAATACCTAGATATTTGTAGGGGCGGGTTCACCGATATCAAAAGTTAATCATGAAAGATGTTTGTTAACCCGCCCCTACCAAGGTTTATACACCTCATCCATAGGCTATTTATTTTGAATTTTGTAGCAAGATACCCTAGGGTATTTTTAATTTTGAATTGATTCATTGATATTAGACAAGTTATTGACAACTGCAATAACTTAGTTATATCATTAATTTATTAATGCAAATATGGTTACTAATATAAATAGTAACCTAAAAAAAGTAACAAATAACTCAAACTGCTAAATATGTATATTTTGATAGTAAATATATATATACATACCAAGCGGTAAGAAAATTGTATTTGTTTCAATATCAGTTTCCAATTACATAATATTGGGGCTAAATTTGGACAAGATGCTACCCTCTCCTCATTATGCAAATTTGCCAAAATCCCAATTGCTCAAATCCATTCAATCCTGATGGCAATAAATTTTGCATGACTTGCGGACATAGCAGCTTTGGCCAATTGCTGAGAAACCGCTATCGTGTATTGCGGCTATTAGGTGAAGGTGGATTTAGTAAAACCTATGCAGCCGAAGACGTAGACAGACTGAATGCGCCTTGTGTGATCAAACAATTCTTTCCCCAAATTCAGGGAACAGGGCAACGAACTAAAGCCGCCGAGTTCTTCAAAGATGAAGCTTTTCGCTTATATGAACTTGGGGAAAATCATCCTCAAATTCCCAGATTATTGGCTTACTTTGAACAAGGTTCAAGCTTATATTTGGTACAGGAATTTATTCCGGGTTTAACTTTGTTGCAAGAGTTACTAAAACAGCCTTTTAATGAGGTGCAAATTCGTCAAGTTTTGTTTGATTTATTACCAGTTTTAGACTTTATTCATTCTTGTAATGTGATCCACCGGGATATTAAACCAGAAAATATTATTCGCCGTGACAGTGACGGCAAATTAGTATTAATAGATTTTGGTGGTGCTAAACAGGTGACACAAACTAGTGTAGCTAGACAAGCCACCGTAATTTATACCCTGGGTTATGCTCCAACAGAACAGATGGCTGGGTTTGCTTGTCCGGCTAGTGATTTATATGCTTTGGGTGTCACTTGTGTGCGTCTTTTAACTCAATGTTTGCCCATACAAAATCTTTATGGCAATATCGATGATGGTCTTTATGATCCCATGAGTGCCAAGTGGTTATGGCAAGATTATTTAGAGAAAAAAGGCATTATTGTTAGTGATAATTTAAGCAAAGTTTTAGATAGATTAATTCAACATTTACCTAATGATCGATATCAGTCAGCTACAGAAGCATTAGACGATTTAAAAAATACAACTATTCCTGATATTGAAACCCAAATAGTATTAGTTAGCCAACCAACTTTAGTGCCATTACAGCCAAGTTTACCGAAAACTAAATTGCCCTTACCATCCTTAGAAACCTGTGAATTTGAGGTAGTGACAGTAGATACAGGGGGAAGGGAAGTAAACCGCGATCGCTATACTACTCAATTTTTTATAGAAGAAATCAGCAAAGACATCACCCTAGAAATGATACAAATTCCTGGGGGTGAGTTTATGATGGGTTCGCCCAACTTTGAAGGCGACGCTGACGAACGCCCACAACATCAAGTAGCGATCGCACCTTTGTTCATGGGTAAATATCCCATCACTCAAGCCCAATGGCGGGCTGTTGCTGCTTTACCCAAAATCAATCAACCGCTAAATCCTTATCCCTCCAAATTTAAAGGTAACAATCGGCCAGTAGAAAACGTTTCTTGGCACGAAGCTGTGGAATTTTGCGCCAGATTATCCCAAAAAACCGGGAGAGACTATCGTTTACCCAGTGAAGCGGAATGGGAATATGCCTGTCGTGCCGGGACAACTACATCCTTCCACTTTGGCGAAACCATCAGCCCAGATTTAGTTAACTATAGTAGTGGCGACAATACCGACAAAGAAGCCAAAAACCGCTACCGCAAAGAAACCAGTGATGTTGGCAGTTTTCGCGTAGCTAACGCCTTTGGATTGTACGATATGCACGGGCTAGTGTGGGAATGGTGCGCCGATCCTTGGCATAACAATTATCATGGCGCGCCTACTGACGGTAGTGTCTGGGAAGAAGGCGGTGACATATATCGGCGAGTACTACGCGGTGGTTCATGGAACTTTGCGGCGGAACTATGTCGCAGTGCTAGCCGCAGTTGGAATGAGTCAGATGGAGGATTGAGGATTTGCGGGTTTAGGGTTGTGATTAGTTGATGGGCATATCAATTCAAAATTCAAAATTCAAAATTCAAAATTAAAGAATTTTGGGCATGGGGCATGACTGAATATATTGTCTATTTCTCCAAGTTTCTTAATTACGAATTACGTCTAATGCGAATTAAAATCTTGCGAATACCTAGATATTTGTAGGGGCGGGTTTACAAACATCATTCATGATTAACTTTTGATCTCGGTGAACCCGCCCCTACCAAGTTTGATACATCCCACCCATAAGGTATTTATTAGATAGGCAGTTTTCCTAATTCACATCAGGTGCGAATTACGAATTAAATAAGGCTTTTACCAAAATTTGATTTTGCTCATCAGTGCCAACGGTGATGCGTAATTTATCATCTAAGCCTGGTTGTTTGAAATAGCGAATCAGGATGTTTTGTGCTTTAAGTTTTTGGTAGAGATATTCGGCATTGTTTTGGGGAGGTTGCACTAAGAGGAAGTTGGTTTGAGAATCCCAGACACGAAAGCCTAATTGCTGTAATTCTTGGGCTAACTTGTGGCGAGAGGCTGTGATTTTGGCGATGCACTCGTTTTTATAAGCTTGATCGATAATGGCAGCTGTCCCAACTTTACAGGCGATCGCATCAATGTTATAACTATCTTTGACTTTAAATAATCCTGCCAATAACTTAGGATTGGCTATACCAAAGCCTAAACGTAACCCCGCTAAAGAATAACCTTTAGATAGGGTTCTAATCACTATCACATTTTCAAATTCTTCCACCACATCTAAAGCGTTCTCATCAGCAAAGTCTGTATAGGCTTCGTCAATTACCAACACCCCTGATAAATTACTCGCTAATTTTCGTAAGTCATTTTTGGGGACAACGTGGCCAGAAGGACTGTTAGGTGAAGCAATAAATGTTACAGCCCCATCTGCGGCGATTAATTCTGCAACTGGCAAACTGTAATCTTCTGGGTAAGGAATCTCAATAATTTCCGCAGCTTGCATTTGTGTTAATGTACGATATAACACATATGTTGGCATAGGATAAACTACTTTCCGCCCCGGTTCAGCACAGGCGCGAATTACAATACTCAAAACTTCATCGCTGCCATTACCAACGATAATCCAATCACTGGGAACTCCTAAGACTTGGCTGACAGCTTGGCGGAATTGTCCACCAAAGGGTTCTGGATAGCGTCGCAACCATTCACCATCAATAGTTTGCAGTGCTGCTAGTGCTTGCGGTGATGGGGGATAGGGGTTTTCATTACTGTTGAGTTTAATGATTGGTGTTCCCCGTGGCGGCTGTTCACCAGGAACGTAGCTAGCCATTGCCTCAACATTAGCCCGGAAGTAGTTCGACATAGTTTCTGTAATACCCAAGTCAAATATTGTAAAACAATAATGCAATACCCACGATCGCAATTATCACACCTGCGATCGCTCGCCAACTCACTTTCTCACCCATCCACATAGTGAGAGGAATCACAAATAAGGGGCTAGTCTGTAACAGTGTGGAAGCAATACCGGCAGCCGTCAATTTAATTGCTGTCTGTTGTAGCCAAATGCCTAAATACGTACCACAGAAAGCAGCAAAACAAGTAATAAAAATTACTCGTGATGATTGCCAGTAGGGGGAGGACAATTCTAGGTTTTTTCTCTCCAAACATAGCCATATGACAAGAATTAACTCGGCTGCACCCAACCGCAATAAAGCCGCCCATAAAGGTGTAACACCACCAGTAGCAAAAGCACCACGAGCAATCACGGTAGCGATCGCATTAGTCAAGGCTGATAATAACCCAAAGCCAATACCTGGCCATAGTTGCACTTGTGTATTGTCACTATTATCGGCAACTCTTTCTGTAATTACCCAGGCAACTCCTAAGATGGTGAGTAAAATTCCACACCAAGCTCTAATACTCAGCTGTTCTTGTAGAAATATATTAGCAGCGATCGCTGTCATGGGAGGCGCAAGAGTTCCCATGAGTAAAACACGGCGCGCCCCTAAATGATTTATCGCTGCTAAAAAGGCTGTATCACCCCAACTAATACCGATTACTCCACTCAAACACAGCATCAAAATCGGTATTGGGGCAGAAATCGGCAAGGATTCTCTAGTCAAT
>JBODRP010000039.1:0-27649 GCA_050633005.1 Trichormus sp. | reverse complement strand
TGAACTCTCTTTTGATATTGCTAGTTTAGTAAAACTGGCATTATTTGTTTTACAAGGATTATTCTTAACCATGTTGTGCGTTGCTTTAAGCAATGCCAAGCGCACAGATGAAGTCAACTTGCATAAACTCAAAGCGAGTGAGGAGCGGTTTCGATTAGCATTAAGTAGCTCAGAAATTGTAGTCTTTCAACAAGATTTAAATTTACGCTATCAGTGGATTCATAATCCCCAAGGTGGGGCAACTACTGAAGAAATCTTGGGAAAGTCTGACTATGAATTATTTCCGCCTCCCATAGCAGAACAACTGACGTTAATTAAGCGCAAAGTCTTAGAAAGGGATGTTTCTGCTCGTGAAGAGGTGCGTGTAATAGTCCACGGGCAGGCTTTGTATTATGATTTGCTAGTAGAACCTCTGAAAGTGAATGGTCAGATTCAAGGCATCACTTGTACAGCACTCAATATTACTGAGCGTCAGCAAGTAGAGCAAGAAAAAGCTAAATTACGAGAAAACTTGCAACAAGCCATTCAACAGAAAGAAGAATCTTTAGCATTGCTGAATGCTTGGTTAGCTAGTTCACCTATAGCTCTGGCTTTTTTAGATACAGAACTGCGCTATGTTTATACTAATGAAGCACTAGCTGAGATTAATGGTGTACCCCAAAATGAACATCTGGGGCGAACTTTTCGGGAAGTATTACCAGAGTGGGCTAACCAAATAGAGCCAATTTTACGTGAGGTAATGGCAACGAAAACACCATTACTGAATCAAGAACTTATAGGAGAAACCTATCCCTCTGGGGTTTATCGTTGTGGGCTGGTGAGTTACTATCCAGTTTGTTTACCAGATGGGCAATTGTTAGGAGTAGGTGTAACTGGACTAGATATTACCCAAAAGAAACAAACTGAGCAAGCATTACGGGAGAGTGAAGCGAGATTTCGGGTAATGTTCAACCAGGCGGCTTTAGGTATTGCCTTGGTTAGTTTAGATGGTCAATTCCTGCAAGTCAATCCCGCACTATGTGAACTCACCGGTTATACTCATGATGAGTTAATCCAGATACACTTTCAGGACATTACCCATCCTGATGATTTGGTAGCAGATTGTAATCAAGCTGAACGAGTGTTAGCACAAGAGATCAATTATTATTCGCTAGAGAAACGATACATCCGCAAAGATGGTTCTATTGTCTGGGTAAATCTAACTTCATCCGCCGTGTGCAATGAGGAGGGAGAACCACAATATGCTTTGGGAATTGTAGAGGATATTAGTGAACGCAAACAAGCACAAGCAGCACAAAATTTTTTAGTTGCAGTTAGCACCACATTAGCGGCTTCTTTAGATTATGAGGTGACGTTAAATAACGTAGCAAAGTTAGCAGTGCCTACCCTAGCAGACTGGTGTACGGTAGATATTTTACAACCAGACTGGTCAATTAAACGGGTAGCGATCGCCTCTACTAATCCGCAAACATCCGAAATCTTGGCAGAAATTCAACGCCGCTATCCCACTACTAGTAAGAGTAAACATCCATTCCGCCAAGCTATCCTGGAAGGAAAATCCGTTTTTTATTCGCAATTACCAGATTCTTTGTTAGTAGAGATAGCTAGAGATGGAGAACACCTACAACTACTACAAAGTCTGGGAATACGTTCTTTGATGGTGATTCCCTTCTACTCACGATATCAATTATTTGGGGTAATTTCTTTTGTCATCGGTGAATCAGTTCGATATTATCAACCACTAGACTTAGCATTAGCCGAAGATATTGCCCGTCGTGCAGCTACAGCCATTGATAATGCCAGACTCTACCAAGAAACTCAACAGGCAAAACAAGCAGCAGAAATGGCTGCCAGTCGCACTGCTAGGCTACAAAATATCACGGCTGCTTTTTCCGAAGCTTTGACTCCCCAACAAGTAGCTGATGTGGTGGTTAATCAAGGAATTGATGCTTTGGGTGGTTCTGCTGGTTCTGTGGTTTTATTAGAGAAAGATGGGAAATCTCTCAAGATTATAGAAGCTATTGGTTATCCTACATCGGTTAGAGAAAATTGGGCTAGTTTCCCTATTACAGATAATGTTCCCATAGCGGAAACTGCCAGAACTGGAGAGCCAATTTTTTTAGAAAGTGTTGCCGTCTTAGTTAGTAAATATCCAGCTATCGCAAATGTACCATCCCTCACAGGTAATTGTGCTTTTGCTTGTATTCCTTTGATAGTTGAACAGCAGACAATTGGGGTGTTGGCTTTGAGCTTTGCTAGGGAACAGATATTTAATACAGAAGACAAAAGATTTATGTTCACTCTAGCACAACAATGCGCCCAAGCGATCGCCCGCGCCCAACTTTACGAAGCTGAAAAAAATGCCCGTGCATCTGCGGAATCAGCCAACCGTGTCAAGGATGAATTTCTTACCGTCCTTTCCCATGAACTCAGGACTCCCCTCAATCCGATTTTGGGATGGGCTAAATTACTCCGCACCCGTAAATATAATGAAGATACCATCAATCAAGCTCTAGAAACCATTGAACGCAACGCTAAATTACAAACGCAATTAATTGATGATTTGCTGGATGTATCCCGCATTCTTCGGGGTAAGCTGAATTTAAATATTCGCCAAGTTTATTTACCCACAACCATTATTGCCGCTCTAGAGACAGTGCGTTTAGCCGCAGATGCTAAATCAATTCACATACACACATTATTAGATGATCATATTGCCCCAGTGATGGGTGATAGCGATCGCTTACAACAGGTAGTATGGAATTTACTTTCTAATGCCGTCAAATTCACACCTTCAGGGGGACGGGTAGAAGTACGCTTACAACAGGTAGGAGTTGAAGCCCAAATTCAGGTAATTGATACAGGTAAAGGCATTACACCCGAATTTTTACCCCATGTCTTTGAATACTTCCGCCAAGCCGACTCTAAAACCACAAGAGTAGACGGGGGACTAGGACTAGGACTAGCAATTGTCCGCCATTTTGTCGAACTCCACGGTGGTACAGTTACAGCTGACAGCCCAGGTTTAGGTAAAGGGGCAACTTTTACAGTCCGGCTACCAGTGTCGGAGGGTGTGGGGGTGTAGGGGCAGGGGAGCAGGGGAGCAGGGGAGCAGGGGAGCAGGGGAGCAGGCGGCAGGGGAAGGGGGACAAGGGAAGGGGGACAAGGGAGACAAGGTAGACAAGGTAGATTTTTACCTCAATGCCCAATGCCCACTTGCCCTGAGCGAAGCCGTTGGCGCAGCCTCTCGCAGAGAAGGGATGCCCAATGCCCAATGCCTTATCACAACCCCAAATCTACCGCAATTCGATGGGCGCAGGCAAAGCCAGAAAATGCTACAGCATTCAAGCCTTGACCGGGAAATGTACTGTCTCCGACACAATAAAGCCCTGGAATTGATGTGCGATTAAAGGGCATTCCTAATAATCCCGATAATTTGCGCCGGGGTATTGGCCCGTAAGTCCCATCTACTCGCCCTAAAAAACGGCGATGGGTGCGCGGTGTCCCTACTTCCAGATAATCTAAACCCCCATCTAAACCTGGAAAAATCTTTTCTAGCCGGTCAATAATTCGCCATGCTGCATCTTCTTTCTTCGCTTCATACTCCCTGGCAGACATTCCCTGCCAATCATCTATCCAGTGCGGTGTGAAGGCATGAATGATATGATGTCCCTTTGGTGCTAAATCTGGGTCAAGCAAGGTAGGAATAGATACAAATAGCGTGCCTTCTGGTAACATCATCTTTTGCCAGTCTTCCAAAATAATATGATGGCACTCTGTCCCCGCCGGCAAAACTGACTGTTTTACGCCCATGTGCAGACTCAAGAAGCTCGCCGATTTTGTATAACGTTGCTGCCAATTTTTCTCATTACGGGGCATTTTATCTACAGAGAGTAATTTTTCAAATGTGTCCCAACGTGTAGCATTAGAGACTATGCGTTTACCTAAGTAAATTTCACCACTAGCTACTTGCACACCCACAGCACGACCTTTACGGGTGAGGATTCTGGTTACTTTAGATTGGTAATAAATTTTACCACCTGTCTTTTCTAGACCTTCTACCAGCTTTTGAGCAATTTGTCCTACACCGCCTTGAGGATAATTAACACCACCGTAATGTCTATCAGAAAAGACCATCCCAGCATTAATCATGGGTGTCATATTGGCTGGAACTACAGACCAGCAGTAACATTCTATATCGATAAATTGTAATAATTGGGGGTCTTTAATATAACGCCTGGCTACATCTCCAGCATTTTGAGGCAGATACTTAAGTAACCCAAGACAAGCTAAAGGATGCTGCAAAAATACCCGCAGCAGATACCGAGGTTCTTCTAAAGACAGTAACTCTATTTTGTTCAGACAATTGAACACCCGCCAACATTCGTCATAAAAACGACGAATCCCTTTTGCTTCATGAGGAAAGTAAGCAATAAGATTTTGCAAAAAGTTATCATAAACCCGATCAACTTTCAGGTCTAAACCTTGGGGTAAATGGTAATGAATCTGGACGCGATCGCTAATTGTGTCTATGCTAGTATTGACAGCTTGCAGGGCGCGAGTAAGTAAATTTGTTGTGCCTTTATTTCCCAAGCCAAAGATCATCGACGCTCCCACATCAAAGCGATATCCTTCACTTTCAAAATAACCAGCACTACCCCCAGGAATTAAATAACTCTCCAGTACCAACACTTTCGCGCCTTTGGCGGCTAATTGGGTTGCTGTTACTAAGCCACCAATGCCAGAGCCAATTATAATTACGTCAAATGAAGATGGGGTAGTGCTAACAGTGGGAGACATAGGAGCAGCAATTACAAGAAATTAACAGAGAAATCTGTATTATATATTACTCCTATTTATACCAATCATAGACTTTTTTAATTGATTAATCTGGGTTAATTGCCATCAGGCAAATGCTGCTCTAGACATTTTGAGCAAGTTATTTTAAGTACCCAAATACATAAAAAAGAGGGACAAGTCTGCTACCGCCGACTAATCCCGTCTGCCGATCCTTAAAGAGAGGAGAACACTGATAATAATATAGCCTTGATTGAGAATACTTGTCAACTATTAATGCAAATTTATTGCAATAATTTGGGGCAGGGAGCAGGGAGCAGGGGAGCAGGGGAGCAGGGGAGGCAGGGGAGGCAGGGGGAGTAAAACTCTTTAATTTTGAATTTTGAATTTTGAATTTTGAATTGATCTGCCCCATGCCCCAAAATTCCTGAATTTTAAATTTTGACTTCCCAGGAAAGAGTATGATGATCTTTCAGTTCTTGTAGAGTAAGAAGCGGCGATTTTGAGCTATGGCGGTACAATTGCGTGTTTATGTTCCTCCCCATCCTTTAATTAAGCATTGGCTGGCGGTTGCCCGTGATGCTGCTACGCCTGCGGTTTTATTTCGCAGTGCGATGACTGAGTTAGGACGCTGGCTTACTTATGAAGCGGCGAGGGAATGGTTGCCGACACAAGATATCATGCTACAAACTCCCTTGGATAGCTGCCCTGGGACAGTGGTTAATCCACAAGTTCCTGTGGCAGTTGTACCGATTTTACGGGCAGGTTTGGGGTTATTAGAAGGGGCGCAAACTTTACTACCCTTAGCATCGATTTATCATCTGGGTTTGGTGCGAAATGAGGAAACTTTAGAAGCTGCTTGTTACCTCAATAAATTACCAGAAAAATTTGACCCGCAAACTAGGGTGTTAATTACTGATCCAATGTTGGCTACAGGTGGTTCAATGATGACAGCTATGTCAGAATTGATTCGGCGGGGAGTTGATCCGGCTTTAATAAGGATTGTTTGTGTAGTGGCTGCACCGCCAGCTTTACAGAAATTGAGCCAAGCTTATCCTGAGTTAATTATTTACACTGCCACTATTGATGAAACAGTCAATAGTCAGGGGTTTATTGTACCGGGATTAGGAGATGCAGGCGATCGCATTTTTGGCACATAAGTTAGTATGCAGCTAGAGACAATTCAAAATTCAAAATACCCTACGGGTACTCTGCGAGAACGCCTTCTCTTTCAGAGACGCTAACGCGAATGGCGAACGCGTAGCGTCTGTCTACGACACGCTCCGCGAACGGAGAGAAGGCAAGCCTACAAAATTCAAAATAAATCATACTGATCTAAAAACTTGCTAAGTTGCTTTAAGAGGATAGAATTATGAGTCAACGTGATGGTTTTGCTAGTGGTTTTTTTGCAGGGGCGATATTTGGTGGCGTAGTGGGAGGAATTTTAGGTGCTGTGATTGCTTCTCGTCGGGATGAAGAAACGGTGGAAGAAGGTACAGAACTGATGAACTCCTCCACAGAAAATAAGAAAGTACCAACCAAACGCCGTCAGATGATATCCTCAGAAAATCAAGGCATGGAAATGGAAACAGCAAGGCGATCGCTAGAAGATAAGATTGCTCAGTTAAATGCCACCATTGATGAAGTCAGGAAGCATTTAGGTAATGTCAATGGTGGTTCTAGTTCATCTGTAAATGACCGTTCCCTAAGCCAAGATTCTTAAAGCGGTTGGATGGACACAACTTACAACTTACAACTCACCATTGCCCAATCATGGCGGTTAATGCGGTAACTCTGTGCATACGTCATGACATAGACTAAATTAAAATCTATAGTAAGACCGCTTTTAACACCTAGTAGGAAACTCAACCATCCATGTATTTACTGATTACTACGTTAGTTACTTTCTTAACTATTTACAGCTACTTGCTAATTATTCGGGTTTTGTTAACTTGGTTTCCGCAAATCAACTGGTATAATCAGCCATTTGCAGCCTTAAGCCAAATCACAGATCCCTATCTGAATTTATTCCGTTCAATTATTCCCCCTTTGGGTGGCATGGACTTTTCACCCATCCTCGCCTTTGTGCTGTTGAATTTAGTTACTAACCTTCTCAGCAGTCCTTATCTTCTCAGTTTGGTCAGAGCATTTTAAAAGCGTAACAATTTCGTAGGGTGGATTACCCACCCTACTTAAATCATTTTCATTTACGAATTTGTGCGCTAAACCCTGAAGCTTTAAACTGCTTCAGCTTTAGAGGTAAAGGCTGATTTGCAGGTACAGAAATTCTTAATTCAAAATCACTAGTGCCTGGTGGCACTTCTGAGATAGAACCTAGACGGCTACGATTTTGTAATATAGGGTCATTGTTGGCATCATAGATGCGCCCATAGATATCTGCATCGTAGACGGTTTTATAGGTGCTATTTTGGGCTTTGCCAGTGACAATAAAGCAATTAGCCCGCGCACTACCACTACTAATCACAGCCCCTGCGGCTAATTCTGGTGGACACTCTTTGTAAGATAAGTCAGAGAGTTTAATCTGTGTCAACGCTACAGCCACAGGAGTCCATACCCATGAGATTAGGAGCATGAGACAGGAAATAAAGATGGCTGTCATCAGTCTTGGGTAATTAAAGTTAGGTGTTATTCTGATTTTCTTTGGCATAAGTGTATAAGGTAGCAAGGAAAGATGGGGACTGGGGATTGGGGAGCAGGGAGACAAGGGGGACAAGGGAGACAAGGGGGACAAGGGAGACAAGGGGCAGGGGGAGTAAAACTCTTCTATTTTGAATTTTGAATTTTGAATTTTGAATTGATATGCCCCATGACTAGAAACTTCTATTTAACTTTTGTAATAATTATTAAATTAGACCCTCGATTATTATTAAATTATGACACCAGATGAGATCGCAACAGCTTTGCAAGCAGCTTTTAATCGTTGTGATGCAGCCAGCTGTCCTCTCACTGACAAACAAAAAGAGATTTTATTACAATTGGTCGAGGAAATTCACACAAAATCTAAATCTCAGAAGTCAGATACTCCTAATCCTTTAGATGAACTGACTCCAGAGGAACTAGAAATATTTTTGGAGTATGTGAAGCTAGAGGAACAACAAAGCCGCACTTGGAAGGTGCAGTTACTAAACGACTGGCTGCATAACAACGACTCAGGTAAAGTGCAATTTATTCGAGAACGCTATGGTTTACAGTGGCTAAATCGTGTGGAGTCATATCATTTTGACAAATATGCTTATTTTGAGGATGCGCTAAAACTAAGAGTAGGCGATCGCATCGAAGTTTCCAATGGCCTATGGGAATGGGTACAGAACGATGGCCCCTGCAAGCGAGAATGGTTTCTCTCCATCGTGATTAAAATTGAGGAAATTCATCATAGTGATGATACCTCCACTAACTGTATTGTCCGCTTTTATAACGGTACTGAGTACGAAATTCAAGGCATCTATGAGTGGAATCGATTCAATTGGCGTTGGCCAAAAAAGTAATTAATGTCAGTAGACTGAAAACTTTGGCAATGCCTGCTGTGAGCGTAGCGATCGCTACAATATTGGGTGAATTTTTTCCCTTCCTGCCTGCTCCCAGCCCCCTGCTTTTTCAATACCGGAGCTACTGATATACTATTGAGGCCAGTTAATTCTCCAGGAATTTGTAGCCGTGGTCAGTTTGTCAAGTATCCCAAACATCACCTCTGAAGTGGAAAGCAACACGCTGAGGGAAATTGATCATCTTGACAAGCAATTACAATCTCACTTTCAAGCCAAATTTATTGTTCAGCCTTCACTTACCCGGCTTTTAGTTAGTTTTCAAGCTAACAAAACAAGACCTATATATCGGTGGTACAAGTATAAGGAAGCTTTCTCCGCCTCTTTGGTTGAGCTTTTATGCCAAAAATATGGAATTACCCAAGGCAAGGTTTTAGATCCCTTTGCAGGTAGTGGAACTGCTTTGTTTGCTACTAGTGACATTGGTAGTGATGCTGATGGTATTGAATTGTTACCTATTGGTCAACAAATAATTGATACAAAAAAAATTTTAGATGCTGAATTTACATCAGATGATTTCACACGGCTCAAAACTTGGTTGGATTTGCAGGTATGGAAACAATTTGAGACAGAAGTAACTCTACCAGAGTTAAGAATTACAAAAGGAGCTTATTCTCAAGCAACCAAAACGGCAATTGAGCAATATCTTGAAGCTTGTAATCATGAAAATCATAGGGTTAAATCAGTTTTGCGTTTTGCTTTACTCTGTATTTTGGAATCCGTGAGCTATACCCGCAAAGATGGACAATACCTGCGTTGGGATTACCGTTCTGGTCGAGGACAAGGAAAGAAACCTTTCAATAAAGGTACAATTTTAGAATTTGATCATGCCATTACTAATAAAATTAACGAAATTATCCATGATTTAGAACCCTCTACACAACAGTTAGAGCTTTTCTCATTCAAAAAAAGTCAAGGTCAAATCAATCTCCGCAAAGGATCTTGTCTTAATATCATGCCTTGTCTACCAAACGCTGTATACGATGCAGTTATTACATCACCACCTTACTGTAATCGATATGACTATACTCGCACCTATGCTTTAGAATTGGCTTTATTAGGCATTTCTGAACAGGAATTAATTAATCTGCGTCAGGAAATGTTGAGTTGTACAGTTGAAAATCGTCCCAAAGATTTACTAGCTATTAATCAAGATTGGGAATTAGCTTTAAGAGTTGCTGATTCACAAACCCTGTTGCAAGCTATCTTAAAATATTTAGATGACCAAAATGTCCAAGGTTTATTAAACAATAAAGGTATCCCAAGAATGGTAAGGGGATACTTTTATGAAATGGCTTGCGTGATCCAAGAATGCTTTCGTGTCCTTAAACCTGGAGCATTTTTGTTGATGGTAAATGACAATGTGCGTTATGCAGGTGCAAGGATTTCAGTAGACATGATTCTCTCGGACTTTGCTGAAAAATTAGGTTTTGTAGTTGAAAGTATTCTCGTTTTACCAAGTGATAAAGGCAATAGTAGTCAACAAATGGGAAATCATGGACGCGAGCCTTTG
Organism: Trichormus sp.; assembly: GCA_050633005.1. Taxonomy (GTDB): domain Bacteria; phylum Cyanobacteriota; class Cyanobacteriia; order Cyanobacteriales; family Nostocaceae; genus Trichormus. Next base: position 17,776 of record JBODRP010000039.1, on the reverse strand, counting down.
AGGAAATGTGTTTATGTATGGAAGAAACAATATTGAATCTATGAGTTCTCACCGTCACCATCTTCAATCTAGTGATGATCTTGTAACCACTTATGAAGCGACTCGTGCGGGTTTTATAGCACTCGCCCTGGAAAAGAATCGACGGGCTACACCTTACGTTGCAGAAGCCAGAATACTTCAAGAGGCTGCTAGTCAAGCCAAATGGCAAATGATGATACAGACATTGAGTTATCTTTACGTGGAATCACTTGGGAGAGTGAGTTTGGTAATCGTACACTAATTTACAACCTAACTGTTCCTTTGGTTAAAAGTAATGTGGATTTGTGTGTATTTAATCTTGCTCCGACGGATTTGGTAGCCAATCAATCCAGCGCAATTGATCCATCTGTAGTTGCACCATATGCGATCGCACTAGGTGAACTCAAAGGCGGAATTGATCCCGCAGGTGCAGATGAGCATTGGAAAACTGCACAGGCGGCACTCAATCGTATACGTGAAGCATTTTCCAGAGTTGGGTATTCGCCTTTGACTTTCTTTGTAGGATCAGCGATCGCAAAAAGAATGGCTGGTGAAATCTGGAGTCAACTAGAGAATGGGACTCTTAGTAATGCCGCCAACTTGAATGAGGAGAATCAAGTTGCGTCTATTTGTCGTTGGCTATGCAGTCTATAAGAGCAACAGCTACTTAACCTTGTGCTGTAACTGACAGCATGATGTACTTAAATATATTAGGATTTTTAGACACAAAATTATTGTATGTTACTTAAATTAGTGAAAGTATATTTTATTTTCACTTCCTATGACAATATTGTAGTCTGCTTAACTCCTAGGACATCTGATAATCCTTATCTAGCAAGGCCTTTAGGCAAACAAGAATCATGTGTTTGTTTCATTCGTTGGGAGGTTATTTAATACTTTTAACTTTTGACTTTTGACTTCCCCGTTGTGGGGTACTTACAACTTACTTTTAGCTGCTTCTTGTTGCGCTGTCTCACTATATTTTTTATACAATTGTGTGCGTATTTTCGCTTCTTGATAGCGAGTGTGATCTGATGGTACTGCTGCCATTAAATCAGAGGCTCTTTGCCACATAGCTGCTAGCTCTAACCATTGGGTTGAGGTGGTTGCTGTTTTACCAGCAGCAGAAGCTTGATTGGCAATTCGCACGGCTGCGGCGAATGAATCATCAGATTGATTATCTGCTGATGGTGTAGAGTTACTATTAGCGTTAGCAAAATCAGTGTTACTGTCTAGCTTGACTAAGCTTTTCAGTTGTTCACCAAATTGGTTATACATAAGCCAACCCAAGGATAGCAATAAGCATAAACCTAATGCTAATCGCCATTTAATTTTGGGTGATTTTCTCGATTTATCTTTATGAGACAGTGGTGAAAACTCAGGTAAATTATGCTGCCCAAGTTCTTGAGATGCTTGAAAATCTCTAATTAGTTGCTGAATAACATTTGGTTGAGTTAGGGTAATTTCTTGTGACCAGAGTAATTGATTTTCTCGCTCAATTTCTGTCAACCACAATAATTGTTGTTCCCGAACGATACGACTATTAATATTGACTCGGCGAATATTACGCGGTGCAATAGATTCAAGGATTTGGTGGATTTGTGCTACTAGGCTAGATTGCTCAAGTAGCTCTACTTTAGCGGCTTCACATAACAGTTGTAAGACACCATCGGCAAAAACAGCCCTGATTCTCACACCAGATTTAGCGAGGTTGTCGTTTAATAGTTGAATGATCGCCGCAACGCTACCTTGATGAGCTTGCCAGGCGATATCGTTGATCCGATCTACCATTTTATATATATTGATGGCTTTTGAACCCTGATTATTTTAACTAAATTATCAATTAAGGCTGCTGTTCTACTGAACTTTACCTCGTCTTCGATTTTATGGTTAAAAAGATCAGGTTGCCACATAAAATCTTAAAAATCTTACCTGTTTCTACTGAGAGTGTAAATGATAAGTTTTATTGAAAGCGGCGGGAAACTCCATCCTCTTGCGGGTGGAGAGGGACAGTCGCCCCGCCGCTTGGGGCAAGGGCATGGGGCATTGGTAGCTTCTTCCCCATGCCCTATGCCCAATTCCCAATGCCCAAAAACTCCATCCCCTTGCGGGTGGAGTTTTTTAGTAAGATTACCTGATTATATTTTAAAGGTAAAATGATCAAGCCTGGAAGAAAGTCCAGTAGGCAGCCCCTAGCCCTCTTAAACAGATCACATCTAGATATGAACGCTACACAAGAACAACTAAAACTAAAACTGCAACAGGCTTTGATGGCTGCTTTTGGCGATGAGTACGCTGGAGTAGATCCGATTTTAGTTCCTGCTAGCAATCCTAAATTTGGGGATTATCAAGCCAATGTTGCTTTATCCCTGAGTAAAAAATTAGGACAGCAACCTAGAGCGATCGCTTCTGCTATTGTGGAAAAATTAGATATCTCCCCAATCTGTGAAACTCCAGAAATCGCGGGGCCTGGTTTTATTAATCTGAAGCTAAAAACAGCATATCTAGAAGCGCAACTAAACGCTATTCACGCAGATACCCGCTTAGGAGTCTCCCCAGCTAAACACCCCCAACGGGAAATTGTCGATTTTTCTAGTCCGAATATTGCCAAAGAAATGCACGTCGGACACTTGCGTTCTACCATTATCGGTGATTCCATTGCCCGGATTCTGGAATTTCGCGGACATGATGTCTTGAGATTAAATCATGTCGGTGATTGGGGTACGCAATTTGGAATGTTAATTGCTTATCTGCGGGAAGTCTACCCAGAAGCCTTAACTACTGCCAATGCTTTAGATATCGGTGATTTAGTGAGTTTTTACCGCCAAGCTAAACAGCGATTTGATGGGGATGAAACCTTCCAAGAAACAGCACGCCAGGAAGTTGTCAGATTACAAGCAGGCGCAGAAGATACCCTCCATGCTTGGAAATTGTTGTGTGAACAATCACGGCAAGAATTTCAGGTAATCTATGATTTGTTGAATATCAAATTAATTGAGCGTGGTGAATCTTTTTATAACCCTTTACTTCCCCAAGTAGTAGAAAGCTTAGAACAATCAGGTTTATTAGTAGAAAACCAAGGTGCAAAATGTGTTTTCTTGGATGGTTTTACTAATAGAGAGGGTGAACCTTTACCTTTAATTGTGCAGAAATCTGATGGTGGTTATAACTATGCTACAACAGATTTAGCGGCCTTAAATTACCGCATTCAAAATGATCAAGCCAAACGGATTATTTACGTTACCGATGCGGGACAAGCCAATCATTTTGCTCAATTCTTCCAAGTAGCACGTAAAGCCGGATGGATTCCTGATGATGTGGAATTAGTTCATGTTCCCTTTGGCTTAGTGTTAGGTGAAGATGGGAAGAAATTCAAAACCCGTTCAGGGGATACTGTCAGATTGCGGGATTTATTAGATGAAGCAGTTGCTCGCGCTCGTGCTGATTTAGAAACAAGATTAACAGCAGAACAACGGGAAGAAACAGCAGAATTTATTGACAAAGTGGCTGAGGTAGTTGGTATCAGTGCTGTGAAGTATGCTGATTTAAGTCAAAACCGCACCAGTAACTATATTTTCAGCTATGATAAAATGCTGGATTTAAAAGGTAATACCGCACCTTATATGTTGTATGCCTATGCGCGGATTCAAGGAATTAGCCGCAAAGGAGAGATTAACTTTGAAGAGTTAGGAGATAACGCCAAAGTTATATTGCAACATGAAACAGAATTTGCCCTAGCTAAATTCTTATTACAATTAGGTGAAGTTATTAGCACCGTTGAGGAAGATTTATTACCTAATCGTTTGTGTGAATATCTCTACGAATTAAGTAAAAAGTTTAATGTGTTTTATGACCGGAATCAAGGAGTGCCTGTATTAAATGCAGAAGAACCAATGCGGACATCTCGTTTAGTTCTGTGTGATTTGACGGCGAGAACTTTGAAATTAGGTTTATCTTTGTTGGGGATTCAAGTATTAGAAAGGATGTAATATCAATTTACCTGGGAAAATCTTCATGATTGATCATGACCGCTTATTTAAAGAACTACTTTCCAACTTCTTCCCTGAGTTTATCGAGCTATCCCACCGTCAAATTAAGCTCCCTTCAGTTGTTAGCGAATTTGGGACTAAACCCCGCACAAATCCAGTTAATTTCCGGCTTTATTGATACCTATCTCGATTTGAATGCAATAGAAGAACGCATATTTCAAGAACAACTTGCTAGTATTGAACCACAGCAGGAGGAAAGAGTGATGCAAATCGTTACAAGTTGGATGAGACAAGGTATACAGCAAGGTATGCAACAAGGTATACAGCAGGGAGAATTGACCCTTATCCTACGCCAACTTAACCGCCGGTTGGGTGACGTAAATCCCCAATTGCAAGAGCGGATTCAAGGTTTTTCAACTGCTGAATTGGAAGATTTAGGGGAAGCTTTACTGGATTTTACAAACACTTCTGATTTAGAAGCTTGGTTAGAAAGTAAATAACAATATTTACATGAAAAAAGAGGTAGGATAAAATTAACCTACCTCTCTTCAGATTTTTGTTAACTGTATAATCATTAGTTCGGTGGATCTAAACGGTTCACAACTGTCGCCCATAAAATCATCGGTGAACCGACTCCTAAACAGAACAACCACTGTTGTAAATTTAATGGTGCTGTTTCAAAGACTTCATTAATTAACGGTACATGAGCAAAAACAATCTGTAATAAAATTGCGCCAACAATCCCAAAACCAATTGCAGGAATATCAACATTCTCTTTCAGTGTGCCATCCATTTTAGCAATGAGATTGGGAATTAATTGGCTAATACTCAATAGATAAAATATCCGTCCCGCAATCAGAGAGTTAATCGCCATTGTTCGGGCTAAATCTACATTGCCTGTTGTCTGACGGATGTATTCAAAAACTCCAAAGATGACAATCCAGTTAAATAGGGAAATTGCTAAAATGCGCTGTATTCTACTACCTGATAATAGGGGTTCATTGGGATGACGTGGTGGTTGTTGCATCACGTTTTGTCCTTTGGGTTCAAATGCCAAAGGTACTGTCATCGTGATGGAGTTCAACATATTTAGCCAGAGGACTTGTAGAGATAAAATCGGTAAATCTCTAGCCAATAATGTACTAATTAAAATCGTCATTGATTCCCCACCATTCACAGGTAAAATAAAGCAAATGGCTTTGATGAGATTTTTATAAACGGCTCTTCCTTCTTCAACCGCCGCTTCAATGGAGGCAAAATTATCATCAGTAAGTAGCATATCAGAGGCTTCTTTGGCTACTTCTGTACCTGCGCCTCCCATTGCAATCCCAATGTCGGCTTGTTTTAAGGCGGGTGCGTCATTGACACCATCCCCAGTCATGGCAACGACTTCGCCTTTAGATTGTAAAGCTTCAACTAGACGCAGTTTTTGCTCTGGTGCTACACGGGCAAAGACTACGCCTTCTTCTGCAACTTGGGCGAGTTCGGTTTTATTCATTTGGGCGAGTTCTGCACCGGTGAAAGCCAGAACTGAGCCATTTTTGTTAATTCCCATTCTCCGAGCGATCGCCTGCGCTGTGACAGCATGATCTCCCGTGATCATCTTCACCTGAATCCCGGCTGTTTGACAGGCTTGCACCGCTTTAATCGCGCTCTCACGGGGAGGATCAATCATTCCCTGTAATCCTAGGAAAATTAACCCATCAGCAATATCTGGATGATCGACTGTATTTTGCTCATCACTCACCGACTTTTTCGCCAACGCTAAGACTCGCAACCCTTGACGCGCCATAATATTGACTTCGCGTTCAATTTTGGCTCGTGATAATTGTTCCACACAATCTAGAGGGTGGGGTTGTCCTTCGGTGTTGAGAATCAAGTTACAACGTTGGAGAATCGCTTCTACAGAACCCTTCACATAGATAGTTTTACCTCTGGGTGTTTCATGCAAAGTTGCCATGTATTGATAATCTGACTCAAAGGGAATCCCATCTAGTCTAGGCATTTTTTGGGTTAAGGTAGACTGGCTAAAACCAGCTTTATTGGCTGATGCAATCAAAGCTCCTTCTGTGGGATCTCCCATCACTACCCATCTACCGTTTTTCGCCTCGATATGGGAATCATTGCAGAGTAATCCAGCTATCAGACATTCTTGTAAACCCTTGTCGCTGTTTAAATCTACCGGTTGTTCATCAATCAGAATTTCCCCATCAGGTGCATAACCTACGCCTGTGACTGCATATTGATGTCCCCCTGCATAGATGGATTGCACTGTCATTTGGTTTTCTGTCAATGTCCCGGTTTTATCGGAACAAACAACAGTCGCACTCCCCAAAGTCTCGACGGCTGGTAGTTTGCGAATGATGGCGTTCCGGCGTGCCATGCGGGAAACACCAATAGCTAAAGTAACAGTTACTACTGCTGGTAGACCTTCTGGGATGGCACTCACTGTTAATGCGACTGCGGCTTCTAGAGCGTCGTTTAAACCTTTAGAATTTAATCCCACAGCGAAGCAAAGAGTAGCTAGCCCCAGTACCATATACAGCCAATTTTGGCTAAATTTATTAAATTTGCGAGTTAATGGCGTAGTAATATCAGTATGTTGTTCCATTAACTGGGATATTCGTCCGGTTTCGGTCGTGTTACCTGTAGCGACTACAATCCCAGTACCTTGTCCAAAGGTGACAAAGCCACCCGCATAGGCCATATTTTTCCGTTCAGCTAGAGGTGTATCTGGCTGGAGTATCCGTGTATCTTTTTCAACAGCTACAGATTCGCCTGTAAGAGCCGATTCATCTATTTGTAAGTTACGGGCTTGTATTAAACGTAAGTCTGCGGGTACTTTGTCGCCGGAAGTTAATAACACCACATCCCCAGGTACTAATTCCCGTGAGGGTACGCGGACTTTCTGCCCATCTCTTAAGACTGTGGCTTCGGTGGTAATGGCTTTAGCTAACGCAGAGATAGCACTTTCGGCTTTTGACTCTTGGATAAATCCGATAATGGCGTTGGTAGTTGTTACGCCCCAAATTACCCCAGCGTTAACAAAGCTACCAGTGACGGCTTTTACTAAACCGGCACATAACAAAATAATTAATAGTGGCTGGTTGAATTGCAAGAGAAACTTCAACCACCAAGGTGTGGTTTTTTTGGCGGTGAGTTCGTTTGCTCCCACCTCAGTTAATAACTGTTCTGCTCTATGACTATTTAAACCCGTCTCGGCATCGGTTTGCAAACGCGCGATCGCTTCCCCAATCTCCAAGGAATGCCAAATCGTCGGCTGTCTCTCTTCTGGTGTAGCAACGGTAGATACAGCTTGAACCATAATTATTAAATTTCCATGAATACGTGTTAAAAATACAATAGCACTAAAAATTAGTGTAATTTAGTTAATGACACTATTAAAAATAAATAGTTACTATAATTACCCTCAATGGTTAACCAAAAATCGAGTATGCTTGCCATTAAAGGTAGGATTAAAGCCAAAGGCGAAAAAGTTGTGAGTTTGGATTTGTCTACTCCATTACAATTAATTGGACGCTCAATCGAATTTCAGCGCGTTGTAGAAGTATTAGCCCAGGATGGCGACTTGTTAATTACCGGAGTCCCTGGTAGTGGAAGACGCACCCTAGCGAGAGGGGGAGCGCAGGAAGTAGGAGCGGTTGTACTGGAGATAGATTGTATCCGCGCTACCGACGGGGAAAGATTTTTACAATTATTAGCAGAAGCAATTAGCCAAAGTTGGGAAGCAGCAAAAATTCAAGCTTGGGTAGAAAAGAATGCTCAAGAGTTTTTGATTTTTGACGCTGAAAATAAACTCAAAGTTGTACGTAGGCTAAGTCAAAAACAACTATGGCAAGCATTTGAGTTATTACTGAAACTTCCACAAATCATCGCAGAAGATTTACAGCAGCGAGTAGTGCTAATTTTACATAGTTTCCCTCATATTCGCTCTTGGGATCGCAATAGTTTATGGGAAATGACGTTTCGACAAAAAATTAATCAAGATAGTGATGTCAGTTATGTTTTGATTGCAACTATTGCTGAGAAAAGTAACTATTTAGATGAGAATAATCATCCCTTAGAAACTATACAATTACCTCCATTAGCTAATGATGTTTTGGCGATGTGGGCAAGGGAAATATTACATACTGCTGGGCTAACTTTTGATTCCCGTTCGCAAGCACTGCAAATATTTTTAAATGCTGTGCAAGGACATATTGGTGATGCAATGGTATTAATTCGCCGATTGCAAAGTTTGTGTGTTTCTCAGGGATTAATTAATCAGAATGATGTCGAACAAGCAATTGCAGAATTGTGGAAAGATTTGTCAATGACTTATGAATCATTATTGATGTTACTACCAGCAAATCAAGTGCATCTTTTGGAAAGTTTAGCTTTAGATCCCACAGAAAAGCCTCAAAGTAAAGACTATATTCAAAAACATGGTTTGTCTAGAGGTGGTAGTTTACAAGGGGCGTTGACTGGGTTACAGCACAAGGGTTTGATTTATGGTGCTGAACAAGGTTATAAGTTAGCAATGCCTTTATTAGCTTTGTGGTTACGGCAAAGATTGAGATGAGTCAATAGTCAATAGTCAATAGTCAATAGTCAATAGTCATTGGTTCAAAGGCTTTTTGAGCAAGATTTTGAATAGTTGAAATACAAATTACCAATATGTTTAAAGTATTTCAGTTGTGGAAAAAAATATTCTTGAAATTATTATCAAGTATTATATTTTATACAACTATTCCTTTACCTTACATCCAGGGTTTGGAGTTTCATTATGTATCCCGTTTTGCGCCTTTTGTGGGGTTAATAATTGGCGGAATTTTGGGATGTTTGGATGTGGGGATGAATTATTTGGGTGTACCTATCCTGACTCGTAGTGCTTTAATAGTCTGTGTGTGGATGGCTATCACTGGTGGATTGCATTTGGATGGGGCGATGGATACGGCTGATGGTTTGGCTGTGGGGAATCCAGAACGCAGGTTGGAAGTGATGGCGGATAGTGCTACGGGTGCATTTGGGGCAATGGTAGCGATCGCCTTAATATTATTAAAAACCACAGCCTTAACAGATATCACAGACAATCGGTGGTTAGTCTTGATGGCTGCTTGTGGTTGGGGACGTTGGGGACAACAGCTAGCAATTTGCTGTTATCCTTACTTAAAACCCACGGGGAAAGGTGCATTACACAAACAAGCTATTCGTTCTTATATAGATTTACTACCAGGGTGTTTGTTAATGTTGGCTGTGAGTGCTTTGGTATGGGTGTTAGATGGATACAGTTTAGTTTTACCACTAGCAATGGTGGTATTGGGGAGTGCGATCGCTTTTTGTACAGGTGCTTGGTTTAACCATAAATTAGGCGGACACACAGGCGACACATACGGCGCAGTTGTAGAGTGGACTGAGGCTTTATTGCTTTGTGCGGTGACATTTTTGTAGTCAAGTCGTGGCGAATTGAAGGAGAAATTTAAACGCAGAGAGTTCGCCACGAGTGATGATGTTTTGAGTTTTATTTCATTGGTTGTAATTTTGTGACTTTGAGTTTGAAAGGCCCAACTCCTGTTTCTCCAAAGGAACGGACACGAATAATAAATGTACCTGTTTCGTTGATGCGGGTAAATAATAAAGAATTGCTAGTACCATCAGGGCCATCATCGTTTTCGGCTAGTGTCGAACCATCGGGTGCTAATAGGGTGATAATGCTATCGAAACTATCAGAACTTAAATCAACTGCTAAGTTATCGCCCTTATTTAGCTTGACTGCATAATCACGGGCAAATCCACCTTGACCAGTGGGAATATCTTTTTCTGAGAGGGTATCACTAATCTCTTTAAAATCAGTTAAGAGAATAGGACTGTAAAGTTTATTATTTTGAGCAAAACTTGTGGTTGTGGTGATACCAATTACAAATAATGTCGCAGGAAATACGATGATTCTACTGAATTTTTTAATAATATTTCGACTAAGCATAGTAGGTGATGTTCCCAAAATCACAGGGCAATTTGGTTAATTATAGATTTTCTAGAGATAACTTGAGCATTAATTTTTGATACTTGTGTCTTTGATAGGAGTAGCAACGGCGGCTAATCCTAAGACGGTAATTCCTGATTTACGGAGTGTTTGCACAGCCGACTTAGCAGTTGCCCCAGTTGTGTAAATATCATCTACTAATAATATTGACGCGTTTTGATGGATTTTCGGAAAATCTGCACCAATAGCAAAAGCTTCAGCCAAGTTTTTCTCTCGGTCTGATACGGATAAACCAAACTGTGCTTGAGTTTCACGGACTCTGATTAAGCCATTTAATTTTAATTTTAATCCAGTTGTTTGACAAAAGCTCTGAGCAATTAATGCTGCTTGATTGTAACCCCGTTGTTTTTGCTTGCTGGCGTGCATGGGAATTGGCACTACTAAAATTTGTTTATTTTGATGCAGGGAATGTAATAACCAAGTTTCGCCTAACCATTGTCCCAAAGGACGAGCAATTTGGGGTTGATGATCATATTTCATCACAGCGATCGCTCTTTTGATCACTCCACCATACACCCCCCAGCTAAATACAGGTATTGGCGGTTTCCATAAAGCTTGAGGCTGTGGGTGATGACATTTTTGTAATTGTCGAGTGCAGTTTTCGCAAAACACCCCAGATGTAGCACGCTGACACAAGGGACAGTTAGATTGTAAAAATAAATCTAGAAAGCCTTTGAGCATAATTTAGAGCCTTCCCTATTCCCTTAGCCCCATTTCCCATTCCCGATTGAGATATTTCACATAAACGCGATCGCACCGTGGTGTTTCTAAGCCTGTAGCTGGCTGATAGCCGTTGTTTTCATATAACTTGACTGCTTCTACCAAGACGCTAGCGGTTTCAATCCAAATTTGCTCAAAACCACGGTTAGCGATCGCTGCTTCTAACTGTTGTAACAAATATTTCCCTAATCCTAAACCCCTAACACTTGGTAAAAGATACATTTTCCTGATTTCTACGGCTTTTTCTCCCCGATGGGTGGGATAATATGCCCCCGTACCAACTATTTGGCTTTGGTGTTCAATTACCCAAAACTCGCCGCCTGTACTTAAGTAACATTCTTCTACTTCTAGCACATCGCGGTCAGCCCCTTTAGGTTCCCAACCCAAACCGTATTCTGATAACACGTAACTAATAATGGCGGCGGCTTTAGTGCGATCGCTTTTTTGCCAGTTACGAATTAAGAAATCTTTGTAGTAGCTGTGCATTACTGTGTGTGGGTCAGGTGTGTACAGAAAAGTCTCTGGATTGATTCCCGAATTTTACCCAGCATATAGCTTCTCTAGCTGATTTTAACTCAGCTGACGCTCTCAGCGCATGATCAAGAACAATCTATAGCATAGTAGATAGAGTGTAGATTGATAACTTTTAGCTGTGGAATTGCATGGTAAGTCTAACAGAGTCTCATTAGACGATGACAATTTTGGAGGTAGGTAGTTCAACTAGCATTTACCAATGCTAACCTCATGCAAGTAAAAATAGTATTAAAGAATAATAGAGGTGTTAGTTATTCAGTAATGATTATTACTCACATAAGTTTGAAAAACTGGAGAAACTTTCGAGCAGTAGAAGTCTCTCTAAGAGATCGTGTTTTTCTGGTTGGGCCTAATGCCTCTGGTAAATCCAATTTTCTTGACGCTTTCAGATTTTTAAGGGATCTTGCCAAGGATGGAGGTGGATTACAGAAAGCTGTCAGAGATCGAGGAAGTTTATCTAAAATCAGATGTTTATACGCCAGACGATACCCGGACGTTGAGATAGAAGTGCAGTTATCAGAAAATGAACTACAAGCACCTATTTGGAAATATGGTATTGGAATTAAACAAAGGAAAGGGGGACAAAATGAAGCCATTCTTTCCTATGAGAGAGTTTGGAAAAATGGTGAACAGTTAATCAATCGTCCAGACAATGAAGATGAAAAAGATAGTTTACGTTTAACCCAAACTTATTTAGAGCAAATTAATGCAAATGCAGAGTTTAGAGATATCCCTAAGTTTCTCGAATCTACTTTATACCTTCATTTAGTACCTCAACTATTACGGTATCCTGAAGCCTTTAGTGGGCCAGGGATTCAGGGAGATCCTTTCGGACGAAACTTTTTGGAGCGAGTCATGAAAACCTCAGAAAGAACTCGCCGAGCGCGCCTCAAAAAAATTGAGGATGCTTTAAGAATTGCTGTTCCTCAGTTAAAGCAATTGACTGATGTAAAAGATGAAATGGGAATCCCTCATTTAGAAGCAGTTTATGAACATTGGAGGCCAGGAGCGGGTAAACAGCGAGAGGATCAATTTTCAGATGGAACATTACGTCTAATTGGGTTACTTTGGTCGCTGCTGGAAAGTGATTCTCTCCTTCTACTGGAAGAACCAGAATTGTCTTTGAATGCTGGAATTGTTGCTAAGTTACCTTCTTTAATTTACCGTTTGCAGAAGCCTAAAAAGCGGCAAGTTATGCTTAGTACCCACAGTGCTGAATTATTATCAGACCCAGGTATTGGGGGTGAAGAAGTTTTACTACTGACACCGACTGCTGAAGGCACAAAAGTTGAAGTTGCCGCTTCAGTTACAGAGATTCGCAGTCTTCTTGATGGAGGGTTGACTATTGCTGATGCAGCCTTATCTCATACAAATCCTGCACATATTGACCAATTGAGTTTACTTAAATGACTGATATTCCAATTAATTTGGCAGTTGAGGATGATTTAAGTGAGGCGGTGTTGAAGGCAATTCTTAGACAATCTCAACGGTCATTCTCTGTTGGAACTTGCCTAAAACGCGGAGGTTATGGTTATCTCAAAAAAATTCTCCCCGGTATAAATCATGCTGCGAAAGGTTCACCTTATTTAGTATTGACAGACTTAGACAAAAATGATTGTCCATTAGCTTTAATTACAGAATGGCTATCTTATCCAAAGCATCCCAATCTAATTTTTCGAGTGGCAGTTATAGAAGTAGAGGGTTGGCTGTTGGCACATCGTGAGGCATTTGCACAATTTCTGGGAATTTCAGTAGACTTGATTCCTGACGACCTAGATTCAGTCCCAGATCCAAAACAATTTCTGATTAATTTGACTAAAAAATCGAGAAAGCGTTATCTACGAGATGCAATAGTACCGGCAAAAAATAGTACTGCAAAGGTTGGGAAGGATTATAATGGGCAGCTGATTCAATTTGTTAATCAAAACTGGCAGTCTGAACTTGCAAAGACTCATTCTCGCAGCTTGGAGAAAGCAGTAAATGCGATAGTTAATTTTGAACCAAGTTGGGAATCAGAATAAATATTTCCACCAGCTATGAATGACAACAACAATCAATTTGAGAGCTAACAACAAAACCCTAATTCAAGCTACTCATATTACTAAAAATTTCAATCAAATTGCCATCAGGATCACGAAAATGGGCTGTTCTTAATCCCCATTCTGGACGATCCATTGGTTGAGTCACAATCATGGCATTATTTTCTTTAAGATGATAATATAACTCATCGACATTATCGACAGCAAACACCAAAGCCATTTTATTTTGACATTCCATAGCTGAAGCTTGATAAGCACTAGGTATAGCTTCCGCCATTAACTCTTTTCTAAATAAAGCCAGTTTAATATAGTCTCCCGTGTGTAACTCAGCATAACCGCTATTTTCATCACCCCAATCAATCACAAATCCTAGGGCATCACGGTAGAACAAAAAACAGTCTCTATAGTTGGAGACAAGTAACCTGATATGTGTTAACTGTAGCAACATAAATAAAGTGTGATTCTACTAACTATGGATTCTAGGTTGTGGATGTAAATTTGCGAGTAATTCACTTTCAACTATTGATAATTCATCTAGCCGTTGGTTGACAATTTCTCGGTCAAAGTAGGTATCAGCTAAAACCCAATAAGTACCGAAGTGTCTCGCTTCCGATGCCATTAAACTTTTATAAAATTTAGCTAATTCTATATCAGGACAGTGTTTAGCTAATAGCCCTAGGCGTTCATGGCTACGGGCTTCAATTAATCCTGTTACCAGTAAAGAATCTAAAAACCGTTCTGGTTCTTGGGGACGCACAGCTGCTTTTAACCCTGCACCATAGGGAGGTGGTGGTAAGGGTGCTAGGGGGATATTGCGCTTTTCTAGCCACTGATTAACCAATTCAAAATGTTCCAATTCTTCACGAGCGATCGCAGTTAATTCCCTCACCATTTTAGTATTAGATGGATAGCGAAACATAAAGTTTAACGCCACCCCAGCAGCTTTGCGTTCGCAGTGGGAATGATCAAGCAAAATGATGTCTAAATTAGAAATCGCTTGTTCTACCCAAGCATCACTAGTAGGTTGTTTGAGTGCATTGATAGTTGGCAACACAAATTTAAGCACAGGTCAAGTCGCTTCGCTCCAATTCAAAATTCAAAATTCAAAATTCAAAATTAAATACCCCACGGATAAATCAGGGGGGCTTGTGTCCTTTTTTATTTGGTCAACAAATTGACAATAATAGGAATGCTGGTGAGTATCCCAGCATATCGATCTTAATGTGCTTAGGGATGTTTATGGATTTCTTAATTTTTAATTTTGAATTGTTACTCCCCAGCATGGTACGAACTGCGAACCAAAGGAGCAGAACGCACATGACTAAATCCCATTTCTTGGGCGATTTTGCCGAGGTAGTCAAATTCCTCTGGTGTCCAGTATTTTTGGACTGGTAAATGAGCTAAGGAGGGGCGCATGTACTGACCAATTGTAATGCGATCGCACTCTACGGATCTTAAGTCTTTCATGGCTGTGATCACTTCTGCTACAGTCTCACCATGTCCCAGCATTAACCCTGATTTAGTGGGAATAGTAGAGTCTAATTCTTTGACTATAGCTAATACCCGCAAAGAGCGATCATATTTAGCACCCCGACGCACTGGCCCCGTTAACCGTCGTACTGTCTCAATATTATGGTTAAAGCAAGCTGGTTTAGCTTGTACAATCATTTCTAGACGTTGGTGTTGTGCTGCTTCTCCTGCACTTGCACCACCCCAAAAATCCGGTGTCAAAACTTCAATCTGCGTCTCTGGGTTGAGTTGGCGAATAGCTGTCATAGTGTTGACAAAGTGGCTTGCACCTTGGTCTGGCAAGTCATCACGAGCTACAGAAGTTAACACTACATAACGTAATCCTAAAAGCTGGACTGATTCTGCTACCTTTTGCGGTTCTTCAGGATCAATTGGCATTGGTGCATGACCCTTATCTACTTGACAAAAACCACAGGCACGGGTGCAAGTTGGCCCCATTAATAAAAATGTGGCTGTTTTTTGGGCATAGCATTCACCCCGGTTGGGACAACGACCTTCTTCACAAATAGTATGAATTTGGCGTTGTTTAATAATCCGTTGTACTGTGGAGATTTCGCTGGCTTTACCGAGAGAACGACGTAACCAGCTAGGCATGGCGGCAATTTCTGCTCTGATTTGGGCTGATTGAGAGGAAGTCATAATCAATGCAAAATTCAGAATAGGGGAATCGGGAGTAGGGGCTGGGTAATCTGAGTGTTTTGAGGTACAAGCCTTAAATATTACCATGACACAAAATTCCCCCTACGCAACTAGAGGTTTAGTAAAACACTAGCTGCCATGAGATTTATACCGAAATATACTATCCCCCAATTAATCACAATGTTGAGTATAGTGGGAACATTCTCACAGTCAATCGGCGTAGCCGTTATTGAAAGTTAAATATTATTTTAGAGCAATCAGTCGTGGCAAGTAACAAAATTCTGGTGATCGATGACACTACCGTTGTCAGGGTAAAAGTACGAGAAATGCTACCTCCTGGCAATTTTGAGGTATTAGAAGCAAAAGACGGTTTAGAAGGGCTAAATCTCATCCGTCAAGAAAAACTCAGCTTGATTATGTTGGATTTTCTCTTACCTAAAATGAGTGGTTGGGAAGTTTTTCAGCAAGTTCAGGCTCATCCTGATTTACGAAAGATTCCTTTAGTGATTATGTCTGGTCGCAAGGAAGAGGTCACAGAAAAAATGACCGAACCTTTTGAATACTTTGAATTTTTAGGTAAACCTTTTGACCAGAAGCAGTTAATTGGTGCTATTAAGGCAGCGATGACTAAAGCTAAACTGCCACGTCCAGAGCCTGTGGCAGCAGCAGTTACCACCGCTAGAAATAATACAACTGCTACGGCGGCGATCGCAACTGGTGGTGTAGCAACTGCTAGTGTCACTAAAACTGCTACAGTCGCACATCCTGAAACTGAAACCACTTCTGCTGCTGAAATTCAAGCACTCAATGAAAAAATTACCAAAATGCAAGCAGAGATTGATGGCTTAAAGAAACAATTAGCTCAGGTAGTCACTTTTATTAAACAAAAAATCAAGTAGCACTGGTATTCTCTGATTTGTCCTCTTTTTGTGATAATTTCTCACAAAATATCTCAATTGGTATGCCACTACAGCCTATTCATTTGTTGTCAATCAAAATTTTTGCCAAAGGATGAAATAGATAAACCCATAGAAGTAAATTAGATATATTTTCCTCAAAGTCCGTTGTTGCGGACTTATTTTTTATGTAGGTCATTTGAATTATAAGCTATTAGTAAATCTTAAGGCCGTTTCTTGATGAAGATGCACTTTGTTCTGTACTGTAGAGACGTTGCATCCAACGTCTCTACATCATTGTATTTGGCTTCATAGAGAATTGGTATAACACGCCTATCATAAGGTGCGTTACAAGTTTCATGTTTACTTTATCAATCATCTCTGATGCCCTATGATATTGATAATAGGAGAATGGGAAAAATAATTCCAGAGATTCATCCTGAAATTTTCCTATTATCCAGAAGGAAAAACAATGTTCTATGCTGATGTGCAACGTCATCGAAAGTTACCTCTACAATTGATCTTAATTGTGCCTTTTGTTATCCAACTTTTTGCTACCGTTGGATTTGTGGGATATCTCTCTTGGAGCAATGGACAAAAGGCAGTGCATGAACTTGCTTATCAACTCATGAATCAGGTGAATGTGCTAGTTATTCACCACTTAGATACTTATTTAAAAACGCCACATCAGATTAATCAAATTAATGTAGATGCTGTCAACAGGGGAATGTTGAATTTACGTGATTTGCAGGCTACAGGTAATTACTTTGCCAAACAGATGCAAGTATTTGATGTTGACTACATTCGCTTTGGGAATCCTGAAGGTGAATTTATTGGCGTTGAACGTTTAGATAATGGCAAAGTATTAATTAATGAAGTTTCTCAAAACAAGGGAATTAGTAAACTTTATGTTTACACAACTGATAATCAACTAAATCGCCAAGATTTAATAGCAGTTAAAAATCATGAACCTCGGCTAGCAAATTGGTATATAAATGCAGTTAAGCTCAATAAACCAACATGGAGTCAAATATATCAATGGCAAGATAAACCAGAAATTATGTCAATATCTTCTAGTTATCCTTTAAATGAGAAGCAGCATAAATTTACTGGTGTGATGACTGTGGATTTAACATTACCACAAATTAGTAATTTTCTAGCAGGTTTAAAAATTGGTAAAAATCATCAGATATTTATCTTAGAACGGTCGGGTTTAATCCTCGCTAGTTCTCTAGGAGAGTCACCGTTCAAAATAGTCAATAGTAAAACACAAAAACTATCAGGCTTAAATACTAAAAATAAGTTAATCCCAAATATAAGCAAATATTTACAAGCTAGTTTTGGAGAACTTAAAAATATTCAAAATAG
>JBODRP010000038.1:0-27909 GCA_050633005.1 Trichormus sp. | reverse complement strand
TTTTTGATGAAGGAGTCAAATCTTCACTGATGTGTTTTTTACTATTAAAGTTAGTCACAGGTTGACCATACTGATCATATATTGTAAACGAACAAGACATTTGAGGCTGTTCATTTGTGACATAAAAAACGAAACGAGCAGGGGAACCTGTGGCTAAGGTAGTTGAGCAATCATCTCCTGAAAATACATCAACTCTGGAAAGCCGCGTTTTGCCTTTACCTCTGCGATCAGTTCTTTCTAGTAAATTATTGGAAGCAGAATTTTCTAATTCTTGTAAATAAATACTAACTGTCTCTGAAGTCGTACCATCTGCAATTACTTTTCCTTTTTTTAAAAGGATTCCCCTATCACATAAAGTTTGCAAAATTCCCAAGTTATGACTTACGAATAAAATAGTTCGTCCTTCTTGTCCAACATCCTCCATCTTTCCCAGACATTTCTTCTGAAATTTGACATCGCCAACAGCAAGGACTTCATCTACTACCAAAATATCCGGTTCTAAATGAGCAGCCACTGCAAAGGCTAAACGCACATACATACCGGAAGAGTATCGCTTTACAGGCGTATCTAAGAACTTTTCTAACTCAGCAAACGCCACAATTTCATCAAACTTGCGTTTAATTTCAAATTTACTCATCCCCAGAATTGCACCATTAAGATATATATTTTCCCTTCCTGTTAACTCTGGGTGAAAACCAGTACCTACTTCCAGTAAACTTGCAACTCTTCCCTTAATCTTGATTTGTCCTGTAGTAGGTTCAGTAATTCTGCTTAAAATTTTCAATAGCGTTGATTTACCAGCACCATTATGTCCAATAATTCCTACCCTATCACCTTGCTTAATCTCGAATGAGACATCTTTAATCGCCCAAAATTCTTCATGGTGAGGATTTTTAACTTTGGCTTTGGGATTTATTAAACTACCCATAGACTTGAATTTATTAGCAATTACATCTCTTAAGGCAGTATATTTTTCTTGCTGCTGATGACCAATAATATATTTTTTGCCTAAGTTTTCAACACGAATAACAGTATCAGACATAAGTTAATAAGCAGGAATTTTGCTATAGAAACATTAACTAATTACTCTCAATTAATGTTTCTCAGGGGATGAAGAATGAGCTAGGCTTAATTACTTACAAACAAGCAGAAGACATGGCTGCACTATTACACAATACTTCAAACTGGTGTATGACTTTTGCTACACTTTGTTCAAGAGATTCTTCGTCTGTACAACATTCAACTTCTGGTTTTAAAGGTGGTTCGTATGGATCATCAATTCCTGTAAAAAATTTAATTTCACCCTGACGCGCTCGTTTATACAAACCTTTGACATCACGCTCTTCACAAGTAGACAAAGGGGCGTTAACATAGACTTCAATAAAGTTACTACCTATTTTCTGGCGTACCTCCTCGCGCACATCCTGATATGGTGAAATGGCAGAAACTAACACTATTACACCATTACGGGTTAATAGCTGGGCTACAAACCCAATGCGTCTAATGTTTTCATCTCTATCTGCCCGGCTAAAGCCTAAATCTCTAGTCAGATTTTGACGGACTATATCTCCATCTAACACTTCAACTTTTAGTCCACGACTACGCAGACGTTGTGCTACTTCAGAGCTAATTGTGGTTTTACCTGCACCACTTAGCCCTGTAAACCAAATTGTTGCACCAATATCCTTCATTTGATTAACTCCTATGATTTTGATTAAGAGATATATCTCTGGCTGAAATATGAGGGGGTTACTAAATAAAAATGAGGTTTTACAACTATCAGCCCTCCTAAATCACGTCTGCGAACTTGCGTTCCATCTTGCGGAAATACCAAATACCACTAACAAAAAGCAGGAATACTAATATTAAAGACAGAACAAACCCCGGTAAATATAAGTTAGATTCACCTCCTAAAATCGCCCAACGGAAACCATCTATGACCCCAACTATTGGGTTTAATGAGTAGATAAATCGCCATTGTTCTGGGACAACACTGCTGCTAAAGCCAACGGGTGAAATATACAAACCAAACTGCACAATAAATGGCACGATATAACGAAAATCACGATACTGCACATTTAAAGAAGCTAACCATAAACCAGCACCCATTGAAGCAGCAAAGGCAATAATAATAAAGAATGGTAGTGTCAGGATTCGCCAACTAGGAACAAAGTTATACCAAGCCATGAGAGCCAGTAGAATCATCCCGGAAATCATAAAGTCCACAAAACTAACTACTACTGCACTTGTCGGTACTACTAGGCGAGGAAAGTATACTTTGGAAATCAAATTGGCATTAGTAATTAAACTATTACTGCATTCAGAAAGGGAATTAGCAAAGAATTGCCAGGGTAACATAGCAGAAAACACCAAAATGGGATAAGGCGCACCCTGAGAAGGTAATTTTGCTAATTGTCCAAACACGACTGTAAATACTACCATTGTGAGAAACGGACGAATTAATGCCCAAGCAATACCAATTGCTGTTTGCTTATATCTCACTAGAATGTCACGCCAAGCGAGAAAATAAAATAGTTCTCTATAACGCCATAAATCTTTCCAATACTGTTGCTCTGTGCGCCCAGCTTCAATTATTAACTCTTGCTTGGCAATAATTTTTTGACCATTCATGGTTATTGATTAAAAATTAATTTAAAAGGATATGTCTCAGGCAGAGGCGCAGAGGCGCAGAGAGAGGAATTAAGTCAGTAATTACGTGTTTTTCTATACATTGTTGGGGTCTAGACCCAGCGATCGCCATCTTTGAGCTAATCTTTCAGCAGGTTGCATTTCTTGTTCGCCTTGTTCCTCGAAAGTGGGAATCCAGTTACCTGCAACATCATACCAGCGCAGCCATAAACCTCTGGATATTCGCTAGGAAGGTCGTACATTGTTGGTAGGAATTCACTGGGAAGGAAGGGGTGGGTCACTTTGATACATACCAGTGTAGATTGCCAGAATTATCTACTTTATTGTAGGTGAAGGCTGGTGAGTTCAGACATTTATCGTTATTAAATCACATCGGCGAATTTGCGTTCCATCTTAGGGAAGTAGCAAATTTTGCTCATTAATAATTAATGCCCAAACGATACAAATCCTAGTTTATTGATACCTTGCCAATCATAGGTTATTGATTGAAGATTAATATCTTGAAAAACTTTATAGGCTTAAGTCACAAATTGGAAACCGTTAAGACCTTGATAGGTAACATCCCTAGCGCTGCGGCGGGTAAATTCACTCACAGAAGGATTTCCCTCTGCGTGAATTACTCCTGTTGCTTGTTGCCATAGTTCTGGCGGTGCTAAGGAAATATCGTAAGTACGCTGATCAGATTTACGAACGTAATACCATTTACTCTGTTGACACTGTTGACACCAAAACGCTTCTAACCATTCCCCTTCTATGGGAACTGCTGTTTGATTTGCTACTAACATTAAGGCACTTCGTCGGCTCATACCTCGTTGCTGTAGTTGACCTGCTTGGTCAGCAAAGATTCTATATTTCTGACTGACGCTATCAATATAGCAGCCATGAATCGGACAGTAAATCGCCCTGCGTTTTGAACGTTTCCGATTTCGGTCACACCTTCTCTGCAATTCCACCTCCTGTATAGATAACTATGATCAAGGAAGGCTAGTTTGGAGGGACTGAGATCAATAAGACCGTCAAAGCCCAACTCCTCAAAAAGACCAACAAAATATTCAATTACAATGATGAGTCTATCTCTTGCTGTTACCTATTCTGTAAATTTCAGGAAGAGATTTTACACTAAATCAAGAACTTATGGTTGAAATTTATGTGATTTCAATCGGGCTCTTAACCTCGTATTTATCTCATGAGAATTTTATACCATGTAGTTGAACATTTGTGTTTCTATTTATTTCATGTTTCCGGGAAATTACCAAACTTTAGTAACCATATTGTGGTTACTTTACATTACCTCCAGATACGTTCATGACTTGCTCTGATGATACTGCCTTTTGCAAAACACGTAAATATTGTTGAGAGATGACTTTTGGTGTAAAGTGCGATCGCAAATACTCCCGGGCTGCTTTGCCCATCTGTTGACCTATTTGGGGATCACGTCTGAGAAAGCGAATAAATTGCGCTAA
The DNA here is from genome assembly GCA_050633005.1 of Trichormus sp. Classification (GTDB taxonomy): domain Bacteria; phylum Cyanobacteriota; class Cyanobacteriia; order Cyanobacteriales; family Nostocaceae; genus Trichormus. The sequence continues at coordinate 23,797 of JBODRP010000038.1, read as the reverse complement.
ACCTTCACCATCTCCATTGTCAAATGCGCTACCACATTTAGCTTCAGCGATTATTTCTCGTAAATACGAAGAATCGGAGCAAATAGCAGCGATTGGTCGCCCAGCAGCCAAGGCTGAGTAAAGTTTGCTAGGGGCTACTAAACCCTCTGTAGTTGTATCTACACTTACTAATGATAAGTCACAAGCTGTTAAGGAATAGGGTAGTACCTGCTTATCTTGATAAGGTAAGAAAGTAAAATTGTTCAACCCTAATTGATTTACCTTGTTGATTAATTCCTTGCGTTTAGCCCCACCACCAATGCAGACAAACTGAATTGGTTCATCCTGTAATTGTTTGGCAGCTTCTAACATTGTCTCAATATCATGGCAGCGACCCATATTTCCAGAATACAGTACGGTAAATTTATTTACCAAACCATGCTCATAAGCAAACCAGTTTTCGTCCTTAGGAATTGGTACAATCGCTTCTGGGTTAGCCCAGCTATGTATAACTGAAACTTTATCAGCAACTTCAGGGCAATGTCCTACTATGCGTTGCTTCATCGCTGGGCTAAGTACGACAATGCCTTGAGAGTTTAACCAAACTCGTTTGTTAATTCCATTCCATAAACGCACCAACCAACTGCTCTGGGAAACTACCCCAAGAGCGATCGCAATATCTGGATATAGATCATAAACTATGCAGACATAAGGTAATCGAAACAGTAAATATGCTAAATATCCTATAACTGGCAAAAATGGAGGAGCTGTAGTGACTAATAATATGTTGTTACGCCGCCACGCTCTGAACAGATGTAGTAAAGCCCGTAAGGTATATAGGACACCATTAACAGCTTTACCACGAATCCTCCCTGACCACAGTTGAGCAGTACGGGATCTCCGTATTCTGATTCTGTCTACCCACTCAATTCCTGGAGCTGTCTGAGATTCAAACGCATAGCCAGGTTGACTCGTAAATACCTCAATATTTACTCCTTGTTGCCCTAGCTGTTTCACTAGTTCCTCAATCAACTGTCCTGTAGGAGCATAATCTGGAGGAAAAAATTGATTAACAACACACAATTTAATTAGTTTGGAGGTTTTTATAGTAGGATGTGCATATTCAGCTTCTATAGGTGTGGAAACCGATTGTACAAATTTTTTATTAATCCATTCATTTAGTTTCATCGGCTTTGTCCTATTTGACAAATTACAAGTTTTTTTGAACACACTAGCAAACTGCTCAAGCCATTACTCAAGCCATTACATAGATATCGCCATTTTCCTGAGTTGCGTTTTGTAAATTTAGTTTTAATTACTGAGGTTGATGAATTTACGAGATGCCAGTAAAAACATCTAAATCTTACCTGTGTGGCTGTATCTCAGCAATGTCTCTAGCTAATAATTCCGATTTTGTACTTTTTTTAACTTTGGGAACACAACGGATAAATACAAAAGCAATGATGATGGACATTCGCTAGAGAGCAAGAGGCTCGCTCTTAGAGTCAAATATTTGACGATTTTCAGCCTACCTCTAGATAAGATTCGGGCGGTTGGTAATGCAAATTCTGACAAATAATCACCTCTGTGAAAGTTATTCTGGTGGATTAATTTAGTCTGGTGGATTAATTTAGTTACCAATATCCAAACCAATCACTATTTGATACTGCAATAACTCTATTTAAGTGTAGAAGCCGACATTCATTAAGTTAGGATGACTATTTTTCTGAATCTATTACTTCTACTTAGAGTGTTATTTTCACTTAGCTAATTATTTACTGTAGATTATGATACTTATTTGCACTCCGAATATTCTTGGATTTACTTAAGTGTAATTACGAATTTTAAGATACCATGTTTTTAGCTTGATGTGTATTCTTCATATAAACTTTATTTTCATCTAAGCTTTTTCCAAACTTTCTTTATAAAATAATTTCCTCTCAAAAAATTAAAAATATAATCCAAATAGCCACCGTATCAGATTCAATGAACCTATCCCACTAATAAAATCCTGTTAATCCAGATATGAGAGATGATTTATCAAGTAAAGCTTAAATTGTAGGGTGCGTTAAAGCAACGCGTAACGCACCGTGTGATTATGGTGCGTTACGGCAATTCATACTTTCGCTGATACTCAAATCCTCACACTGCCGTAACACGCCCTACTTATATATTTACTTTATAAATAGGCTCTGAATTGTAGCAAGAGAAACAAGAGCATTGAAACAAGCAGCAATCCTCTCCCATCGAACAACAAGCCTGCGGTATTTTCGTTGAAACCAAGCGAAACAACGTTCCTCTTGGAAACGTGGAAACGAGATTTTAATAGGTCTACCACGATTTTTCTTTTTTTTTCAAACGCGCTGGATTGTGGTCTGATACCACAGGTAATATACAAATACAATAACGAAATCTTTATAATACAAGGGTGTTATGTAAATTACGATTTTTGTAGTAGATGAGGCTGATTTAGTGTTGTAAAACTTCCACCAGTAATAAGTATATTAAATCACTTTCCCTGTGCTTAAAGCAGTGTCTTGGCTCATGGGTAAGAAAAAGTGATCATTGAGATAAGTAGTTAGACACAATTAAATTCATTCGTTAAGGCAGGGAAGAAGCTTGAGGCAAAAGGCAACAGGAAAACAATGTGTGTAATTAATTCTGCCTGAGTACTTAGATACACTTTATGTGTAAGGCATTGTAGCAATTTTATGACAAACAATTAAAACATAATGAGTAACCAACCTTACCAAATCGTCAACGTTGAACAGAATGGGACATCTCAACCTTTATTACCTCAACCTCAACCAGTTGCTGTTCCCTGGAGTGAGGAAGAACAAGAAAATTTTAGTATCCGGGATTGGCTAAACGTAGTCAAAAGGCGATCGCTAGTTATAGTCGGTGTATCTGTGACTGTGATGGTAGCTGTATCTATCAACGTTTTCCTCAGTAAGCCAAAAATAGAATATGAAAGCAATTTTTTCATGTTAGTCGAACCAGTTAGTAGTGATAGCGATGTAGTAACTGTTGTTCAAGAGAAAAATGCAAACAATTCACAACTAGATTATGATAGCCAAATTCTAGTTCTCAAAAGTCCTGAAGTGATGCGAAATACACTCCAGCAATTGAGAACTTCCTATCCAAATGTTTCCTATCCATCCCTCATCGAATCTCTAACTATTAATCGGGTAGGAGAAACTAAAATTATAGAGACAAGATATCGCAGCAATGATCCCAATGAAGTGACAAAAGTACTAGAGCTACTGTCAAAAGACTATTTAGAATATAGTCAAGAAAGACGGCAGACTAAATTGCGTCAAGGAATTAAATTTATTAACGACCAGTTACCATCTATCCAAAACCGAGTTGATCAAATCCAGCAAGAACTGCAATTTTTCCGTCAAAAATATAATTTTAATAATCCAGAAACTTATGGAAGTTCATTGGATCAACAAGCCAATTCTTTAGCTGGCACAAAGCAAAGCATTGATTTACAATTAACTCAACTGCGTGATCAATTAACTCTACTACAGACAGAAAAGGGTAGAAAAACAGTACTTAATGATGCTTCTTTGTATCAGCAACTTTTAGGTCAAGTAACACAATTAGATACTTTAATCGCCACAGAATCAACACTGTTGCAGGAAGCAAACCCTAAGTTGAAAACTTTGAAGGAAAAAAGAGACAATTTGTTGCCAGTATTGTTGCAGGAAGAAAAGCGTTTTTTGGATGTGAGAGCAGCACAGTTAAATACTCAGGTTCAAGCTTTAGAAGTACAAAGGCAAGAAGTTACACAAGTAGCCGAGGAACTCGAAAAACAACGTAAACAAGTACCAATATTGATACGCAGATATACAGAAATTCAGCGTAAATTACAGTTTGCTAATGAAAGTCTGAATCGTTTTTTATCAACCCGCGAAACTTTGCAAATTCAAATATCGCAAACAGAGTTGGGTTGGCAGTTAGTTCAACCACCTAGTCAGCCAAAGTTGATTTCTGGTGCTAACAGATTACGTAATTTAATTATGGGGCTATTTGGGAGTATCGCGGCTGGTCTAGGAGTTGCTATTTTACTGGAGAAAACAGACAACACTTATCATAGTGTACTGAAGCTGAAAAAGAAGGTAAATTTCCCCTTGTTAGGCAATGTTCCGTTTGATAATGAAGTCAAAGCCATTCAAGCCCGTACTAACAAATCCAAGTTTCCTCAACTGAAAATATTAAATCCGTCACTAGAAGATAGTGAAGATACAAACGTAGCGATCGCACAAGAATATAGCAGTTATTCCAACGATTTTTTAGATGCTTTAAGATTTCTTTATACAAATATTCAACAAATTAAACCTAATTCCCAAATACGCTCTTTAGTTATCAGCTCAGTGATGGCTGGTGATGGCAAGTCTATAGTCGCTTTTTATCTAGCTCAAACAGCTACAGCAATGGGATTGCGAGTACTACTTGTAGATGCTAACATCCGCCAACCCATGATTCACAACTTAGCCAATTTAAAAAATCTATGGGGATTGAGTAGTCTACTATCGACAAATTTACCAGTCAGTGAAGTCATTCAGAAACTACCCTCTATGGAGCAGTTATCTTTGATCACTGCCGGGCCAGCACCTGATGATCCGATCAAGTTACTTGCTTCTGAGAAAATGAGGCAATTAATGACAGATTTTCAGAATGATTATGATTTAGTAATTTATGATGCTCCTCACTTCTTTGGACTATCTGATGTTAGTGTTATATCACCTCATACAGATGGCGTTTTGATGGTAGTAAGAATCAGCAAGACAGATGCTTCAGTGATCGAGCAAGCTTTAGATTATCTGAAGATTTTACCGTTGAATATCTTGGGTGTGGTTAGTAATAGTTAAACAAGCTATCAGTTATCAGGTATAAGTCCTGATAATAGCTAGCAGCTTGCAAGCAACATTATTAAGTATGGTGTGTTACGGCAATGTGAGGATTTGCGGGTGTTAGCAAATATTAAGTAGGGTGTGTTACGGCAATGTGAGGATTTGAGTATGAGCGACAGTATAAATTGCCGTAATGCACCATAATCATACGGAGATACTGGTTACAATGGTACAGGTACAGGCCAATCCGGTACTTGGGACATTAGCGGTGTCTTCAACAGTAGTACCTGGAAAAGTGTAAGAAAATAGATAAACTATAGTTCGTAGTGGGTAGCTGATGACATATCGACAGGATGATTAAGGACTAAACTCCTTACTACGAAACTTAATGAAGCAACTCAAGAGTGATTAATAACTAATGAGTAATGACTAAGAATTTGTATCGCATGGGGTTGGTGGGGATATTTTTACTGTCTCTCACCTTCAGGTTTTGGGGATTAGATAGATTTAATACCTTGGTATTTGATGAGATTTATTACGCCAAGTTTGGTAATAACTATCTTACCCAGACACCGTTTTTTGATGGTCATCCACCTTTAGGTAAGTATATGATTGCCTTGGGAATGTGGCTTAGTAGTCATTTTCCTTTTTGGCAAGAACCTGTCAATGGACTTACTGGTGCTTTGCGATCGCCTTGGAGTTATCGTTGGATAAATGCTCTATCTGGCTCGTTTATCCCTCTGATTGTAGCTCATATTGCCTATCAATTAAGTTACCGCCGCAGTTTTGCTTTATTAGCAGGTTTATTCACTGCCTTGGATGGGATATTTATTGTTGAATCTCGCTATGCTTTAATTAACATTTATATAGTTTTATTTAGTTTATTAGGTCAATTATTGTTTTTATTAGGGTTAGCCAAGCAACAACAACGTCAATTGTATTTTCTCTTTGCAGGTATAGCTTTTGGTGCTTCCTGTGCTACTAAATGGAACGGGCTATTTTCATTATTTGGCATATATGTTATCTGGAGTTTTGCTTGGCTATACCAATTACTGACACATAAAGAACAAGCTAGAGAGATTATCAAACAAGCATTGACGTTTAATAGCAATAATTCATCTAACCAGGATTTAATTAATATTTCCCAACATTTACCATTACAAAATCTGACACAAATTAACTTTTGGCAATTAATATTATTTTTAGGAATTATTCCCGTTGCTGTCTATAGTCTGCTGTGGATTCCTCACCTACAAATCAATCCCAAATATGGATTTATAGAGATACACAAAGAAATTTTAGGATTTCACGAAAAACTAGGCGGTAATTCTCCTACAGTGCATCCTTATTGTGCTGCTTGGTACAAATGGCCATTACTAACTCGACCGATGGCTTATTATTATCAAACAGCCCAAAGTGTCACCGATCCTTTACCTGTATTCGGGCCGCCTTTACCTCGTAATGCAGGAAAAGTTATTTATGACGTTCATGCTATGGGAAATCCTTTTTTGTGGTGGTTTGGCTTTATCTCTATATTATTTCTGTTGGGGATGCTATTAACGCCAGTAGTGATTTCTGTATTGCAAAAAAGAGAGGTGTCGCTACCTGAAAACATTGGTATTGATAGTTGGATAGCTTTATTTTTAGTCTTAAATTACGCCGTTAATTTACTACCTTGGGTAAAAGTTACAAGGTGTGTTTTTATCTATCACTACATGACCTCTGTAGTATTTGCATTTTTAGCGATCGCTTGGTTTGTAGATCAATGTCTACACAGTTACCATCGCTCACTGCGATCTGTAGGTATCACTATTTCTTTTCTCATTATTGCTGCTTTTGTCTTCTGGATGCCCATTTATTTAGGTTTACCGCTTTCTCCTGAAGGTTATAGACTGCGGATGTGGTTTAGTTCTTGGATTTAATAATTTGTAATTGGGCATTGGGCATTGGGCATTGGGAATAGGGTATGGGGCATTGGGCATGGGGCATTGGATATTTCTCCCTTGTCTCCCTTGTCTCCCTTGTCTACCTTGTCTCCCCCTACTCCCTGTTCCCTGCCCCCTAAACCCCTAAACCCCTACACCCCTAAACCCCTACACCCCTACACCCCGCTCCCCAATAATTCAAAAGCCCGGTTGTAATTACCGAGCTTTTGATGATTGTGAAGGGGATATATTCCCCAAAGGGTTCAATATAAAGTTTCTGTATAAACCGTTGTACTTAGCTGTACTAATAGGTAATACCACTGCATTTTGAGGATTTCCGGAAAAGTAGCAAAATTTTTTGGGAAAATCAATCCAGGAATCTACTGTGAGTATAAACGCGTAGACTGGAGAATGAAGGAGGATTTTTGGTTATTTACTGGATTTTTACTGATGAATAATCTATCTGGTAGCTGGGAAGAATGGTTAACCGTTTCAACCTATCTAGGTTTAACAGTGTTTGTAATATGGTGTGTGTTTGCTTCACAGAAGCCAAGTGAATAGGGAGAAAAAACTCGCGTCCCGATGCTCATCCTAGCCTTCGGGAAGCAAGCTACGGATAGAGCGCGGGGCTGCTGCTGTCAAAGCTCAAACCAACACACACTGATGGAGGCGATCGCTTGGTTATGAAGTAGATTTTTACTAAGGATGTTGGTGCAAATATATTTTGTTAAAATACGAACTTGGTAAATCAAATTTTTCTCAGTAATATATTGTTCAATGTTGTTGTTGTAGCAATGGCACAATGTCAAAATTGCCCATCAACAGCATTAGGACTATTGCAAAAATCATTTGAGGATTAAGATATGAAATATGGCATTGATATTGGGCATAATTCCCCACCAGATACTGGAGCTAGAGGTATAAAATTTGAAGATAATTTAGTTGTAGATGTTGGTAATAGAGTAATATCTAAGTTACAAGCTTTAGGACACGAAGTGATACCCTGTAAGCCTGACAAGTCTAGTTCAGTTAGAGATTCCCTCTCACAAAGATGTAACAAAGCTAATGCCGCTAGAGTAGAAGTCTTTGTGTCAATCCATTTTAATGCTTTTAATGGACAAGCGAACGGGACAGAGGTCTTTGCCGCAAGTGATTCAGGTAGAAGAATTGCTCAACCCGTATTAAATGAAATTGTTAAATTAGGATTTTTTAACCGTGGGGTTAAGAATGGTTCTCACTTATTTGTGTTGCGAAATACAAATATGCCGTCAATTCTTGTAGAGTGTTGCTTCATTGATTCACAAAAAGATATGAATATCTTTGATGCTGAAGCAACAGCAAATGCAATTGTCAAAGGGTTGACAGGTAAACTCCCTAGTGTCCCTGTAAATGCTGTTCCTGATGAAGAACAGAATATAGATACTAGTGTCATGAGACTACAAACGTCTTTAAATCGTCTCAAAATTACTGATAGGAATGGTAAGCCACTAGCTCAAAATAATCAACTTAACACAGAAACAAAATATGCTATAGAGAAGTTTCAACGAATTGTTGGTATTGAACAAACTGGGATTGTAGGCGAAAGTACTTGGAGTATCATTAATCAAATTTTAGCCAAACGCATCATCAGACGTTCTCATGGTGGTGGCCCAGTAGTCAGATATATACAATATCGAGTAGGTGCAGATCCTGACGGTATTTTTGGCCCACAAACAGAAGCAGGAATTAAGAAGTTTCAAAGAGAAAATGGGTTAGTGCCTGATGCAATTATCGGCCCAGCAACTTGGCAAAAGTTAATTGGTTAGTTTACCAAAAAGTTAAAAGTCAAAAGTTAAAAATTTTGCTGCTTTTGACTTTTGACTTGCTGCAACTAACCACGATGCCGTTCTAGTAACAGCATCATAATTAAGCTTAATAAAACTTGTTTTTCTTCACGATCGCTCAGTTGATCTACAGGTTTAATAATAAATTTTCTAGATAGGAAGGTTGGGATTTTTTCTAACCGCATCACCACAGTACCATCAGCCCGACTAACTAAATAGACAGGATTAAATACATAACCAGTGAATAAACCCAAAATTGGTATTTCTGCCAACAGTGCGTCTGCAACCTTCACCCAGGGATTTTGCTCTTGAATACTCAGATTAGTTGCTTCCCCGTCAAAGATGTCATAACGGGCTTTCCACAAGGATTTTAAGCCCCGGCGTTTAACTGCACCAACATAATTACCATTACTGTCAGTGAAGTCATAACGAGCTGAGAAATCAATAATGCGATCGGCTTTAATATAGTATAAAGGGCGAGTACGTTCCGTATCCCCAAAAATAGTAATCGCTTCCTTAAGTTTAAATAATTTTTGTTTAACGTAAAAAACCAAATTATTTTGAGAATCAGCAACAGATATTTGTGGTGCTAATGCCCAAAGTTTAAAGGTAAGCTCCAATGGATATTGCATAAGTTGAGGGACAACAACAAAATTTTTCATTTTATTATTAATCCCATTTATCACATATATATAACAAACAACTAGTTAATTAATGTAAATATTACGACAGAGTAAAGTAATATCAATTCGTAACGATGCTCCCGCCCCGCTCCGCTCTAAGCGCAGCTATGCCGCAGGCTTTACGTAATTCGTAATGGGCTTCTTTTCTCTACGTTCGCGGAGCGTTTCCCAGACAGCTTAGAGTTGCCTTGTCACCCTCTCAGGAGTTTGTAGTAAGGACTTTAGTCCTTTTTTGACAACTAAAGTTCTGACTACAAACCCTAGAGGTAGGCAGAGTTTTATTGAGGATTGAGAAACTTTGCTACGGTTTGTACATCCTTATCACCACGTCCAGAGCAGTTAATGATAATTCGGGGACTACCGCTCAGTTGGGGACATAGAGTTTCTAGATAGGCGATCGCATGGGATGTTTCCAAAGCTGGTATAATTCCTTCCAATTTAGATAATCTTTGGAATGCTGCCAAAGCTTCGGCATCAGTCACACTATAATATTCACCCCGACCTATATCCTTTAAATAGCTGTGTTCAGGGCCAACACCAGGATAATCTAACCCTGCACTAATTGAGTGTGCTTCTGTCACCTGTCCATCTTCATCTTGCAACAGGTAACTCATCGCTCCATGCAATACACCAACACGTCCTTTTGTCAAGGTAGCAGCGTGTTTTTCTGTGTTGACACCTTCTCCAGCCGCTTCTACTCCTATCAACCTCACAGACGGCTCATGCACAAATTCGTGGAATAACCCCATTGCATTAGAACCACCACCCACACAAGCCATGAGAATATCAGGTAAACCACCCCATTTTTCTACGGCTTGAGCGCGAGTTTCTTGACCAATGACCGCATGAAAATCACGCACCATCATCGGGTATGGATGGGGGCCAGCTACCGACCCTAAAATGTAATGTGTGGTTTCCACATTCGTCACCCAATCCCGAATAGCCTCAGAGGTAGCATCTTTGAGAGTGCCTGTACCGGCTGCCACAGGACGCACTTCCGCACCCATCAGCCGCATTCTAAAGACATTTAACGCCTGGCGTTCCATGTCATGAACACCCATGTAAATTACACATGACAACCCAAAGCGAGCGCAAACCGTAGCAGTAGCAACACCGTGTTGTCCTGCGCCTGTTTCAGCAATAATGCGCTGCTTACCCATGCGCTTGGCCAATAATACCTGGCCAAGCGCATTATTAATTTTGTGCGCTCCTGTATGATTTAAATCTTCACGCTTCAAGTAAATTTGCGCCCCTGTGCCATCTGGACGGGCATAATGAGCAGTCAGACGTTCAGCAAAATACAACGGTGTGGCGCGTCCTACATAGTCTTTAAGAAGTTGTTGTAGTTCTGCTTGAAAATTGGAGTCGTGACGGTATTGCTGATAAGCTACTTCTAATTCCGATAAAGCAGGCATTAGCGTTTCTGGGACGTACTTTCCGCCAAAGCGTCCAAAACGTCCTTGTGTATCGGGAAATGAGGTAGTAGAGGGAGAATTTGGAGACAGAGGAGTGGTAGTCACAGAAATTATCTTGATGATGCGACAGCCTAATTATTTTGACATAGTTACCGACCTTCTAGGTTGGTGATTGTTCACCAAAGTCATCGCGCCGTGGAAGCCCCTGGGTTTAGATCATACTAGCGATCGCCCTGGGGTAAAATTCGAGGTGCGATCGCCCCAGTTTGATGAAATGTACTTATGATACTGGTGTGTAGGGGTGTAGGGGAAGTGAATTTTCCCCTCTCTACCTTGTCTCCCCTTCTCTGCGTTCGCGGAGCGTGTCGTAGACAGAGGCTGCGCCTTAAGCGTTGGCGCAGCCTCTCCGACAGGAGAAGCTATGCCGCAGGCTTTACGACTGCGCTCAGGGCAAGCCTGCCCCCTGCCCCCTGCTCCCCGCCCTCTCATCCTCATCCCGAACTAGCGGCTAACTCCAAATCTAAGGTATAAAAGCCGACTTTTTTGGGGATTCTATCAAACCTACCTATGCGATAACCCCTTGATAATTCATTTAATACCTTGCTTTTGACTTCTCTATGATCCTCAGCATCGATGTGTCCATAAAGTCCTGTGATGACTTCTGCCACACTAAAAACTTTCCCTGGGTTGTGTCGAAAGAAAGCAGTCAGTGCATCAATTAAAAATTGACCTTCATAGGGTTTTAACATTGGCACGACTCTAGTTTTAGGTACTGGCAGAGATGGCTTCTTCCTATTTTTCCCATTGCGAGAGTAAGTATGAGTGCGATTGGAAGTTACTAAACTTAAATCTAAGGTGTAACACCCAGGCTCGTCAGGTATGCCAAACCAGGCTTTTTTTTCTCTACCTTGGGTGAGGGAAGACTGGACTCTACCTTTAACTACCTTAAATATGTGTGGGTCTAATTCACCATAGAGCGATCGCACAATAAAATCTATATGACAGACTGCCCCCAGATGTTCTTGCAATAGTTTGGAAATAGCATCCATCCGACTCATAGAGTGATACTCAGATAGCATGGGAAAGTCAATTCCCTTAATGCTTTCGGCTGTGATCTTAGTTAGAGCCTTTTGCTTATCTGTTACCGTACTCAGAGGTTCTTTGATTTCCAGAGTTTGTGAACTAGGGGTATTATCTTGAGTAGATTCTACCGATTGAATAGGACTAGGGGAAACTCTATCAGATAGAGATAACAAAGACTCCTTTTGGGATGGGGTGGATACTTCTTGTCTAGCTTCCAGAGTTGCCACTTGACCACTTGTACTTGTATCTGTATCCGCAGACCAAGTAGATAATAAAGCTTGTACATGATCAAGTTGTGATTTTGCCTGTGTATACAAAGTTTCGTACTCTTCTACAAGGCGAGCATAATAGTCTCGTAGTTCCAACAATGGAGAAACGAAGTCTTGGGGAGGGGGTTCTAATTGCAATTGATAATTCATCATTTAGTTTTACATCAACCCAAATCGGTATCACTTTTATAAGACATTGGCCGAGGTTTAGCTTTGTGAGATGGCTGCTGAGATTTTTTCGGTGGTTGTGGTGGGCGACATCTCTCACAATATAAAGGACGGGGGCCAAAAGTTTCGCGTTTTGTAGCTTCGTTGCATTCTTTACAAACAAAATTAAACACGCGAGTATGAATCAGCCTTTTGTGGGCTTTAACAGTATATTCTCTAACATCAATTAGCTTACTGGTCATAATCAAAAAAGGGGAATTGCAATTCTCTCAATATAGCTATTCAAGCAAACAATCTTAGATCCGTGTGTGTTTAGTTGTCTACTGGATTTGCATCAGCTGGCGTTGCCATAGTAGAAACTAGGAACAATCAATTGCTTGTCTTATTAGCATATATTTCATTATCGACATCTAGGTACTATTTATTTCCATATTTTTGAGGAATTAAACACCAAAAATTTATATATCAGTCAGTTGAAAAGTTTCTTTACAAAGATTTATACACAAACACACTGTAGTGTTTACATTGTACTTTTCTGGATAGACTTTTATGCCCATCGCAGGATGGCATCAAAAATGGCTGATACTCACAACATGATTAACAATTCAAAATACCCTGCGGGAAGCTAAAGCTACAAAATTAAAGACATTAAAGTGCTGAGTAAAGTATTTCTACTCAGCACCAGACAAACACCATGCTGATAAGGACAGCATTCATCACCCACTATTTACTTTCTACAAAGTCAGCATCAATCACATCTTCCCCATCGCCTCTTTGTTCACCTGGGGGTGTGCCGCCTGAAGTTGTTCCTGCGGCTTGAGCATAAACAGCACTCCCTACTTGCATTAAAGCTTGTTGCAAGTCGTTAGTTAAAGACTTCATGCCTTCAAAATTCTCTTGGTTAATCGCCTCGCGTAAATCATTGATTAACCCTTCTACTCGAATGCGATCGCTAGCATTCACTTTATCACCTAAATCTCGCAGTTGTTTTTCTGCTTGATAAACTAAAGAATCTGCTAAATTCTTGGTGTCTATTTGTTCCCGGCGTTGGTGGTCTTCGGCGGCGTGGGCTTCTGCATCCTTAACCATGCGTTCTACATCGCTTTTATCTAAGGTAGAAGCACCAGTAATCGAAATTGACTGCTGTTTGTTGGTTGCCCGGTCTTTTGCCGTCACTGAAAGAATCCCATTGGCATCAATATCAAAAGTTACCTCAATTTGTGGTACACCTCTAGGTGCTGGAGGAATGCCATCTAAACGGAAGTTACCTAAACTCTTGTTATTTTGAGCTAATTCTCGTTCCCCTTGCAAAACGTGAATTTCTACGTTTGTTTGTCCATCAACAGCAGTAGAAAAGACTTCCGATTTTTTCACTGGGATAGTAGTGTTACGCTCAATAATCTTCGTCATCACACCGCCGAGAGTTTCTACACCCAAGGACAAGGGAGTTACATCCAACAACAAGATATCTTTAACTTCACCAGATAGCACACCCGCTTGAATAGCTGCACCAACTGCTACCACTTCATCCGGGTTCACCCCTTGACATGGGTCTTTGCCAGTTATCTGGCGAACTAATGCTTGCACAGCCGGAATGCGAGTCGAACCACCAACTAATACAACTTCATCGAGTTGAGTATGGGAGAGTTTCGCGTCTTGCAAGGCTTGTTGTACCGGTTTGCGGCAACGGTCAAACAAATCTGCACACATCTCCTCAAATCTCGCCCGTGTCAGGGTCATATCTAGATGTTTTGGCCCTGCTTGGGTAGCTGTGATAAAGGGGAGATTGATATTAGTTTGAGTCGCACTAGAAAGTTCAATTTTGGCTTTTTCGGCAGCTTCTGTTAATCTTTGCAGTGCTTGCTTGTCTTTACGTAAGTCTACACCTTCATTAGCCTGAAATTCATGAGCTAGCCAATCGACAATCTTTTTATCAAAGTCGTCACCACCTAAATGGGTATCCCCACTGGTGGATTTTACCTCAAATACACCATCGCCTACTTCTAAGATAGAAACATCAAAAGTTCCACCACCAAGGTCAAATACTAAAATAGTTTCGTTTTGCTTCTTATCCAAACCATAGGCGAGGGCGGCGGCTGTGGGTTCGTTAATGATGCGGAGAACTTCTATACCAGCGATTTTCCCAGCATCTTTAGTAGCTTGGCGTTGGGAGTCGTTGAAGTAAGCGGGAACTGTAATGACAGCTTGGGTAACTTTTTCTCCTAAATATTTGCTAGCGTCGTCTACGAGTTTCCGCAACACTTGGGCAGAAATTTCTTCCGGTGCAAATTGTTTACTAACGGCGGGACAGTCTAATTTCACATTGCCGTTACTGTCGCGCATAACTCGATAGGAAACCTCTGTGGCTTCGTGGGTAACTTCATCAAATTTGCGCCCAATGAAGCGTTTGACGGAATAAAAGGTGTTTTCTGGGTTCATTACAGCTTGCCGTCGGGCAATTTGCCCTACCAAACGTTCACCAGTTTTGGTATATGCCACCACAGAGGGAGTAATTCTTTGTCCTTCTGCGTTAGCAATAACGGCTGGTTGTCCCCCTTCCATAACAGCAACACACGAGTTGGTTGTCCCTAAATCAATACCGACTACTTTTGCCATAGGAATTACCTCTTTTTGGGGGTGTGCTGGTCAATTCAAAATTCAAAATATCCTACTAGCGTGTCAAGGCTAAAATAGTGCAATAAATGTAGGTTGGGTTGACGTTAGGAAACCCAACACTTTCAAGATTCTGTTGGGTTTCGTTCCTCAACCCAACCTACGCCTAATCCATCATTTAAGGCTTGCCACGCCACTACTGCTAGTTTTTCACATTAGCCGAGATTAACTTTCACAACTTTTTGTTTTTCGGATTCTGCTTTTGGTAAATTTAAGCGCAGAATGCCATTTTTATATTCAGCTTGAACTTTATCGTTTTGAATTTGACAAGGTAAGGGTATTTCTCTTTGGAATCTGCCGTAGCGAAATTCAGAACGAGTCATACCACCTTCTTCAGTTTTGGTTTCAGATTTGCGTTCACCGCTAATTAAAATTGAGTCGGGTGTAGCTTCTACGTTAATATCTTTGGATTCTAGACCAGGTACTTCTAATTTTAGATGAATGGCATCGTCTGTTTCTTCAAGTTCAGCAGCAGGCATGAATGTAAATCCCGTTCTTTCGCCGCCATCAGTGGGCATTAACCTTTCAAACAGGCGATTCATTTGCCGTTGTAAGGTATCAATTTCACGAAATGGTTCTAGGCGTTCGATATCCCGGAAAGGTTCCCAACGAATAAGAGCCATAATATCACCTCTAAAAATCCACTATTTTGGTTTTAGGAAGCGTAATCTTCAGCTTTATAGTTGAAAGGACAGCAATATATTTTTAGTTGAGTTTTTAGTGTTAAAAAGCTTTGTCTTAAGCTTCCTCAATAACACACTAGATCACTCTTAAATATCTAGAGGTTCGGTTTAATGAACAAGAGCGATCGCAATAACCGTACAGGAAAAATTCAAAACTCAAAATTCATAAATCTAACTATTGGGTGATGTAATTTTGCGGTTGCAATATATGACTAAAATTATAAATAATCCTAACCCAAATAAATATTTTATTGGGTCGGGAATTATAGGGTTAGGTGATATAAACCCTTCAATAATTCCCGCAATGATTAACATTGGTACAATGCCAAACACTAATTGTACTGCTTGACCAGCATAAAATTTTAAGGCATCCCCCCGGCGATATTTACCAGGAAATAAAATGGCTTTTGCTAATAATAAACCAGCCCCACCAGCAAAAAAGATAGCGGGTAACTCTAAAGCACCGTGGGGGAAGACAAAAGCCCAAAAAGGATAAGCTAAATTATTTTGACCCACTAAGGTAGCGATCGCACCAATTAATAACCCATTAAATACCATGATATAGGTCGTCAAAGCTCCGGCTGTAATCCCCCCAGCTACGGCAGCAAAGGAAACTTTGATATTGTTAATCATGATGCCACTAGAGGCTAAAGGTTCAATGCCAACAATTGACCCCATCCACAATTCATGTTTATCTCTAACTTGGGAAATTAAGCTTTCTGGCACAATTAACGACATAAAAGTCGGGTCTTGCCAAGCATACCACCACCCCACTAGCAACCCCACAAAAAACAAAGCTGTTGCTGTGAGAGTATAGGGAAATGTTTTTTGGACAATTGCAGGAAATCCCCAAAGATAAAAGTCCCATACTGCTTGCCATTCCTGCCGACGAGAACCTTGATAAATTTGTGTATAGGCACGGGTTGTTAAGGATTGTAAATTATGGATCAAAATATTGCCCACTTGTTGAGTACGGGCGCGTGCCAAATCAGCCACCACGGAACGGTATAAACTTGCTACTTCTCTAATCTCAGAGGCTTTCAGGGACTTCAAGCCTTTGCTTTCTAACTGTCTGAGTAAGGTATCTAAACGCTGCCAATTTGGTTCTCGCCTAGCAATCCAACGTTGAATATTCATAAATTTTGGGCATATTAGCTTCTAACGTACCTTAATATAGGTTCAAATTCATACCCGTAATTTTAAGGAAGGCTCAACCTTATGGCAGGCAATATTGGTTCTCCTAGCCCCATGCAACCACTGAGTGTGGGTAATGTGGTGAGTGCAGGAATACGACTTTATCGTTCTCATCTCAAGGATTACTTTTTAGTGGCTTTAATCGCATCTTTGTGGTTGTTCTTGCCATTATTGTTTTTCATCGGTGCTGGTTTAGTAGGTTTTTGGAATGTTCGCTTTAATAATAATGCCCCTGGGATTTGGGTAGTTTTAGTGGTGGTGGGAATAATTGCTTACTTGTATGGTTTGGGTAAAGCATTAGTTAACACTTCAGTTATTTCCAGGTTAGCATTTGGCGAATTAGTGAATCAACCAGAAACTGTTAGTATAGCTCGCAGTCAAGTAAATCCTAAATTATGGACATTTGTCTTGAATGCACTGTTATTATTTGTGATTTTCTTGGCTGTCTTTGTCATCCTTTTTATATTTGGGGCAATTGTCCTAGGATTATTTCAAGTTGCCTTGGGAGGGACAGAACCTAATTTAGCTACGATACTGCTAACTATCGTGGTATATTTTGTCATCTTAACTGTTATTGTATGGTTTTCTGCTAAGTTTTTAATTGCTGATGTGTTAATAGGAATAGAAAATAACCTTGATGCAGTTACCACAGTTGGACGCAGTTGGGAATTAACTCAAAATAATGCTTGGCGCATTGTTTTAATATTATTTGTAGCTTTGTTAATTACATTTCCCATCCAATTAGTTTTTCAGCTAATTACCCAAAGCGTCACCCAACCTATATTATTACAATCCATCGAAGCTGCTATCAGTGGTTCGGTAAATGCTGTTTACTCTATAGCCGCAGTTTATTTAGTCACATTTGTTTTAGCATACTTATTAAATGCAGCCTTTTTACCATTTTGGCAGTCAATTAAAGCTGTGATTTACTACGACTTGCGGAGTCGCCGGGAAGGGTTAGGGCTAAAATTACGGGAACGGGAATTTTAAGCTAATTCGTAATACTCGCAAAGCGAGAAGCAAGCTACGTAATTCGTAATTCTTAATGGGGTAAAGCTTCGCTTTTAACGGCCAAATTTCGGTAATTGAAATTATGCACCTGTTTAACCGTGTTAAATACCGCACACCAGAAAGTGTAGAGTTAGAATTTACCCTTGCAGGTATTGGTAATCGAGCTTGGGCGTTGCTACTTGACTATTTAGCCCTAGCTACGATTTTCATCACTTTCTTAATTGCTTGGACTGTTATTGTCGGTCAATTATCAGATTTTTGGCAACAAATTTTTGGTTCTCAAGTTGATGTGTGGTTATTAGCCATTACATTTATTGTCAGCTTTGTGATTTACGCTGGCTATTTTGTATTTTTTGAAACTCTATGGCAAGGTCAAACTCCTGGTAAAAAAGCTGCAAAAATCCGTGTAGTTCGTGATAATGGTAGACCCATTGGGATGCAGCAGGCAACGTTACGCGCTCTCCTCAGACCATTTGATGAGTTTCTATTTATAGGAGCTTTATTAATTATGTTTAGTAGTGGGGAAAAGCGTCTTGGTGATTTAGTTGCAGGCACAATTGTCATTCAAGCTGAAACAACAAGTACATCAGCAAGTATCTTGATTTCTGAACAAGCTCAATCACTATATCAGGAGTTAATTCAAGTTACTGATTTATCACGATTATTACCTGATGATTTTGCGGTAATTCGGGAATATTTACACAGACGTAGTACTATGTCAGCCAAGGCAAGAAGTTCATTATCTGTAAAATTATGCGAACAAGTTAAACAGATTTTGAATATAGACTATTTACCTAACAATATTCACCCAGATATTTTGTTGGAAGCAATTTATTTGGTTTATCAAAATGGGGATTGGGTGCAAGGATCAAATTAATTCGTAATTCGTAACGATGCTCCCGCCCCGCTCCGCTCTAAGCGCAGCTATGCCGCAGGCTTTACGTAATTCGTAATTTGTAATAAAAGGGAAGGTAAAAAGCTACAAGAATTATTATTTCTTGTCCCCCTTGTCTCCCTTCCCTTGTCTACTCCTAACTTGCACATTTTAAAACCCTTATACAGTAAGGCTTTGAGAAATATCATCAAAATGTGCTTGTTTCATATTTTGCGGGAGCGTTAACCGCGCCCGTGGGAGGCTTATATCTTGCACCATTCTCAACAAGCCCTAAAAAGCCCTAAAAAACCGGGTTTCTGAACGAAAGATTAAGGTTTTAAGCTGAGGGATTTGCAAGAAACCCGGTTTTTAACCGAGGTGCAAGATGAGAGTCTACCCTTTCTCCCCTGTCCCCCTTCCCCTGTCTCCCCTGTCTATCGATTAAAACGATAAACTAGGCCAGTCTGATTCTCGATAATAACGGGTCATATCGTCGAATTTTCGCAGTTCGACACGATGAATGGATATTTCTGGTAGGTTAAACATCCATTTTTCATTTAATTGTGTGAGTGCATCGGCGAATTTTACTCTGTCTAAATCTGGTGAAATATCTCCGAAATAACCCAAGGTGACATGGGCTGTAAAATGATAGTGTTGTTCAATTCCCAAGGCGATTAATTTGGGATTTTGATAAATTGTGCGCCGAAATTTCAGAATTTGTTCGTAGCCGCTTTCATCTTTAGGGACTAGACATACACCTATAGCTCTAGGCATTAAGACTATTCCTAGCACTTGCCAGGCGATCGCCTGACGCTGTTGTGTCAAGGATTCTTGATATTGCTGAAATGTTTCTGTAATGCAGGAGTGTAATTGCTCCTCAAATTCGGGATTTTTCTCACAAGCATGACGATAAGCACTATCCCAAATCAAATCGGCTAAGGTTAAGTGGAAACTCTCCGCAGGTAAAGGCACAAGCAAATTTTGATTGCTAGGTAATTGTAAAATCTCCTGTTGATAACCTTGTAAAGTCGCGTAAAAAGCCGAATTTTCCGAATCTTCCGCCGCCGGTGGCGTAATTAGGGTATAACCAGGAAAATTAACTGCGACTCTTGCTCCCCCAGATGGCTGAAATTTATAAGATTCCTGAATATTCTGCACCTGAGATTTATAAGCTTCTGGTAGTGTCAGTCTTGCTACCCGATTTAGATAAATTTGGTAGTTGTCGTCCAATCTTCGTTGCCTCGCGCTCTCACTGGATAGATTATAAATGAGGGTTGAGGGTTGACAATTAACTAATGAGTATTTACTTCTACTGGGGTGAGGATGATTTTGCCATAGAAAAGGCAGTGGCAATATTGCGCGATCGCATTCTTGATCCTCTATGGACTAGTTTTAACTATACTGGGTTTCTCTCCGATCAAGCTGATGCCCCTATGGCAGCTTTAAATCAAGTCATGACTCCACCTTTTGGGACTGGGGGGCGTTTAGTATGGCTGATCAATACTACTGTTTGCCAGCAGTGTCCTGAAAATATCTTGGCAGAACTGACGCGGACTTTACCGGTTATTCCTGACAATTCCTATTTATTACTGACTTCCCGGCAAAAACCAGATGAGCGTCTAAAATCTACGAAATTAATTAAACAATACGCTACTGAGTTCCGTGAGTTTCCCTTGATTCCACCTTGGAAGACAGAATTACTGATACAATCTGTGAATCAAGCGGCGCAAACCGTGGGCGTAAAACTCACTGCTAAGTCTGCGGAAGTTTTAGCAGAAGCTGTAGGTAATGATACACGACTCCTTTACAATGAAATAGAGAAATTACGTCTTTATGCTGAGGGTAGCCATCAACCTGTAGATGTAGATACTGTGACGCTTTTAGTAAGGAATACTACTCAAAATAGCCTGCAACTAGCCGCAGCAATTAGAACGGGGGACACCGTTAAAGCTTTAACAGTTTTAGGGGATCTCGTTAATGCTGCCGAGCCAGAATTACGGATAATTGCTACCCTTGTCGGTCAATTTCGTACTTGGTTATGGGTGAAGTTGATGCTAGAAAGCGGTGAACGCAATCCCCAAGCGATCGCTAAAGCTGCTGAAGTTGGTAATCCTAAGCGGATCTATTTTTTACAGCAAGAGGTGCAATCCCTCTCTTTACGGCAACTAATTTCCTGTTTACCTCTTCTATTAGAGTTAGAGTTTACTTTTAAAAAAGGCTCTGGAGATGTATCTGTGCTACAAACTAAAGTCATAGAACTATGTCAAGTCTGTCGGCGTAATTAATCATAAATATCCTCGAAGCGATCAAAGTTCTCTGGAACTTATCACTTCTAAACTAATTCAAAGTCATGTAATACTCCTTGCCGTGGTTCTGTGTCACATCCTATGAAGACTATTAATTTGTTTTTCCAAATAAGTATGCACAAGAGGATAACTCATAGCTTCTTATTTGGACTGATAACTACAACTAGTTTGGTTTTGAGTACATTCAGTTTCAAAGCTCATGCTCAAAATCTTTCTGTTAATCAAAATGAAATTACCAATTATGCTCAAGCTTTATTAGCAATGGAGCCTGCACGTCAACAGGCTTTTGGAGAAATTAAAAAAATAGTCGGGAATGGCAGTGTTCCTAAAATAGTTTGTAATGAACCTAGTAGTATGAGTAACTTGCCCGATCGAGCTAGAAATATTGCAGTTAATTACTGTAAACGCTCTCAAGAAATTGTCGAAAATCATGGGCTATCTATTGACAGGTTCAATAGGATCACAATGGAAATTCCCAACAATAATAGATTAAAACAACAAATTTATGAAACTTTAGTCCGATTGCAAAAACAATAGTTTTTGTTAAATCAGTTTTGGGTGAATAGCTATCAAGTGGCTATTAACTGTTTACTTGCTTCTTTTTATGAGGCTGGCGACTACTGTGGCTAACTCAACTGGTTCAATTGGCTTGGGTAAATGTAGCTGATATCCTTCTTGCATGGCGCGGGTGCGATCTTCGGCTCTGGCGTAGGCTGTGAGGGCGGCGGCGGGGATTTTACCTCCTTGTTCTGGAGGGAGCGATCGCACTTTGCGGATGAGGGAGTATCCGTCTTCATGGGGCATACCAATGTCACTAATTAACACATCTGGTTGCCACTGGCTAATCATTTCTAATGCGGCTGGCACAGAATCAACTGCTTGCACTTGGGCTTGACATTGTTCTAATATTGTGGTGGCAAAATCACGAGAATCCGGTTCATCATCTACTACTAGCACCCGTATGCCTAACAGTGAAGGACACATACCGAATGGGGAAGCATTGGAGGCTAATTGGCTGACTGGTTCAATTGCAGTGGTTTCTTTTGGGGTGAGGAGTGGTAGTTTGACGGTAAAGGTTGCGCCTTGTTCTTCTCCAGGACTTTCTACGTGGACTGTGCCACCATGTAATTCTACTAAGTGTCTGACGATCGCTAAACCTAATCCTAATCCACCGTGGGATCTGGTGGTGGAACTGTCGGCTTGACGAAAGCGATCGAATACGTAGGGTAAGAAACTAGAACTAATGCCAATGCCTGTATCTATAACTTGAATCTGGCCGTAGGTTGTTTTTGTATCTGGTTTATCATCCTCAACTTTGGAGAGTTTAATTTCTACTTTGCCATCTGGGGGGGTAAATTTGATAGCATTTGAGAGGAGATTCCAAATAATTTGTTGTAATCGCTCAGAATCACCGGAAATTAAGAATTGGGTATTTTCTAGTGACTGAGGGAATACGGAAAATTGCAAGTTAATTGCTTTGGCTTGAGCGGCTATTTTAATATTTTCAATAGCTGATTCGATGATGGAAACAAGATTACAAGTATAAACATTGAGGCGCAACTTACCCCGAATCATCCGGGAGATATCTAGTAAGTCTTCAATTAACTGGGTTTGGGCTTTCGCGTTGCGCTCGATGGTTTCTAAGCCTTTAGCTATTTGAGTTTGATTGAGTTGGCGACTTCGCAGCAGTTGTGACCAACCAAGGATAGCATTGAGGGGCGATCGCAATTCATGGGAAAGTATAGCTAAAAACTCATCTTTCATGCGATTGGCGGTTGTTAGCTGTTCAGTTTGCTGCTGTAAAGAACTAATTAATTCGGTGCGTTCCATTGCCACTGCTATTTGATCACAAACTGCTTTCATCATTCCCTTTTGATTGTCACTGAAAGCAGTGCGAGAGCGGCTACCAAAACTCAAAGTTCCTAAAACTTTCCCCTGGGCTATCAATGGGGAACAATAATAGGCTTTAATATCAATAGAGCGGAGTAATTCTGTTTTGGGATCTGTTGATTGCTGTACATTTTCAAGATAAATTGATTGACATTCTTGAGCCACAACACCACACACGGCTTGTCCTAGAGATAAATGCTCAATTTCTTGGGCTATTTCTGCGGAAATTCCTTTATAGGAAGCTAAACGCATTTTCTGGCAATTCTCTGCTATTAAATAATTAACGTAAACATCTAATTCTATTTGTTCTGCTAGTTTGTGAAAGCAACTCTCAATTAATGCTAATGGTTCTGTGCTAGATAATAATTGACTAGCAGTATTAAATAATAATTGCAGTCTTTTATAACTGAGTGATAGGGCTTTTTCAGCTTCTTTGAGTTTAGTAATATCTTGAAATACTAAAATACAGGTAGCTGGATAGCCGTGCATGGCTGGTAGTGTATCCGCAAATACTAATATAGATAAGATACCTTTGGGGGTGTGCCAGTCTATTTCCTCACCTTCTAAACGTTCTCCACGAGCCACCCGCACCCCTGGCATTTGATCATTAGGAATGGGATTACCTGCGGCATCGGTAAAGTAATAAGCGGTATGATAATCTGCGGCTGGTATACCTTTGGGAAATTCACCTCCAGCTAATTCATCAGCCGCACGATTGGCAAATATTACCCTTGCTGTTCCCGGCTCAATAAATAATAATGGCCTCGGCATCAAGTTTAAGACATATTCCAACCACTGTTGTTGATTTCTGACTAATTCTTCAGCTTGCTTGCGTTCTGTGATATTCAAAAACGCGCCAATACATCCTCTGGTGTTACCTTCTTCGTCAAATAGTGGAGCAACATACTCTAATAATTTAATGATGTTGCCATTCTCATGAAGTATATCCACTTCAAAATCTA